>CALWMO010000054.1 GCA_944381965.1 uncultured Butyricicoccus sp.
GGTCGTGAACACGCTATCTGTCACGCTCTTAGCAAAAGTGCAAAAGTAGATAAAATTTGGTGTGCTCCAGGTAATGGCGGTATTGCAAGCATTGCTGAATGTATTGATATAACCGCTACTGATATAGAAAAAATGGTGGCTTTCGCTAAGGAAAATAAGCCTGATTTAGTTATGGTTGCTCCTGATGACCCTTTAGCTCTTGGCATGGTTGATGCTTTAGAAGATGCGGGTATTCGTGCATTTGGCCCTCATAAAAATGCCGCTATTATTGAAGGCTCTAAGTCTTTTGCTAAGGATTTAATGCACAAATACAATATTCCTACTGCAAATTATTCTGTTTTTGAGGACTCTGCTAAGGCTACCCAGTACATTAAGGAGCAGGGTGCTCCTATTGTTGTAAAAGCTGACGGTTTAGCTCTCGGCAAGGGTGTTACTGTTGCTATGACCGAAGAAGATGCTATAAATGCAGTTAAGGACGCTATGGACGGTGGTGCTTTTGGCTCTGCCGGTGCTAGAGTTGTTATTGAGGAGTTTTTAACAGGCCCTGAAGTTTCAGTTTTAGCTTTTACCGATGGCAAAACAATAAAAACTATGCCTTCCGCTCAAGACCACAAACGTGCTTACGACCATGACAAAGGCCCTAATACTGGCGGTATGGGTGCTTTCTCTCCATCAAGAATGTATACAGATGAAATAGCTAAAATCTGCATGGATACTATTTTCCGCCCAACCATTGATGCTATGGCTAAAGAGGGCAGAACCTTTAAGGGTGTTATCTATTTCGGTTTAATGCTCACTCCAAAGGGCCCTAAGGTTATTGAATATAACGCTCGTTTCGGTGACCCTGAAACTCAGGCTGTACTTTCAAGACTTGAAACCGATATTTTTGATATATTTAACGCTGTTATTGATGGCACTTTAGCAGATATTGATATTAAATGGTCTGATAATGCCGCTTGCTGTGTTTGTATGGCATCTGGTGGCTATCCTGCAAAATATGAAAAGGGTAAAGTTATCACTGGTTTAGACGATGTAACCGATTCTATGGTTTATCATGCAGGCACTAAACTCTCTGATGGTACTATGGTAACTAATGGCGGTCGTGTATTGGGTGTAACTGCTAATGCAAAAACTCTTGACGAAGCAATCAAAAAAGCGTATGCTGATGTTAAGAAAATTCACTTCGATGGTGTACACTTCCGTACAGATATCGGCGTGAAGTAAATTTAAGGAGTCTATATGAAAGTAGAAAAACAAGAACAAATTTTAAAATGTATGTCTGAAGTTTTAAACCAGAATGGATTTAAAGCTGAAACAATGAAAGCTGAAAATGTACCAATGATTCTCCATGCTGAACCTCCTAAGCAGGGCAAGGCTCAAATGGACGTCACTGTTGAATGTTGCTTTATTCCTATGCCTTTACCAGGTGGCGAGGATAACGGCATGTTACAATTCTTTGTAACCCTATTCCAGAACGCTCCAAAGGAAAACTTTGGTCATCTGCGTGCCGCTTGTGCTTACTGCAATAACTTTAGTGCAATCGGTTACTTTGGTTTATTTGACCATGCAGGTCAGGTTTTTTTAAAGCACAATACTCTTATTGACTGCTCTAAAGATTTACAGTCAATTGTAACTTTCTTCGCTGATAATATGTCAATGGTAATGTCTACCGTTAACAGATTTATTGACGGTATGGCTTCCGTTGGTTTCTCTGGCGTTACTCTTGATGCTGCTGTTGAGCAGGAATTATTCCCTAAGCTATAATTTTAAAAGCCCGTTGAGCTTTAGCTCAACGGGCTTTTTATCATTTTTTCTTAATTTTTGCAAGTATCATTTTAACTTCTTCTTTACCTTCACCAGAGGCTATAATACACACTGTATACACAAATCCACCGGCTACTATTGATAAAATGAGTTTTAAAAATTCACCGATTGGTAAAAATGTGCAAGAATATGCCGCTAGTCCGCAAAGTACGGCTGAAACCAATATTCTTATAAATGAACCCAGTGGAACTCGCCACATAAAATATTTTCTAACTCTTATCGAAGTTAAAATAAAATATGTTGCAAAGGCGATAAGTGAACCCATTGCACCACCTGTAAAACCTAATGCATGAACGCATGCAATACTAGCTACTATTTTTACTATCATTGCTATCATACAGTTGGTTAAAACAGGTCTTGTGTCCTGCTCAAGTTCATAGCCTTTATTTGAATATTCTGTAAGTCCCATAAACACCATTGCAAACGCTGTTGTACCTATTACAGATGCTCCGGCTTCATATCCATCGGCAAAGAACACCGAACAAAACGCATGTGATACTGCCGCAAGTCCAAACGCTGCCGGTAAGGCTACAAGCATATAAAGCCTTACACCTGAACCAAGCAAGATTTTGGCTTCGTCTTTACTTCGCTCATTCCATGCCCTTAAAACCGCAGGATATACTCCTCTTAGTACACCTACCGAAAGCATTGTAAAAACCGAGTTTGGAATTGAGCTATTATAATAATATATAGCTCCTGTTGCTCTATCAAACATACCATAGATATAAAATCTATCAAACAGCGTTAAAAGTCCAGAGCAAAGTGCCACGCCCATAAGCGGTACGCCATATGTTAACATCTTATTTAACATATCTTTGCTTGAAAACTTAAATCTTACAACGCTTGGCATTTTTAGTGCAAATATAGCTCCGATTGCTCCTATACCATCGGCTACTATATTGGCTATAAATGCAGGTTTCGGGTCTGGGAAGTTATTTTTTCCTCCAACCAATATAAACGCTACCAAAAGTTTTAAAACCGCTGAAATAAGGGAAAATAAAATTGCTGGTTTTACTTTATCAAGCTGTACAAGCGTATTTATTAAAATAGTAAACGCTGTATATGTGCAGAACATAATAGCTCCAAACATAAAACTGCTGTCTTGCCATATAACTGCTATGCATGTACATGCTATAACACTTACAATGCCCATAATTAAATATACTACGGTCATTGTAGATAATAACCCGCTCGCTTTATCTCGCTTATATTCCTCGGCTGCATAACGTGTGCTTGCATTTGCCATCCATGCCGCAATAAGTAAATATGAAAAATTTATAACTTGCTGCACAAGTCCAAATGAGCCAGCCGCAGATTCGGTAAATATATGCGTATACATTGAGGACATCATTAAAAGCAGTACGCCCTCTAATATTTTTGCAGGTAAAAATAATACCGCATTCTTTGTCATAGTATTTTTTTCTGACATATTAACTCCTTAACCGAAAGTATTCGGCAAATATTAGTCTATCACAACATTTTTTAAATTGCAATGTGGGTTAAAATGGTTAAAACCCTTTTCAAATCGGCTTTATAGGCGTATACTATGCAATGTAATCAAAAATGGAGGTCGAAATTTGTGAATTATTTAAGAGAACTTGGAGTAATACTCGCTATCTGTGTGATAGGTGAGGTTATATCTGTTTTAATAGGTGGGGCATTGCCAGCTAATGTTTTAGGTATGATTTTACTGCTTGCTTTACTCGCAACCAGACTGATAAAGGCTCGTCAGGTAGAGCATGCAGCCGATTTCTTCCTTAAAAATATGGCTATATTCTTTTTACCTGTAAGTCTTGGTATACTAGATATTTATGCTCAGATTAAAAGTCAATTCATAGCCATTATTGCAGTTTGTGTAATAACCACTTTTTTAACTGCTCTGGCAACTGCTGCAACTGTACATTATATCTTGATTTTACAAAGCAAAAGAAAGGATAAAAATAAAAATGTATAATGCTTTAACTTCTCCAATAGCTTTCTTAGCTCTTTCAATTATTGCTTACTCATTTGGTGTATGGCTAAATGACAAAACTAAATCACCAATTGCTCACCCACTTTTAATATCATGTATAATCGTAGGTTTTATTCTAGTTGTATTTAAAATCCCTCTGGAAAAATATAACGAGGGCGGTGGAGTGATAAATCTATTTTTGACACCAGCAACCATTGCTCTGGCTGTTCCTATTTATAGACAGCTGGAAATACTAAAAAAACACCTTTTGCCTATTCTAGCAGGTGCATTTGTCGGCTCTGTGGTTTCAATTATAAGTGTATATATACTTGCAAACCTTTTCGGGCTGGATTGGCAAATAGTTAAATCTCTTTTGCCTAAATCGGTAACAACTCCAATAGGTGTTGCTCTTAGCTCTTCACTAGGTGGTCTTACAGCTATAACATCTCTTGCAATATTTATAACAGGTATTACTGGTGCTTTGTGTTTGCCTACCATACTTAAATTATTCGGTTTTAAACACCCTGTTGCAACTGGCATTTCTATCGGTACGGCGTCACATGCTGTTGGCACTTCAAGAGCTTTGCAATTAGGCGAGATAGAGGGTGCTATGAGCGGTCTTGCCATAGGTATTGCGGGACTTATAACTGCTATTATTATTTCTGTCGGTTCTGCTATACTATTATAATTTTATATGTTATGATTGTGTTACTTAATGCTTTTATTATGAAAGGGTATGATAAAAATGAACCCAGAAACACTAACTTTATATGCTATTACTGACAGAAGTTGGCTTCAAGGTCGCTCTCTTGCTCAAGATGTTAAGCAGGCTATTTTAGGCGGTGCTACTATCATCCAAATCCGTGAAAAAAATATCTCTGATGAGGAATATATAAAAAGAGCAAGCGAAATTTTACCTGTGAGTCAAAAATATAATATTCCGCTCATTATAAATGATAGAGTATCTGTTGCCAAAGCTCTCGGTTGCGGTGTGCACCTTGGTGCGTCAGATGGCGATATAAAACAGGCTAGGGAAATACTTGGCAAAGATGCTATAATCGGTGCTACTGCCAAAACAATAGAAACTGCAAAGCTTGCTGAGGCTAGTGGTGCTGATTATATAGGCTCTGGTGCTGTATTTGGCTCTGAAACCAAAACAGATGCTAAACCTATGAATTTGGAGTTTTTTGCTGAAATTTGTAAATGTGTCAATATTCCTGTCGTTGCTATTGGGGGAATAAACCAAAATAACGCTTTAAAACTTAAAAACACTGGTCTTGCTGGCATTTGTGCTGTTTCTGGAATATTTGCACAACAAGATATAAAAAAATCTACTCAAAACCTTTATAAAATTGCTAGGGAGGTAACAGCAAAATGATTCGTGGTGTCATTTTTGATATGGACGGTACTCTCATTGATTCTATGGCTGTTTGGGATAAGGTAATTGATGAATCAGTTGCTAAATTCGGTGTTATCCCAACTAAGCAAGATTATGAAGTAATCGACCCTATGAGCCAAATTGAGGTTTTAGAATATCTTTGTGAGAAATATAATCTGCCTGTAACTGCTAAACAGCTTTCAGATGAAATGGACGCTGTTGTTATTGAAAGATATAGAAAACTTTCAAGGGCTAGACATGGTGCATTAAATCTTATGCAGAAATTAGCTGATAATAATATTAAAATGGCTGTGGCAACACTCACCTCTAAACACCAAGCAGAAAAAGTTTTAGAGTATCATGGTATGAAAAAATATTTAACAGATATAATAACTGTTGATGAGGTTGGAAGCAGTAAGGAAAATCCTAAAATATACCTAACGGCGGCACACAAAATGGGAGTTAACCCTAGTGAGTGTCTTGTTTGTGAAGATGCTCCTTATGCGGCAACTTCTGCTAAAAAAGGCGGTTTTTTAGTATGTGGCATTTGTGAAGAATGGTATTTACACAGAAAATATGAACTTGAAACATCAAGTGATATAATTATAAATAAAAGTTTTGATGAATTATTGCCATTTTTAGAGAAATATATGTGATAATACGAAAAAAATAGAAAAATGCTTGAAAAATTAAACCCTTTTAGATAAAATAGAAAATGTACACAGTGTTCAATATCTGCTGCATAGATAAACTCTATGCAGCTAATTTTTCGTAGCATTGGAGGAAAACATATGCTTTTGCGTACCATTATTTGGTTTGCGTACTTTTGGTTATATCTGCTCTTAACCCTGCCAGTAAGTGGCTATATAACATATCTAGAAAAGAAAAATCCAGAAAAAGCTAGTAAATTTGTCGCTCATTTCGTTAAAAACTGGGCAAGACGTCTTATAAAACTCGCTGGTGGTGAGATAACTGTAATAGGTGAGGAGAACTTGCCTAAAGATACTGCTTATATGGTAGCAGCTAACCATCAAGGTTATTTTGATATACCAATTATGCTAAGTATGGTGGGCGATGTGCGTGGATTTGTTGCTAAAAAAGAACTAGAACATCTTATTTGTGTTCGCCTTTGGATGCGTCACCTTCATTGCCTATTCGTAGATAGAGGCAGTCCTAGAGCCGGTGCTCAAACTATTATAAATGGCTCTAAAATGCTTAAAGAAGGTCACAGCTTAACCATATTCCCAGAAGGTACTAGGTCTAAAGGTGCCCCTGTTAAACCTTTTAAAGCTGGTGCTTTTCGCATCGCTGCACAGGTGGGTAAGCCTATTGTTCCTGTAACAATAGATGGCTCTTATAAACTACTCGAGGCTAATCCCCATGCTTTTATAAATGCGGCTAAAGTAAAAGTCACAATACACAAGCCAATAGAAACCAAAGGTATGACAAGAGAACAAGCTCATACTTTGCCAGAACAGGTAAGGCAAATTATTATAAATGATTTAAATAAATAATGCTCAGAGCTGTTATGCTTTGAGCTTTTTTGTTTGTAAAAAAAATTTTTTCTAAAATATTAAAAAAGTTGTTGACATATACCTATCTATTTGTTAAAATATATTTGCTTGTCAGACGGAGATTCGGAGAGGTATCGAAGTGGTCATAACGAGGCGGTCTTGAAAACCGTTTGTCCGAGAGGGCGCGTGGGTTCGAATCCCACCCTCTCCGCCACAAGCTGGAGAAATACCCAAGTGGTGAAGGGGCTCCCCTGCTAAGGGAGTAGGGCGCGAAAGTGTCGCGAGGGTTCAAATCCCTCTTTCTCCGCCATATAACGCTGTAACACTTAGTTACAGCGTTTTTTTATTGTCTTTAGTCTGTTTTATATAACTTTTTAGCCTATTTTAGCATGGGGTACAGGTGGGGTGCAAATCCTTATATTTAATGCTTATTATGGTTTAATAACAGTTAAAAGTATAAGTGGTTTGTTTTTGTTCCTCTTTCATTCCATTTTTATTCCCACTTTATTCCCACTTAATATTGATTTATGTATAAGCCTAAGGTATACTTATGTTAGTGGCGGTAAGTCCTTCAAATTATTTTATCGATTTTTGAATAAGTATTATAATCTCTACTTTAATTTCCCGCCACGAACTGTCCCCCTATTATTTCCCAATATAAAAGCCAGAGCTTAATTGCTCTGGCTCTTGCCGTTTTTAGGGTCTATTTTATTTACTGCATCAAGTAATTTTTCCAATCTTACATGAGTATAGGACATTGTTGTTGAGTATGACTCATGTCCACCTGCTGCTGTTATTACTCCAGGTTGCACATCAGCTTCTGCCAGTCGTGTAAAATATGTGTGTCTACATGAATATGGCTGCAAGCGTGTAACTTGCAAGCGTTCTATTGTATCCCAATAGCTTGCATAAAATCTATCTTCACTCATTGTTACAAGTTTTCCTGATGTTCGTTCAGATATAAGTTTTGCTAATACTTGGACTATTCTATCTGCTATTGGTATAGTTCTATTACGTCCTGCATCAGTCTTTATACCGCCCGTCATATACTGCTCTTTAAGATTTATATTCTCTATTTGCAGTCCTCTTAGTTCTCCAGGGCGAAGTCCTGCATATATCATAACTAAGATATAGCCTACAAAACCGCCATCTTTTTCCCATGCAGTCCAGAATGTTTCTATATCATCATTTGTAAATGGTTGGCGTTCTGAGGCTTTGAGTGATGGCAGTTCTAAATATTCGGTACGGTTGAAATTTATTAAATCTCGTTTAATAGCTACATTCATACAATGTGATAGCACTGTTCGTATATCTTTTGCAGGATAATATGTCGGTGCTTTGGTATCTACTATTTCTTGCATATCATCAAGTGTTATTTCTGTTATTGGTTTATCGTGTAGAGCTTCAGACTTATTCCATGCATACCCAAGTTTTTGTTTTTGTGATTTACTTAGTCCATCGTATGCACGAGAGTCACAATATATTTTCCAACAATCAGATAGGGTAGGGGTAGTGTTTTCTGGCTGTTCTAGTTCTGGTTGTGGAGTTGGTTCTAGTGCTTTTATAAGTGCTTTATATTCTTGTATGCATTGTTTTCTCCAATCAGGCATTAACTCCACAAGCTCAGATTTTGTATCTGCTATTTTTGTTCTGCGTACTTTTCTAAGTTTTCCACTATATCCATCAATTTCATAGCCTAGCACTATTTCAGCTTTCCAACGCCTATCTGGCATTTGATATATTGAGCCTTCACCATTCGCTCTTTTAGTGCGGGCTTTTTCTTTTTGATTTTTTCCGCAATACATACAAAATTTTGACTCGTTTGGTATCTCTTTACCGCATCGCTTATTTATACATATCATAAATTTTCACCTCTTATAAAAAATCCCGCCCATATAAGGACGGGAAATTTTTTGTGTTCAATTTGAACACTTTTAAAATATACTACAACCATACACTACAAAGTTATTAGTTACACCACCAGAAACATTTTCAAACCAAGATGAAGCTATTGGAAGTCCTAAGAAAGAAATGCTGTCACCCTGATAAAGTTCTAATGAACGGTCAAAATATATGGTGTAATAATCTCCATTTAAATTACCAGCTAGAATAGATGTTACTGTATGTCCACATAAATCATTTTCAAAAATCTGATATATTATAGCATCTTTTATTTCTATAATATTTTCTAAATATTTGTCTGGTGCTTTCATTAAATGTTTATATTCTATTGTACGGTCTACGTAAGATTCTAATTCTTGCAAATCAGATTCGGTATAAGTAGGGAAAAGGTTTTCGTGTGAATCAATGAAAGCAATGCTTTTATCGCTAACACTAAATTCACCAAAGTTCATATCTGGTTGTCCTAAATGCATTAACAACTGGCTTTTTGTTGGAACAAATAAGCCATCTTTATAATTACCATATTCAATATAGTCGTTCTCTCTCACACCTTCTTGTTTTTCCCATACACATTTACCAATACCATTAAATGAGCCGTTAGAAAATTCTCCGTCATAATACCAAGGAAGCCCTTCGCTGTTTTCTGTATCAAAACGTCCATGTCCAGAAGGCAATCCGTTTTCATCAACTTCACCAGTATATATACCTGTTTTTTCTAAACTTGAATAATTAAGTCTATCATCACTGTTCCAGAAGTTTAAGGTTAATGTCATTTCTTTATCTGTTACTTCTAATGTTTGTTCCACAGAAGAATTATTATCTTGTGAGCTAGATGCATTTTCGTTATTTTGATTGCACCCAGTAAGAAGTAGGCTAGAAAGAATTAACCCTAATAGTAGCTTTTTCATAAAATTCCCCCTTAAAAGAAAAGTGTTCAAATTGAACACATTTAAAATTTTATACGTTGCTTACATATTTCTTTAAACAATAGTCCACATATTAAACTATCTGATGTTGCAGTATGACTATCATTTCTGATAATATTTAACC
>CALWMO010000055.1 GCA_944381965.1 uncultured Butyricicoccus sp.
TATAATAATGCAAATAAATTCATTCACAGAATGCTATAAATATTGGAGGTAGGATATGAATTATGTAAGCACCCGTGACAAACAACTTTCTGTAACCGCAGCCAAAGCAATAGCAACTGGTATTGCTCCAGATGGTGGCTTGTTTTGTCCAACCGAAATCCCACAGCTTTCTAAGGCAGAACTTGAAAAACTGATGACTCTTGATTATAAAGGTCGTGCAGCTCTTGTTTTAGGTAAGTTCTTAACCGAATTTACAGCCGAGGAACTTCAGGATTTTTGCAATAAGGCTTATGCTGATGAAAAATTCGGCGGAAGTAACACAGCTCCAGTTGTATCTTTAGCTGATGGCAAGCAGATTTTAGAGTTATGGCATGGCCCAACTTGTGCATTTAAAGATATGGCTTTACAAATGCTACCTTATCTTTTAACAGCATCTCTAAAAAAGACTGGTGAAACCCGTACAGCTTGTATTTTAGTTGCAACATCTGGCGATACTGGCAAAGCGGCTCTTGATGGTTTTGCTGATGTAGAAGGCACTAAAATTATGGTATATTATCCTGTTGATGGTGTATCTCCAATGCAAAAATTGCAAATGACTACCCAAAAGGGCGAAAATGTTGAAGTTATAGCTATTCATGGCAACTTTGATGACGCTCAAAGTGCGGTTAAAAAGATTTTCACTGATAAGCAGACCGCTGAAAAAATGGATAAAAACGGCATGATGTTCTCATCTGCAAATTCCATTAACTGGGGACGTTTAGCTCCTCAAATCGCTTATTATGTATCTGCTTATTGCGATATGGTAAATAACGGTACTATTAAGAATGGCGATAAAATCAATATCTGTGTGCCAACAGGTAACTTTGGCAATATCCTTGCAGGTTATTTTGCAAAACAAATGGGTATTCCAGTAAATAAATTTATCTGTGCATCTAATAAGAACAATGTTTTAACCGATTTCTTAAAAGATGGCGGTACTTATGACAGAAATCGCCCATTCTATACAACCGATTCACCATCTATGGACATTCTAATTTCTTCTAATTTAGAGCGTTTACTGTTCTATGTTTCCGGTCAGAATGATAAGCTTGTTAGTGAGCTTATGAACAATTTAAGTAAAGATGGTAAATACACTGTTCCAGCTGAGCTTTATGAAAAAATCGCTCAAGATTTTGATGCAGGTTACTGTGATGACGAGCAGACAGCTAAAACTATTAACAAGCTGTGGAATGATGAAAAGTATCTTGCAGACACTCATACTGCTGTTGCTGTAAAGGTTTATGAGGATTACTGTGAGCGTACAGGAGATAAAACTCCAACTGTAATCGCATCTACTGCTAGTCCGTTTAAGTTCTGCCGTGCGGTTATTGAGGCTCTTGGCGGTACACTTGAAAAGGACGATGTAACTCAACTTGATGTTTTAAGCGGTCTGACAGGCGAGAGCAAACCAAAGCCTCTTGCAGAGCTTGCAGGAAAACAGCCTAGATTTAATAAGGTTGTGGACAAGACCGAAATTCTTGATACTATCGACCTTTTAATTAAGCTTTAAGGAGGTCAAAAAGTGGCACTTTTTACTCTTGCAGACTTACATCTTGCTTGCTCGGTTGATAAACCTATGGATATTTTCGGTGGACGATGGCAGAATTATATGCAGAAAATCGAGAAAAATTGGAACGCTATTGTGCAGCCTGATGATGTAGTTGTAATCGGCGGAGATGTGTCATGGGGTATTGACTTAAAAGAAGCTAAAGCGGACTTTGAATATTTAAACCGTTTAAACGGTAAAAAAATCATTTTAAAAGGCAACCATGATTTATGGTGGGCTACCGTAAGCAAAATGAACCGCTTTTTACAAGAAAATGATTTTAAAAATATAGAATTTTTGCATAATAACGCATTTATATATAAAAATATAGGTATTTGTGGCACTCGTGGTTGGTTTTATGAAGAAGAATTTAAAAAAGGTCACGATGAAAAAATCTTTAAAAGAGAACTTTTGCGTTTAGAAACTTCTCTTAAATCTGCTAAAAGTCAAAATGTAGATGAGATATATTGCTTTTTACATTATCCGCCACTTTATTCTAATTTTTGTTGTGATGAAATAATAAATTTAATGAAAAGTTATGGTGTAACACGCTGTATTTATGGTCATTTACATTCAGAAGCTCGAAGATGGGCGATTTTAGGTAAACATTATGAAATTGAGTTTTTACTCGTTTCAGGTGACCATGTGGATTTTACACCTGTTCTGTTAAAAAAATAATCAAAAAAATAAAAAAAGTATGGAAATCTATTAAAAAATCTGATAGAATATATTGGATACATTTTTAGGAGGAATAAACTAAAATGGCACTGAAAAACGTAGAAAAGCAGGAAAAGAGCATTGTGGCTCTTACTGTTGAAATCCCTGCAGACCAAATTGAAGCAGGAAAAGAAAAAGCATTTAAGAAAAATGGCAAGAAAATCACCGTTCCAGGTTTCCGTAAGGGTAAAGCTCCTCGTAAGTTAATCGAAAAGCTATACGGTGAAGGCGTATTCTTTGAAGATGCTCTAAATATTTGTTACCCAGAAGCTTATGAAGCTGCTATCAAAGAAGCCGGCATTGACCCAATCGCTCCAGCTAATGTTGAAATTCAGGAAGTTACTGATGAAGGCTCTGTTATCATTGTTTGTAAGGCTCCAGTTGCTCCAGAAGTTACTCTTTCCGAGTACAAAGGCATTGAGGCTGAGCGTTCTGAAGTAAAGGTTATGGCTGCTGACGTTAAGGCAGAGCTAGAGCGTATGGCTCAGCGTTTGGCTCGTACTGAGACAGTTGAGCGTGCTGCTAAGAAAAACGACACTGTAACTATCGATTTTGAAGGCTTTGTTGATGGCGTTGCATTTGAAGGCGGCAAGGGCGAAAATCACCCACTGAAGCTCGGTTCTGGCTCTTTCATTCCAGGCTTTGAAGACCAACTCATCGGCACTAAGGCAGGTCAGGAGAAGGATGTAACCGTTACTTTCCCAGAAGATTATCATGCAGCTGAGCTTGCTGGTAAGGAAGCTGTATTTAAGTGCAAGGTTCACGAGGTTAAGGAAACTATCACTCCAGCTATTGATGATGAGTTCGCTAAGGACGTTTCTGAAACCGCTGAAACTCTAGCTGACCTTAAGAAGGAAGTTAAGGAGCGTCTTGTAAAGGCTAAGAATGAAGAAGCTGACAATGAGTTCACTCAGAACATCATCAATAAGCTTGTTGACGGCATGACTGCTGACATTCCAGACGCTATGATTGACCAGCAGGTTGACAGCATTATCCGTGATTTCGGCTATCGTCTACAAATGCAGGGCATGAGCATTGATTCTTACATCAAGGCTACTGGTATGGATGCAAACAGCTTCCGTGCTATGTTCCATCAGCAGGCTGAAACTCAGGTTAAGGGTCGTCTGGCTCTTCAGAAGGTTGCTGAACTTGAGAAAATTGAAATCACTGATGAGGACATGGAAAAGGAAATTGCTTCTCTTGCAGAGCAGTACAACATGGATGTTAAGCGTGTTAAGGAAATCATGCCAGCTGATGCTATGCGTGAGGACATGAAGATTGACCGTGCTGTTGAGCTTGTAAAGAAGAGTGCAAAGGCTATCAAGAAGACTGCTGAAACTAAGGAAGACTAATTTTTTCTTCACTCCGGACAAGGGTGTATCCTTCGGGGACAAGAAAGAATGGTGCTGCCATATTTGTTTATTGCAAGCGAAGGACATTTGAAAGGAGAACATAATTTATGAGTTTGGTACCAATGGTCATTGAGCCAACCAATCGTGGTGGTGAACGCTCTTATGATATTTATTCACGTCTGCTCAACGACCGTATTATTTTTCTGTCAGAAGAAGTTAACGATGTAACCGCTTCTCTGGTTATCGCTCAGCTTCTATACCTTGAAGCACAGGACCCAGACAAGGATATTTCATTCTATATAAATAGTCCAGGTGGTTCTGTAACCGCTGGTATGGCTATATATGATACAATGAACTATATCAAGCCTGATGTTTCCACTATCTGTGTAGGTTTGGCGGCATCTATGGGTGCATTCCTACTTTCATCAGGTGCTAAGGGTAAGCGTTATGCTCTGCCTAATAGCGAAATTATGATTCATCAGCCACTTGGCGGTGCTAAAGGTCAGGCATCAGATATCAAAATCCATGCCGATTGGATTCTTAAAACAAGAGACAAGCTTAATAAAATTCTGGCGGAGAATACGGGAAAACCGCTCGAAACAATCGAACGTGACACCGACCGTGATAACTTCATGGGTGCTCACGAGGCTATGGAATATGGTCTGATTGATAAGGTTTTTGATAAAAGATAAAGTTATCCGTTAAAGTAAAACCGCTACACCACATTCAAGGTTAGGTGCAGCGGTTTTATTGGTATAACCATGTATAAGCGGCATACTATTGCTGGAAAGAGGTAATCATGTCAAAGCAAGACGATAGAAGAACGGTAAAATGTTCTTTTTGTGGCAAATCACAAGAAAAGGTTCGTAAACTGATTGCAGGCCCAGGAGTTTTTATCTGTGATGAGTGTATAGGTATATGTTCAAATATTCTCGAGGAGGAATTTGGATATGAAGACGAAATTGAAATCCCAAACTCATATGATGAGCAGGAGGAAGAACTGCCAACTCCTATGCAGCTTAAAGCTGTACTTGATGAGTATGTAATCGGTCAAGACCGTGCTAAAATAGCATTATCTGTTGCGGTTTATAACCATTATAAGCGAATTTTCCGCGGCGGTGATGATGTAGAGCTACAAAAGAGCAATATTCTTATGTTAGGTCCATCTGGTTCAGGTAAAACTTTACTTGCACAGACTCTAGCTAAAACTTTAAAAGTTCCATTTGCTATTGCAGATGCTACTACACTTACTGAAGCTGGTTATGTCGGCGAAGATGTTGAAAATATTCTGCTTAGACTTATTCAAGCAGCAGATTTTGATGTCGAGCTGGCTCAGCGTGGTATTATTTATGTCGACGAGATTGATAAAATCGCTCGTAAGAGTGAAAATCCTTCAATAACTCGTGATGTTTCAGGTGAAGGCGTTCAGCAGGCACTTCTAAAAATGTTAGAAGGTACTACTGCAAATGTCCCTCCTCAGGGCGGTAGAAAACACCCTCATCAGGACTTTATTCAAATTGATACAACTAATATTTTATTTATCTGTGGCGGTGCGTTCGATGGTATCGAAAAAATCATCAAAAACCGCACAGGTAAACAAGGTCTTGGTTTTGGTGCTGAGGTTGCAAGCAAAAAAGATGAGGACGTTTACAAATTGCTCGCTAAAATCGAACCTCATGACCTTATGAAATTCGGTCTGATTCCTGAGATTATCGGCAGACTTCCTGCAATTGTGAGTCTTGATAATCTTGATGAGGAAGCTCTTATCCGTATTTTAGTTGAACCTAAAAATGCACTTGTTAAACAGTATAAAAAATTATTTGAGCTTGATAATGTAGAGCTGGAATTTGATGAGGAAGCTCTGCGTGAGGTAGCTAGAATTGCTGTTGAACGTAAAACAGGTGCTAGAGGTTTGCGTGGCGTTCTTGAAGATGTTATGACAAATATTATGTTTGAAATTCCATCTGATGAAAATATCCAAAAGGTTACTATTACAAAATCTGTAATTAACCATGAGGGTGAACCAGTAATCACAAGAACCAAAAAACCTAGAATGAAAAAAGATACCACAAATTAACAAATAGGGGTGTAGTGTACTTACTGCACCCTTTTTGTCTATTTTGGCAAGTAATGTTGCTTGCATTGTAAACGGGTTTAGATTATACTGAAATAAGTGAAAAATCCCCGCTGTATAGGAGAGTTGAAGATATGAAAAAGCATGAAAGCATTCAGCTATTGCCTGTATTGCCACTTCGTGGTCTTACAGCTTTCCCTAGAATGCTTATTCATTTTGATGTTGGTAGACTGATGTCTATTAAGGCACTTGAGGCAGCCATGAAGGACGGTCAAAAACTATTTTTGACCGCTCAAACTGACCTCAAGACTGATAACCCAAAAGAAGAAGATTTATATAATGTAGGTACTATTTGTACTATAAAGCAAATATTTCGTGTTTCTGGTGATAATATTCGTGTGCTTGTAGAGGGTGAAAAACGTGCTAAAGCGGTCGAATTTGAAACCATGGAGGAAAATGGCTGTCTTTATGCAAGTGTTGTTGAACTTGAGGACTTACACCCATTCCCATCATATCGCAGAGAACAGGCTTTAGTTCGCACTGCTCAACAACGTTTTGATGAATACACCGACTATATGTCTAAAATTTCACGCGATGTAATTATGATGGTCGCTGATGGTGGTGAAATCGGATATCTAGCCGACTATATCACACAAAATATAGGTATAGATTATCAGGTAAAACAAGAGATTTTAGAAGAACTCAGCGTTACAAAAAGAATCACAAAAGTTATTCGCATTTTAACAGATGAAATAGAAATCCTTAAAGTAGAAAGCGAAATTCAAGAAAAAGTACGAGACCAGATTGATAAAAATCAAAGAGAATACTACCTTCGTGAACAAATGAAGATTATCCAGTCTGAGCTTGGTGAAAATGATACCGAAACAGAGGTAGAGAAGTATAAAGAAAAAATAGAAGCCCTAAAACTGCCAGATGAACACACAGAAAAGTTGCTCAAAGAGGCAAATCGCTTATCCAAAATGAGCAGCACATCTGCTGAAAGTGGCGTAATTCGTACCTATCTTGATACTGTACTTAGTCTGCCTTGGAATAAAACAACTGAAGAACAGAATAATCTAAAAAAAGCTGAAGAAATTTTAAACCGTGAACATTATGGCTTAGAAAAAGTCAAAGAGCGTATTTTAGAGTTTTTAGCTGTCAAAGTGTTAGCTCCAGAACTTAAAGGTCAGGTTTTATGTTTAGCAGGCCCTCCTGGTGTAGGTAAAACCTCAATCGCTCATTCTATTGCTGAGGCTATGGGCAGAAATTATGTGCGTTTTTCACTTGGCGGCGTTAGAGATGAGGCAGACATAAGAGGTCATAGAAAAACTTATATCGGTGCTATGGCGGGCAGAATAATGAACGCTATGACACAAGCTGATAGCAAAAATCCGCTTATGCTTATGGACGAGATTGACAAAATGGGCAATGATTTTAGAGGTGACCCAGCGTCTGCTATGCTTGAAGTGCTAGACACAGAGCAAAATAATGCTTTTAGAGACCACTATATAGAATTGCCATTTGATTTATCTGATGTTTTATTTGTAACTACTGCAAATGATTTAGGAACTATTCCTCGTCCACTTCTTGACCGTATGGAGGTTATAGAACTTCCAAGCTACACACAAGAAGAAAAAGTGCAAATTGCAAAACGTCATTTACTTGATAAACAGCTTAAAAAACATGGCTTAAAACCAGAACAGGTTGAAATATCAGAAGATATATTAAATCTTATTGTGTCAGGTTACACAAGAGAAGCTGGTGTTAGACGTTTAGAGCAAATTATTGCTAAACTATGCCGAAAGATTGCAAAACGTATTGTTGAAACAAAAACAAATAAAATTACAATAAGCAAGGATAATTTACAAGAGCTTTTAGGACATGCTAAATATAAAGATGATTCTATATCTAAAAAAGACCAAGTAGGTGTAGTAAATGGTCTTGCATGGACAAGCGTTGGCGGTGAAATGCTGCAAGCAGAGGCTGCGGTTGTAGCTGGTACAGGTAAAATTGAGGTCACTGGTAATCTTGGCACTGTTATGCAGGAAAGTGCAAAAGCTGCACTCACTTTTGTTCGTTCTCGTGCAGAAGAACTTGAAATAGAGCCTAATTTTTATAAAGAGCTTGATATGCATATTCACTTCCCAGAAGCTGCAATTCCAAAGGATGGCCCATCGGCTGGTATAACTATCACAACTGCACTTATATCTGCACTGACTAATGCACCTGTTAGAGCAGATGTGGCTATGACAGGTGAGGTAACACTTCGCGGTAGGGTGCTGCCAATCGGTGGACTTCGTGAAAAAACTATGGCTGCTTATCGCTCTGGTATTAAAACTATTATTATTCCAAAGGATAATGAGCCAGATTTAGAAGAAGTTTTAGATGTTGTAAAACAAAATGTTAAATTTGTTATAGCAGAAGATATGGATACTGTTATGCATACAGCTATTGATTTTTCTAAACGCATTAAAAAGAAAAAAACAAAGATAGACCCTTCGGTTTCTATCAGTCATAATGTTAATCAAATATCTGAGATGTGTCAGTAAATGGGAGGTGAAAAAATGTTAAATCTTCACAATGCGGAATTTATCCGCTCAGCTGTAAAACAAAGCGATTTTCCAGATGATAATTTGCCACAAATTGTTTTTGCGGGTAAATCAAATGTAGGTAAATCATCAACAATCAATAAACTGCTCGGAAGAAAAAATTTTGCAAGAGTTGGCAACCAACCAGGTAAAACTGTGCATATTAACTTTTTTGAAATTGATAAAAAAGCTTATTTTGTTGACCTTCCAGGATATGGCTATGCTAAAGTTTCTAAAAGTGAAAGAGATAGATGGGGGAAACTCATAGATACTTATTTTTCATCTGGCTTAATAACACTTGGTATACAAATTGTTGATATGCGTCACAAGCCAACCAAGGATGACCAGACTATGGCTAGATGGTTTTTAAGCACCGAGATGCCATTTATCGTTATTGCAAATAAACTGGATAAACTTAGAAGAAAATCAGAACGAGAAGAAAATATAAAAGTAATTCGTGAAACTTTATTACTTCCTGATGATGTGCCTGTTATCGCTTTTTCAGCTGAAAAGGGTGATGGAAAAGAAGAAGTTTTAGAAATTATTCAAAAAGCAGCCGAAATGCAAGAGGCTTAAAAGGGTATTGGAATAAGGATGAAAACAAGGGTTAAAAATCAGATTGGAGATATTTTATTATGATACTTGAGTTCATTCGACGTTTTATGTATGGCCGCTATGGTAATGATGAGTTAAATCATTTTTTAATGATTGTAGGTTTGATTTGTGCGGCTGTTTGGAGTTTTATAAGGTCAGATATATTTTCTATTTTTGTGCTTTTAATAATAGGTTTTTGCTATTATCGTATGCTTTCAAGAAATATAGCAAAAAGACAGGCGGAAAATCAGCATTTTCTCTCTTGGTATATGCCACAAAAGGAAAATATAAGCAACGCTTTTTTCCGTTTTAAAGATAGAAAAGAGCATAAATATTTTAAATGTAAATGTTGTAAGACCTATTTAAGAGTTCCAAAAGGTAAAGGTAAAATCAGTATTCATTGTCCAAATTGTGGCAACGAATTTGTTAAGAAAACATAATAAATTGCCAAAAATAGGTTAAACTTTCATATTATTCTTGATTTTTTATTATATCTATTGCATAATAAGTGTAATATATATTTGGAAAGAAAGGGAATACATATGAAGGATAAGATACTCACAGATATGATTTACAAGCGTTTGTCTGAAAAAGATTTATCTGGTGTAAAGGGTAAACTGGCAATTCAAGTAAATCTAACTGGCAAAATTGGCGGCGTTTTCTATATTGAAATCCTTGATGGTGTGCTTTCTGTTATGCCTTA
>CALWMO010000056.1 GCA_944381965.1 uncultured Butyricicoccus sp.
TTTTTTGAACCTCGTTACGGCGTTCCTTAATTTCACGGTCTGCCTCGGTTCGAGCCTTCAAAATTTCGTCTTTCGCTTCCAATATTGCCTCACGTTTTTTGGTTTCACCCGATTTGATAGCATCATTTATAATACGGGTGGCTTCTTGCTCAGCACTTCCGATAGTTTTTTCGGAAACGTTCTTACGGTAGAGTACACCGACAGCTACGCCAATAATCAAACAGACAACACCAACTATCAGCTTGATTATAAGTTCTCCCATAAGCCTTTGTGGGGCACCTCCTAAAAGTGTTAAATTTTTCAAAATGCAAAGCGTATAATCCTTATATAAAGTATTGTGCCAATAACACTGAACATTACAAAAAGGTATTACATGAATATTTTAATGCCTTTTGAACGGTATGTCAAGGAAAACACACTATTTGAGCGTAAAATAGGTCAGACTGCCCAAGGTTAATATATACACTTGTTTAACCTATATAAAACGTAGTATAATAATAAAATAGGGATAAAATAGATGAGTTTAACCTGCTAAAGTTTACTGTTATTTTGTTAAATGCGTTTATGCTCGGGATAAAAGATAAAATCTAAAATTTATAATAATTAAGGACTTCGATTATGAATAATAAGCTTATCCGCAAAATAAGCGGAAATATGAAATATTATATTTGCTCTGAAATAAATGTTCGTCATGCATTCACAACTAAAAGCGGAGGAGTCAGCACTGGTGATTTGGAAAGCTTAAATTTGGGTTTTTCTCGTGGTGATAAATACGAAAATGTGATTAAAAATTATCAAATACTTTCAAATGCGATAGATATACCATTTGATAGAATAACAACCACTAAACAGGTACATAAAAATGATGTATCAGTTGTAACAGAAGAATATGTAGGCTCTGGCATTAATAAACCTTTGGCTTGGGAGTCTGATGCTCTAATTACAAATCTTAAAAACACACCACTTGCGGGTTTTTATGCTGATTGTGTAGTATCACTTTTATATGACCCTGTAAGTGAGTGCTGTGGTGTGTGTCATAGCGGTTGGAGAGGTACTGCACAGGAGATTTTGCCGAGAACAGTTGAAAAAATGCAACAACATTTTAACGCAAAACCAGAGGACATAATATGTGTTATAGGGCCATCTATTGGAGTATGCTGTTTTGAAACAGATGCAGACGTTCCAGAGGCAATGGAAAAACAAATGGGCGAAAAAGTACGTCCTTTTATACATGAAAAGGGCAAAAAATTCCATGTTGATTTACAGGGGATAAATGGGATGCTGCTTAAAAATGCAGGTTTAAACAAAATTATAAACAGCGACATCTGCACCTATTGCCGTAGTGATGAATTTTGGTCACATAGGGTTACAAATGGCAAAAGAGGCGTGCAAGCAGGTATTATTTGTCTTTAAATTATTAAAAACTTTGATAACTAAATATAGAGAGGTTAAATATAATGACGCTAATAAAACGCTTTGTAGCATTAGCTCTTTCATGTGTTATGCTTACAGGCTGTACGCTTACAGAAAGACTTGGCTCACCAGATAGCAGTCAAACAGATGATATAATACAAAATGAAAATTTTGCAAATTATTTCGGTTTAACTTACTATGCAGGAGAAAATATAAACCCTGTTTTAGTTAAAACCGATATGAATAGAGTGCTTGTAGATGCTCTTTATGAGGGTATGATTTATCTTGATGATAATTTTAAACCTCAGCCTATGCTTTGTGAAAACTGGGAAGGTGATGGCACTACATTCCGTTTTCATATAAAACAAGATGTAACATTTTGGTCAGGAGAAGTATTAACAGCAGATGATGTGGTTTATACACTTCAAACAGCAAAAAGAAATATTGAGTCAATATATAATACAAGAATGGCAGATGTAGAAAGCATTTATGCTGATGATACAAATACAGTCGTTATAACATTAAGCAGTCCTAATGTAAATTTTCCAAGCCTTATGGATATACCTATTTTTAGAGAGGGTTCAGAAGATTTAACCTTTTCTGATGGTACAGGTGCTTATAAACCAGTTCAGGAAAATGGAACATGGAGTCTAGTAGCTTATGAAAACTGGCATGGCGGAAAAGTTAGCGAATTTGATAAAATAGATTTAGTAAATACAACTCGTTCTGATGCTGTGCAACATAGCTTTGAAACAGGCGATATTTCTCTTATGAGAACCGAAAGAATAGGTACAGATTCGGTAACGGTTAGCGGTTCGGTTGATATTTATAAACTTCCTACAACCGATATGCATTTTTTAGGCTTTGCTAATAACATAGAGCCTTTTAATATACCAGCTGTTAGACAGGCTATTTCTCTTGCTATTGATAGACAGGGAATATGTTCAACTCAGCTTCAATCTTTTGCTGAGCCTGCGGTTTTGCCAGTAAATCCTCAGCCAGAGGGACAAAGTACAAGTGTAGACCGTACAGCAGCTATTGCAACCCTTGCAGCTTCAGGAGTAGCTGACAATAATAATGATGGTATTTTAGAATATCAAAGTGTTAATGGACGTTTGGCTTCATTTACTACAAGAATTTTGGTAAACAGCGAAAATCCATTTAAAGTTGCAGCAGCAAATCAAATAGCTGCGTCACTTACTGCAATAGGTATTAAAACTTCGGTTGAAGAAGTTACATTTGAGGAATATCAAACCAGAGTGTTATCTGGTGACTTTGAAATGTATTATGGTGAAGTCCGTATGACACCTGATTTTGATTTACGTTCTATAATTATGACAGGCGGTGCATTAAATTATGGAAGATATAGCAATGCACAAACCGACCAGCTTGTAATAGATGCAAGAGCAGATGAGGCTAATAAAACTCAGCTTTATACACATTTTCTTGCAGAAATGCCTATTATTCCAGTGGCATTTGCCAAAGACCAAGTGGTCGTTAGAAGTAATTTAATAAAAGGATTTAGCCCTTCACCAAACTGGATATTCCATGGTGTAGGCGGTTGGAGGAAAAACTAAAATGGAAAAAGTTGTTTTAGGCTTATCAGGTGGAGTAGACTCTGCTGTTGCGGCCTCTCTTTTAAAGGAGCAAGGCTATGATGTTTATGGTCTATTTTTAGAAATGGGACTGGGCGGAGAAGCGGAGGCACAAAAAGTTGCTGATAGCGTTGGTATCCCGCTTTATATCGCTCATAAAAAAGATGAGCTTGAAAAGTATGTTTGCAGTTATTTTGCAAATGAATATAAAAATGCCCGTACACCAAATCCATGTGTTATGTGTAATCCTACTGTAAAATTTAAGACAATGGCTGATTATGCTGACAAAATTGGGGCAAAATATTTAGCAACAGGGCATTATGCTCGTATTCGCAGAGATAGCGAGGGCAGAGCCTTGCTTGTGCAGGCAAAATCACCTAAAGACCAGACTTATATGCTAAATAGACTGCCAAGAGAGATTTTAGAGCGTTGTATTTTCCCTCTTGGTGAGGCAGCAGACAAAGATGAAGTTAGAGCACTAGCTAAAGAAAGAGAAATACCATCGGCTGATAAAAAGGATAGTATGGACGTATGTTTTATTCCAGATGGTGACTGGTGCGGCTGGTTAAAGCGTTATGGTGTAGATTTACCAGAAGGCAAATTTGTCGATGAAAACGGAAATATTCTGGGAAAGCATAAGGGAATACATCAGTATACAGTAGGTCAGAGAAAAGGTTTAGGCATTGCAGCTAAGGGAAGACTATTTGTTCATGAGCTAAGACCTCAAACAAATGAAGTTGTTTTGTCGCTAAATGATGTATTTAAAAAAGAAATCATAGTTAAAAATATAAATTATTGTGCACCAGAATACATGGAAAATGGAGCTTTTAACTGTCAAGTTCGTGTGCGTTACTCAAAGCGTGCAGAAAATGCTACTGTTTACCCTGATGGTAATGATGCAAAAGTTGTATTTGAAAATGAGGTTAGAGCACCAGCAGCTGGTCAGTCAGCTGTATTTTATGATGGAGATATAGTTATTGGCGGTGGATTTATCGAATAATAAAAATATCTTTATAATAAATGGAGAGTCAACATGGGAAACAGACATGAGTCAATAGGTCATATACTTGCAATATGTACAGTTATAGTGTGGGGTGCTACTTTTGTTTCAACTAAAGTCTTACTCCAGCATTTCACAGCAGAAGAAATACTTTTTTTAAGGTTTTTAATGGGACTTATAGCACTTTGGATTTATAAACCGAAAAGAATAAAGATAAAAGAAAAATCACACTGTCTTTATTTTATTGGTGCAAGCTTTACGGGGCTATTTTTGTACTATCTCTGTGAGAATATTGCATTAGGTTATGGCGATGCCTCGTTAATTGGTGTTATTGTTTCAAGTGCACCTATATTCTCAGGTATTTTGAGTGCTATTTTCCTAAAAGAGAAATTAAGTAAAAATTTCTTTGTAGGTTTTGCATTTGCAATGGTCGGATTGTTTTTGCTTTCTTGGACGGCAGAAAGTACTGGAGTGCAAATTTTAGGTATAATTCTTGCGTTCTTAGGTGCTATATCATGGGCATTTTATTCTATACTAATAAGAAAAATAACATTATTTGGTTATGATAGCTTTGAAATCACCAAATATACTTTTTTATTTGCTGTTATTATGATGATACCAGTTGCTATTTCTAGTGATTTTCGTGTTAAAGCAGTGCTTACAATGAATTTAACTGTATTTTTAAATCTAGTGTTTTTAGGGCTTATTGCCAGTGCCTTATGTTTTGTAACATGGAGTTTTGCGGTAAAACAACTTGGCGTTTTAAAATCAAGTGTTTATATCTACGCATCACCAGTTGTAACAGTTGTTTTAGCGGCAATAGTTTTAGGCGAGCGAATGAATGCTAAAGAGATTTTAGGTACAGTGCTTGTACTTTTAGGTCTTGTGCTTAGTGAAGGACAAATATTTAAAATATTTATTAGAAAGGGGAAAAACAATGATGTATGATTCAAAAAAATCAGATTTTGAAACACTTGGCTGGGCATTAGTCATTTCACAGCTTACAATGTTTTTCCTCTCTTTATTTTTAAGTTTAATTGCATCACAGATTCTTTATATATTCAGTCCACTTGAAAGAACTTGGAATCTCATAGAGGGTTATATTGTAATGTTTTCGGCTATTGGTGGTGCAATTCCGATGCTTATAGTTGGAGTTCAAAATAATAGCTTGATAAATATAACAGAAAAACGTGAAAAAGCATGGCCTGTACAGATTGTACTTATATTTTTTGCTATAATGGGTTTGCAAATGCTTACTAATATAGCTATGACACCCATTATAAGCTTTTTGGAGTCATCAACAGGAGTTTCATTTACTGCGGCTAATGAAGTCGCTACATCACACAGTGTGTCAAGCTCTATGATGCTTTATTCTATTATAATTGCACCTATAATAGAAGAACTGGTTTATAGAGGTGTACTGCTTAGAACACTTGAAACATATGGTAAATGGTTCGCTATTATTATAAGTGCACTCGTTTTTGGTCTTATGCATGGAAATGCCGTACAATTTCCAGTGGCTTTTATAATAGGTTTGCTTTTTGGATATTTAGCTCTTAAATACTCAATTGGTCTTTCTATTATACTTCATATACTTAATAACTTATCTGTAGAAATAATAGGACGTATATCTGCTTTTAGTGAAAATATTGGTGTGCTTATAAATTTCAGCGTGTTAATAGCTGGTATAGTGACTATTTTCCTTATGATTATGAGTGCAGGTAAGCCTGTTTTAAAGGACATAAAACAAAATCGCACTGCAAAAGGTGTTTACAGCAGCTTTTTTACCTGTAAACCAATTATAGCTGTATTTATTTATATGATTGCTTTGACAATTTCAAGCGTTTTAATATAAAAAATATTGCTTTTATAAATAATTGTTGTTAATATTACTATATATATGGATTTGTCTTGTAACGCTCGTGCGTACAGGGGAAAGATAACGGAGGAAAACAATGAGCAGAAAACAAGCTAGAGAAATTGCACTGCATTTAGTATTTGAAATGGGATTTAATCAGTTTGAGGCTGATGAAATCTTAACAGACCGTCTTGATGAAAGCATTTTAAAGTCAATTAGTGGAGAAATAGAGCTTTATGCAGGCAAAATTTCCGAAAAAGATAGCACATATATTAGAGAAGTGGTAAAGGGTGTTGCAACTCACCTTGCAGAGATTGACGAACTTGTTGAGAAAAATGCTAAGGGTTGGAGTATGAAACGTATTTCTAGAATGACAATGGCTGTTTTACGTCTTGCACTGTATGAAATGAAATATATGCAAGATGTTCCGGTAGGTGTTGCAATTAATGAGGCTGTTGAACTTGCTAAAACATATGAAACCGAAGATACTGGCTCTTTTGTAAATGGTATTTTAGGTGCTGTAAGCCGTCAGTGGGGAATGGGCAAAGAATGAGCCGTTTCTATCTTGGAATAGATACATCAAATTACCGCACATCAGCGGCGTTATTTGATGCTCAAACAGGAGAATATTATAATTCTGGCAGACTTTTAGATGTAAAACATGGTACTTTGGGTTTAAGACAATCTGAGGCACTTTTTCAGCACACACTACATTTACATGAGCAAATAGCAAATTTGCCTAAAAATATCAAAATAAATGCAGTGTGTGTAAGCACAAGACCAAGAGCAGTAGAAGGCTCTTATATGCCTTGCTTTTTAGCAGGTGAAAATGTAGCTAGAAGTATAGCAAGCGTGTTAAATGTGCCTTGTTTTACAGCGTCACATCAGCAAGGACATTTAGTAGCTGCCGCTTTTAGTGCGGGTAAATTGGATTTATTAAATAAAGATTTGCTTGCTTGGCACTTATCGGGCGGTACAACCGAGCTTTTATTTGTAAACCCCGATGAAAATGGTATGCCTAAAGCAAATCAAATAGGCGGTACAAGTGATATTGCAGCAGGTCAGCTTGTTGATAGAGCCGGTGTGCTTTTAGGACTTCAGTTCCCTTGCGGTGCAGAGTTAGAGCAAATTTCAAATAAATCCGAGCCTGTAAAACCTTTTGCCGTAAAGGTAAATGACAGCATATTTTCACTTTCTGGTATGCAAAACAAAGTCGAGCAAATGCATAAAAATGGCGTTTCACCAGAACAAATTGCAAGATTTACAATAGAAACTATTACTTATGCTGTGGATAAAGCTACAAAACAAGCAAAACTTAAATTTAATGCACCTGTTTTATGTGCAGGCGGCGTTATGAGCAATAAAAGTTTACAAAAGCATATGTCACAAAAATTTAAGGCTTTTTTTGCAAGTGCCGAATTATCGGGTGACAATGCAGTTGGCACTGCTATTCTTGCAGCAAAACAGAACGGAGAAAATTTATGGTAAATCAGCGAATTTACTCGGTAACACAGCTTAACACCGAAATTAAAAACTTACTTGAAAGTAATCCGTCTTTTTATAACCTGTTCGTGCAGGGAGAAATATCTAACTATAAACCACACTCATCTGGTCATCATTATATGACCATTAAAGATGATGGAGGAGCAATCTCAGCGGTTTTGTTTAAGCAAGATGCTTTAAAGCTGAGATTTAAACTCGCTAATGGTATGAAAATCATTGCAAGAGGCAGAGTTAGTTCTTTCCCTAAAACTGGACAGATTCAGCTTTATATAGCCGATATGATGCCCGATGGTGTTGGGGCACTTCATCTCGAGTTTGAACAGCTAAAACAAAAGCTTTATAATGAGGGTTTATTTAATAATGAGCACAAAAAAGCTTTGCCAGCTTATCCAGAGAAAATAGCTATTATAACCTCTCCAACAGGTGCAGCTATTAGAGATATGCTTAAAATAATAAAAAGACGTTGGAGTTTTGCAGATATTCTTATATATCCTGCCGCAGTTCAAGGCACAAATGCACCAAATGAGCTTATAAATGCATTAAAACTTGCAAATAGTCATGGTAAATCAGATGTTATTATCATAGGTCGTGGCGGCGGCTCAATAGAGGATTTATGGGCATTTAATAACGAAAATCTAGCTTATGAGATTTTTAAAAGCGATATTCCTGTAATTTCTGCCGTAGGTCACGAGCCTGATTTTACTATTTCTGACTTTGTGGCAGATTTAAGAGCTCCAACTCCATCAGGTGCGGCAGAACTTGCAACTCCAGACGGCACGAAGCTTATTTATAATATTCAAAATATACAAAATAGATTAGTTAAAGCTCAAAATAAAAAATTAGAGCTTTATAATGCAAAATTAAATTCGTTTATACACAGACTTTCTTCGCCTGAAAAAATCTTAAAACAAAAAAATCAAATGGTCAATCTATATAAACATCGTTTAATTCGTGCTATGGAAAGCAAGCAAACCGAGCGTAAACTAAAATGTGATTTTGCAGTAAAACAGCTTGATAGTGCTATAAACAAAAGACTTGAAACTTCAAAACAGAAATTTTATAAAAATTGTGCCTTTTTAGATGCACTTAGTCCTCTTAAAGTGCTTAGTAGAGGTTATTCTGTGACTGTAAATGAGCAAGGTAAGGCTATTTACAGCTCAGAGCAGATAAAACAGGGAGATATACTCAAAATCAAATTTAAAAAAGGCAGTGCCCAGTGTAAAGCCTTAAAAATAGAAGAATGAGAGGCGAAATTATTATGGCAACAAGAAAAAAACAGCTTTCATTTGAAGAAAAAATGAACCAGCTTGAAGATATAGTTATAAATCTTGAAAAAGGTACTGCACCGCTTGACGAAAGTATGCAGCTTTTTGAGGAAGGTATGAAACTTTCTGCCGAAATACAAAAAATGCTTGAAACTGCCGAACAAAAAGTTACTTTGCTTACAAAACAAGCTGATGGTACAATAAGTGAGCAGGATTTTGAGCAGGAGGACGTATAAAATGACACATTCTGAGCGTTTAGCAGAATATGCAAGATATGTACATGAGTTTTTAGATGAGCTTTTAAGCGAAAAAGAATGTCAAGGACAAGAGCAAATTATAAAAGCTATGCGATATTCTGCACTTGCAGGCGGTAAACGTTTAAGACCAGCTCTTGTAATGGAGTTTTATAGACTTTCGGGCGGAAATCCTAAAGATGCTTTACCATTTGCAGTAGCTCTTGAGATGATACACACTTATTCTCTTATACATGATGATTTGCCTTGCATGGATAATGATGACTTTAGACGTGGCAAGCCTACAAACCACAAGGTTTTTGGTGAAGCTATGGCAGTGCTTGCAGGTGATGCACTACTTACAGAGGCTTTTGCACCTGCAACAAGACCTCAAAATCTTGAAAAGTTTACCGCCGAGCAAATTATAAAAGCAACAAATAAGCTGGCGAAAAATGCAGGAGTATTCGGCATGATTGGCGGACAGGTTATAGATATGGAATCTGAGCATAAAAAAATATCTTATGATGAGCTTGTAACTTTGCAAAAATATAAAACTGGTGCTTTAATTGAAAGTGCTGCTCAAA
>CALWMO010000057.1 GCA_944381965.1 uncultured Butyricicoccus sp.
ATTATACTTATGCTGACCGTTATGGTTATCGTGGCTTTCGTGGATTTTATTATTCAGGAAACGATATAACAGGTGCACTGATGATTTTGTTCCCAATCGGCTCGTGTTATTATTTATCACTTTCTGAAAAAATCAGCAAGAAAACACATTTGTTCTATGCTCTTACACTGGCGATGACCTTGCTTAGTATGCTTATGATTGGCACAAAAACAGCTTTTCTTGCAATAGGCGGAACTATTGTAGCTGTTGTGTTATATGCACTTATAGAGCTTATCAGAAAAAATAAAAAGGCTGCATGTCGTGTGCTTATTGTAGCTGTGGTTTTTGCAATATTATATGCGGTTATATCTGGTCTTGCGATGCTTGCAACTGGTCATGGCATGGGTAAAACACTAGAAGATACAATTAATGGATTTAAATTTGCAAATAATGAATCATCAGAAGCGTTGGTATTTAATGGCAGATTAAACAAACTTATACCAACATGGCATGATTATCGTGATGGTGGTATCATTACTTGGATTTTCGGTGTAGGTCGTGGCTCTCAGCTAGAAACAGTTGAAATGGATTTATTTGAAGTGCTGTTTTATTATGGTATATTTGGCTTTGCTACTATGTTATGGCTATACTTCAAGGAAGGTTTTACATTTGTATACAGATTTATACGCAAATTTAGCTTATTAGGTCTTGGTGCATTTGTTTCTCTTGGTCTTTGCGTAAGTTATTTAATAATTGCAGGTCATGTATTATTCACTGTTACTTCAGGTTTCTATTTTGCAGTTATTTTGGCATATGCTAAGTTTATAACAAGTTGTGATTTGAAAAAGTAAAATAAATGGGAACGGGTTTTATTTGCCTGTTCCCATTTTGCTTATAACAAAGGGGAATCATCGTGAAAATTGTAAGTTTTTCTGTGAAAAATAGCAAATATCCTAAAAAAAGACGTAGAAATATACGAATACTTTTAGTGTTATTAGTTCTGATTTTAATGATTTCGGCAATAGGTATGCTTATAAGTCTTATTTTTAACGCTTTTACAAATGATGAAGATGCAAATATAAAATATGTTGGGGATATACCTGTATATGAGGATTTTTTGCCCGAAACAGCTATGGCTAGAACGGGTGAAAAACGAAAAATATTATATGTAGTTATACATGAAACAGATAATGTAAATGAAGGAGCTGACGCAGAGGCTCATAATAACTTTATACATAGTAACGGTGTTAATAATGAATTAAGTTGGCATTATACAGTAGATGACCATGAAATATGGCACCATTTACCAGATAATGAAACCGCTTTCCATGCAGGTGACCATATGGATGATAAGGGCGGGAATAAAAATGGAATAGGTGTTGAAATGTGTGTTAATGCCGATGGAGATTATGAAAAAACACTCCAAAATGCCGAGCTTTTAGCCGCACAGCTTTTATATGAATATGATTTAGATATAGATGCACTTAAAAAACATCAAGATTTTTCAGGTAAAATTTGTCCTTCTAAGCTTATAAATGCAGGCAGATGGGACGAATTTGTTCAAAAAGTAGAGAAAAATCTGGAAGAATTAAAACTTGCAAAAAGTTAAAAAATTTATATATAGAAAGGAATAGAAAATCATGATTTTAATTCTCAAACCAAATCCTGATAAGGAAAAAATCGAAAAACTAATGCAGCATATCAAAGATAGAGGCTTGTCAATTAACTATTCTGAGGGTGCAAGAACTACAATTTTAGGTCTTTTAGGTGATACATCTGGTATTGACCAAGCAGATTTTGAAGTTTTTGATATTGTTGAACGTGTGCAGCGTGTATCTGAGCCATTTAAGCAGGTAAACCGCAAAATGCACCCAGAAGACACTATTATAGAGGTTGCAGGTAAAAAAATCGGTGCAGGTTATTTTAATGTGTTTGCTGGCCCTTGTTCTGTTGAAAGTGAACAGCAAATTCTTGAAGTTGCTGAACGTGTAAAGGCGGCTGGTGCATCTTTCCTTCGTGGCGGTGCTTTTAAGCCTAGAACTTCTCCTTATTCATTCCAAGGTTTAGAGGCTGATGGCTTAAAGCTTTTATTAGAGGCTAAACGTCAGACAGGTATGCCAATTGTTACCGAGATTATGAGCGAAAAACATCTTGATTTATTCGCTGATGTTGATATAATTCAGCTCGGTGCAAGAAATATGCAAAACTTTATGCTTTTAAAAGAACTCGGCAGAAGTAACAAGCCGATTTTATTAAAACGTGGTCTTTCTGCAACTATGGAAGAATTTTTAATGGCTGCTGAATATATTTTTGCAGGTGGCAATCATAATGTTATGCTTTGTGAGCGTGGCATACGCACATTTGAAACTATGATTAGAAATAACCTTGATATTTCTGCTGTGCCGCTGGTTAAAATGCTCACTCATTTACCTATTATTATTGACCCAAGCCATGCAGCAGGTAAACGTGAAATGGTAGCTCCACTTTCTCGCTCTGCTATTGCAGCAGGTGCTGATGGTCTTATGATTGAGGTACATAATAATCCAGAATGTGCATTATGTGATGGTGCTCAGTCGCTAAATATACCAATGTTTGACGATGTTATGACAGATATTAAACGTCGTGTAGAGTTTGAAAACCGTGAGCTTCAAACAAGAATCTAAAAAAATTAAGCCGCATTATCAATTTGATAATGCGGCTTTTTTATGCGTTTACAAGCTCATCCAGTGAGCCAAAACGATAACCCATTTGTTCATATTTGGTTAAAAGTTCATCTAAAATCTGTGCATTTGTACTTGAAGTGGAATGTAAAAGCACAATAGCTCCGTTGTGAATGCGAGGTATAAGCTTATTAAACGCTTCGTCTTTGGTAGGTTGATTGTCTGCATACCAATCTACATAAGCAAGACTCCAAAAAATAGTTTTATATCCTAACTCTTGAGCTTGTTTTAAATTTTCTTCGCTAAATTTACCCTGTGGTGGTCGATAAAACTTAGGAAGCTCCTTACCTGTAAGTGTTTTAAACTGCTGCTCCACACCTTGAAGCTCTTTTTCAAAGGCAGTTTTATCTGATATTTTTGACATATCGGGGTGAGTTGAAGTATGATTTCCCACTATATGGCCTTCATCAACCATTCTTTTTACAAGCTCTGGTGCAGTTTCTATATAATTACTTACAACAAAAAAGCATGCAGGTGCATTATGCTTTTTAAGTGCATCAAGTATAGCTGCTGTATCACCGCTTTCATATCCAGCATCAAATGTTAAATAAATTACAGATTCATTTGTATCACCTACATAATAGGCATCATACTTTTTAAGTGCATCACTTGTAGCATTGCCAACTGGTGCAGAACCTTGACTTTGAAACGATAACCCCCAGTCAGTGATTGATGCAGTAACAGCTAGATTATTGTGAGCTATAATGCCCGAGAAAAGAAATACTGCAAATATTCCGATTGCAACTGGAATTTTATGTTTTAAAAGCCACAATTTTATCACCGCCTAAACTTATTTACTTTACTATATTAGACGATAATAAAAAATATGATTATATTTAGCTGCCATAATCTTCTAAAAAATTGCTTATTGCAAGTTCATCACTTAAAATTATACCTTGCTTTAAAAGCTTTTTATCAGCCTCTGGTAAGGTTCTAATGTCTATATCTGTAGTTATCATTGGTTCTGTATCACCATCTTCATATATTACAACATAATTTCCTATGACAGTTGCATAATATGTTGGTATAATAGATTCATCACTTACAGGTGCAGCTGTTGTTTGTGTTTTTGGTGAGGTATGAACAGAGTGTACAGATAGACATGTGCTTATAATTGCTGTTAAAACAAAGGAATATAAAATAGATTTTTTAATAGGTGATAATTTGGTATACATAGAAATAACCTCCTTTTATATGCAATATAATGCACAAAAAAACTATAAAAAATACAAAAATAGTTTATAAAGTGGAAAAAATATACTAGTATATGGTTAAAGCTTAAAAATATTTGGCTTTTTTATTTCATTGTGGTATAATAAATAGACTTATTGGATATCGGTAGGCTTATTTACTAACCTATATCCCACAAGGAGGTATATAATATATGGCAAATCGAAAGAAAGGAAATGTCGGTACTATTTTCAGACGAATCCGTTTTTTCTTGGTTTCCCTGATATTAGTTGGTGTAATGTGTGCAAGTATTTGTGGCGTTGCACTGGCTATATACCTGCGTGTGTATATTGAACCTAATTCTAAACTCGATATGAATGAGCTTGTATCAGGTATGAATATGACAAGCATGGTTTATGCTTGGGATTCTAATCAACAAAACTATATCGAGTATGAAGTTCTTCGTGGTCTTCAAAACCGTATATGGTCAGATTTAGACGAAATACCGAAAGATTTGCAAAACGCTTTTATTGCTATTGAAGATAAACGCTTTTATGAACATAAAGGTGTTGACTGGGCAAGAACTGCAAATGGTGTTCTAAACTGGATTACAGGTAGAGAAGGTGGCGGTTCAACTATTACACAGCAGCTGATTAAAAATGCAACACAATTTGATGATTATTCGGTTAAACGTAAGCTCACTGAAATATTTAGAGCACTTCAGCTTGAAAAAGATTTAAATGATAAAGATATGATACTAGAAATGTATCTTAATATTATCTATTTAGGTCAAGGTGCTTATGGTGTAAACACTGCTGCCACTACTTATTTTGGTAAAGAACTCAGTCAGCTTAATTTGGCTGAATGTGCAATTATAGCGGGTATTACTAAAAACCCATCGCTTTATGACCCGTTTAACCATCCAGAAAATATAAAAGAACGTCAAGAAGTTATTCTGGATGAAATGTGTAAACAGGGCATGATTACAGAAGCTCAAAGAGATGAAGCAAAAGCTCAGCCACTTGAATATCAATACGAAAAAGCTCAGAATGCTTTAAATAACACATATTCGTATTTTACTGATACAGTAATACAAGATGTTATAAATGACCTTGTTGAGAAAAAAGGCTATTCTAAGGAAATGGCAAGCTGGAAAGTAACATCTGGTGGTGTGCAGATTTACACAACTGTAGACCTCAATGTTCAAAGCATACTCGAACAGGTCTATGAAGAACAAGTAAATTTCCCTAATGTATCTAAAAATGGTTCTGTGCCTGAAAGTGCAATGGTTATTTGTAATCAATTAGGCGATGTTGTCGGTATAGTTGGCGGACGTGGAGCTAAAACAGGAAATCGTGTTTTGCTCCGTTCAGAAACCGCTCGACAAGCAGGCTCTGCCATTAAGCCGCTTTCAGTTTATGCTCCAGCAATGGACGCTGGTATAATTACTCCATATTCTGTTAGAGATAATGAGCCTTTTATGCAGCTCGATGGCAAAGATTGGCCTAGAAATGACAGTGGTGGATATACTGGCCCTATGGTTATTCGCACAGCTGTTGCAAAATCTGTAAATGCTATAGCTGTTCGTGTGGTTGATGAGCTTACACCTAAGGCTGCTTTTGAATTTCTAACAGAGGATTTAAACTTTACCCATCTTAACTATCCAGAAGATGTTGACCTTAGCCCTATGGCACTTGGTGGTATGAATGGCGGTGTTACCGTTAGAGAAATGGCAGCAGGTTATTCTATCTTCTTAAATAATGGTATATTTAATGGCGGTAGAACTTATACTAAGGTGCTTAATTCTGATGGTACTGTACTTCTCGAAAATGAACCACTTAATAGACAGGTATTTGAAAAGCAAAGCACTGTTTATTATATGCGTGAGGTAATGCGTGCGGTAACTACCGAAGGTACTGCAACAAGAATCAATATTCCAGGTATTGAAACTGCTGGTAAAACAGGTACTTCACAAAATAAACGTGACCTTTGGTTCTGTGGCTATACTCCATACTATGTAGGTGCTACTTGGTTTGGTTATGATAGTGATTATAATTTAACAGGTATAAGTGGTAACCCTTCTGTCACTATATGGAACGAGGTTATGAACAGAATTCATGAGAATTTACCTTCTGCTGATTTAGACCGTGGAGATAGCAGTAATTTTGAAACTGCTTCATATTGTAAGATAAGCGGTCTTGCTCCTACAGCTGCTTGTAGGTCGAGAGGTAATGTTGCTACAGGTCGTTTCTGGATTGGTGATGCTCCAACAGAATATTGTGATGAGTGTAGCTACTATGTACCAAACACTAATGATAATAATGATGATAATGGTGATGACCAAACAGAAGCTCCAACTGACCCTGAAACTGGTGATAACAACACATCTGATAATAATAATAACAATCAGACAAATGAAAATAATAACTCAAATACAGGTGAAACTACTACACCAGTAGACCCAGAAAATGCAGCATAAAATTTGCTTGCTATTTTAAAAATGTTATAGTATAATAGTCCTGTCTGCAAAACAGCATCGCACAAGGCCGTACTAGTCGGGGAGGTAGCGGTGCCTTGTAACCTGCAATCCGCTCTAGCAGGGATTATGCTAAGGGCAAGGGGCGGCATCTCGATGTGTGCAGCCAGTCAAATAATGATGACAGATTGGTACTACGCAACGGAGGACTGTGAACCATGTCAGGCGGGGAACCGAGCAGCATTAAGCAGAAACCATCGTGTGCCGTAGAACTGCCGATTTCGAGTTATTTTATCGGACACGCCGTTGGGAGCGTCGTTTCAAACCCTTGGCGTACGGTCTTGTGGGGTGCTGTTTTACAGCAAAAAAGGATAACTAAGCAGGCAGATATTATTTCTGTCTGCTTTTTCTTTTTTAGAAAAGAGGTAAACTAATGTATCAGGCATTATATCGTAAATGGCGACCGCTGAAGTTTGCCGATGTTATCGGTCAAAAACATATAACCGATACTCTAAAAGCTCAAATAACTACAAACAGGTTATCTCATGCCTACTTGTTTTCAGGCACAAGGGGTACTGGCAAAACAACATGTGCTAAAATTTTAGCCCGTGCTGTAAACTGTCAAAACCCTAAAGATGGTGACCCTTGCGGAGTATGTGAAGCTTGTAAAAGCATTTTAGACGGCTCTGTACTCGATGTCGTCGAAATAGATGCTGCATCTAATAACGGTGTTGATAATATTCGTGATATTCGAGAGGAAACACGTTATGCACCTTCTGCTGTTAAAAAACGTGTGTATATTATAGATGAGGTGCATATGCTGTCTGTTGGTGCTTTTAATGCACTTCTCAAAACGCTCGAAGAACCTCCAAGTCATGTGCTGTTTATCTTAGCTACAACCGAAATTCACAAGGTGCCTGCAACTATTCTTTCTCGTTGCCAGAGATTTGACTTTAGAAGAATAACACCAGATGATATTGCATTGCGTCTTTGTGAAGTAGCAAAGGCAGAAAATATAAATCTCACAGATGGCGGTGCTAAACTTATTGCAAGGCTTGCTGATGGTGCAATGCGTGATGCTCTTTCTATGCTTGACCGTACAGCTGAATGTCAGATAGTTGATGAAAATGCTGTTAGTCAATGTATTGGCATTTTAGGCTCTGATGATGCAGTTTCGCTTATGAAAGCCATAGAGCAAAAAAACCTTGCTGAGGCCGTTCAGATTATCGGTGATGCATATGATGCGGGTAGAGAGCTTTCTGGTGTATTTGACCAGCTTTTAGGGCTTATTCGTGATATGTTACTTGTCAAAACATCAAAACAAGATGTATCAAGTATGATTTCACCAGCTTATACTGTTCAAGATGTAAATGTTTTATCTGAACCGGTGGCAGCATCAACTCTTATTGCTTGGTCGAATATTTTACAGCAAAGTCAGTCAAGACTGAAATCTGTTGCAAACCGCAGAGTAGAGGCAGAGCTTACAATAGTAAGACTTTGCAATATGGGCGGTGAAAGTTATGATACGCTCACAGGCAGAGTTGAAGCTTTAGAGAAAAGCTTGCAAAGTGGTATTGTGGTTTCTAAACAGTCAATACCAGAACCAGAGAAAAAGCAAATGCCAAAACCTCATAAACAACAGGTTGAGGAGATAAAAGAAAAGCCAGAGCAAAAAGTAGGTGAGCCTTGGCAGCATTGGTCAAAGCTTTTAAATCAGCTTGCGGGTAAAATAAATATAGGTACACTCACTTGTATGAAATCTGGTTATGTTCGTGCACAGATAGATGGCGATAAACTTCTGTTATTCTGTGACGATGATATAACCGCCGGTCTTTTAAAAGCTGAACCTACTAAAACAAGAGTGCAAACGGCTGCAAGTGAACTTGAAGGCAGTCAGTTAAAGCTTAGAATTTATGAACCTAATCAAAAAAAAATGAAACAAGAAGATAATAAAAGTATAGATGAAATCCTGCAAAAAGCACAGGATTTAGATATTGAAATTACCGAACTTTAAGGAGGAAATTTTATTATGGCAAAGGGTAAATTTGGCGGCATGGGCGGTATGAACATGCAAGCAATGATTAAGCAAGCTCAGAAAATGCAGCAAGATATGCTAAAGGCTCAAGAAGCTATTTCTGAGATGGAAACAGAAGCTAGTGCTGGTGGCGGTGCTGTTAAGGCTGTTGTTCAAGGCACAAACACACTAAAGTCTCTTGAAATCAAGCCAGAAGTTGTAGACCCAGATGATGTTGAAATGCTTCAAGATTTAGTGCTTGCAGCAATCAATGAGGCTTTCCGTCTAGCTAGTGAAAAGTCTGAGCAGTCTATGAAGCAAGTAACTGGCGGTATGGGTAGTATCCCAGGACTGTTTTAAAAATGCAGTTTTTTGCACCACCAGTAGAACGTCTGATAGAGGAGTTTGCCAAACTCCCAGGAATAGGTCAAAAAACCGCACAACGTCTTGCATTTTATATCATGAATCAGCCTAAAGAAACCGCAGAAAGTTTTGCTAAAGCTCTTTTAGATGCAAAAAGCAATGTTTACACCTGTAAAATCTGTCAAAACCTAACCGATAGTGAAATCTGTCCGATTTGTAAAAATGCTAATCGTGATAGAAGTGTTATCTGTGTTGTGACAGACCCAAAAGATGTTATTGCTTTTGAAAGAACTAGAGAATTTCGTGGACTTTATCATGTACTGCATGGCACAATTTCACCGCTTAACGGCATAGGCCCTGATGATATTCGCATCAAAGAGCTTTTAAAACGTGTTGCAGATGAAAATGAGGACGTAAAAGAGGTTATTATCGCTACTAATCCAGACACCGAAGGCGAAGCTACTGCTATGTATTTATCACGTATTTTAAAACCTTTTGGTATTAAAATAACTCGTTTAGCTTATGGTATGCCTGTTGGTGGTCATCTTGAATATGTAGACGAGGTAACTTTAATGCGTGCACTCGAAGGCAGACGTGAAATTTAAAAAAACACCGCACAATAATGTATTTGTGCGGTTTACTTTTGAAGTTTAATTTTATGAGTTTATAAAAATGGAGGTATTATTTTGTCTGATTTAAGACAGGAA
>CALWMO010000058.1 GCA_944381965.1 uncultured Butyricicoccus sp.
GTAACGGTAATTGATGTTGATGATGTAGTTGTTGGCGATAAGATACTATTACAATCGGGCGATAAAATCCCAGCTGATGGTGTACTTGTAAGCGGTCATCTTAAAGTTGATAACTCAGCTTTAAATGGTGAAGCTGAAGAATGTCCAAAAACCGCAGCTGATGAAAATTTCCGTTTAGCTGATGAAATCACTGGTGACACATTTGTTGATAAACATTCCCTTTTCCGTGGTGCTGTACTGTTTGACGGCGAAGGTGTAATGGACGTACAAAAAGTAGGTCTTTCCACCATGATGGGTAAAATGGCTGAGGAAATGCAAGATGATGAGCCTGACTCCCCTCTTAAAGTTAAGCTTGCAAAGCTTGCGAGCATGATTTCAAAATTCGGTTATATTGGTGCGGTTGTAATCGCTATTATGTACTTTGTGCATTTTGTAATCACTGCTGGTGGTGTTGATGCTTATTTTGCACTTGGCTCTGCTAAAATTATCAAGGATATCATTAATGCTGTTTCCCTTGCGGTTGTTGTTATCGTTTGTGCTGTGCCAGAGGGTCTGCCTCTTATGATTTCTCTTGTGCTTATGCAAAACACAAGTAAAATGCTTGACCATAACGTACTTGTTCGTAAGGCTGTTGGTATTGAAACTGCAGGTTCACTAAATATTCTATTTAGCGATAAAACAGGTACTATTACAAAAGGTCACCTTGAAGTTGTAGAGTTTTTCACCGCTGATGGTACAGTAATCCCTGAGCTTGCAGACCATGCTAAAACAAAACAGCTTGTTGATTTGGCAATCGGTAAAAACACACAATCTATGTTTGATGCAGAAGGTCGTGTTATTGGTGGTAACGCTACCGACCAAGCTTTAATGAAGTTTATCGGAAAAGAAGTTTTCGACAGCTTACATGACCGCTATACTATCACCGATTCTCAAAGCTTTAACTCTGCAAATAAATTTAGTCAGGCTTATTTAGCTGAGTTTGGCAAAACATTCTATAAGGGTGCACCTGAAAGACTGCTTGCAGTATCACAGAATTATCTTGATACAAATGGTGAGATTAAGCCTATTGATATGAACAAACTAAATGCGAAAATTGATGCACTGGCTGAAAAGTCTATGCGTGTGCTTGCATTTGGTTACTCTGAAAAGGCTATGACTGAAAACACATTACATGATGATACAGTAATTATCGGTTTTGTTGCTATTCGTGATGATGTTCGCCCAGAAGCTAGAGATGCTATCCGTGAAGTTCAAAACGCTGGTATTCAAGTTGTAATGATTACAGGTGACCGTCTTGAAACTGCGGTTGCAATCGCTAAAGATGCAAATCTCCTTAGAAATGATGATGAAATTGCTTTAACTTCTGCTCAGCTTAATAATATGAGCGACGAAGAAGTTAAAAAAATTATCCCTAAAATTCGTGTTATTGCTCGTGCATTACCTACCGATAAATCCAGAATGGTTCGTCTGTGCCAAGAGATGAATTTGGTTGTTGGTATGACTGGCGACGGTGTAAATGACTCCCCTGCTTTAAAACGTGCAGATGTAGGCTTTGCTATGGGCAGCGGTACAGAAGCCGCTAAGGAAGCGGGTAAAATTGTTATTCTTGATGATAACTTCCGCTCAATCAAGGACGCTATTTGGTACGGTCGTACCATTTACCATAACATTTTAAAGTTCTGTAAGTTCCAGCTTGTAATTAATGTTGCAGCTGTTGTTGTAAGTGCAGTTGCTCCATTCTTTGGCATTGAAGAACCTCTCAAGGTAACACATTTACTGTTTGTAAACCTTGTTATGGACGGTTTAGGTGCTATTATGCTTGGTAATGAGCCAGCTAAAGAATGTTATATGACCGAGAAACCTCGCAGACGTGATGAAAGCATTGTAAGCCGTAAAATGCTTATGCAAATTGTCACAATGGGCATATGGCTAACTATAATTAGCTTTATATTCCTAAAACTAGACTTCTTTAATCAGTTCTTTGCAAATGAGGAGCAAAAGCTATCTGCATATTTTGTAATGTTTATTTGGAGTGCATTATTTAATGGCTTTAATGTGCGTGATGATGGATACCATATTTTTAAAGGCTTAAATGAAAACACAGGCTTTATGAAGGTATTTATCGCTATTATTTTAATTCAAGCGGCTATTGTAAATGCAAGCATTATACCACAATTAAGCTTTATAGGTAATATGTTTAGCTGTATTCCATTCCCTCTAATTGGTTGGGGTGTAGTAGCTATCTTAGCATTTACTATGATACCAGTTGATTTAATCAGAAAAGCTGTTACAGGCTCTAAATAACAAACTAAAAACCCGCCAATTAGGCGGGTTTTATTTATTTTAGCCACTGTAAACTTCTATCTGTCGCTAGAGTATCAAGTCCATAGACAAATAATATATCATCATAGTTATTTTGCTCTATAAGCTCGCTTGCTGTCTGCTTTTTAAAATATCTGAGGTCGATTAAATCTATATCTCTATACTCAGATGCTAAAAACGGTGCTAAACAATGTGCAAATGAATCTCTGATAATAAGCAGTTTTTTATCATTATCTGCATTTGATTTTAAATTTACAAGTGCATGGTTGCCATCTAAAAACACAGGATATTTATCAGGCTCGTTTAAATGGTCTGTAAAAAACATACTGTCATATTCTATCGAAAAAGGTCTATTTTCATCTGTAATAGTTACATTTACATTTAGATTTTGCTGTTTCCACAGAGAAATAGTATCTGGTGGAGTAGCCCATAAACCACTTTTAGAATATGATGTGCCATAAAAACCGTCATATTCTTCTATTTCATACTCTGTTTGAGGTGTAGGAGTAAATCCCATTTGCTCGCCCGCTTTAGAGTATGCTATATATGCACCTTTGCTTGTCCAGTGGTGGTCAGTTTTATAATAAACATCTGAGTTTTCACTTAAAACATCTGAAACATCAATAAATTTCACTTCTTCACTTAAAAGTGATTTTAATTGATTAAGTAGCTGTGCATCTGGGTATTCATCATGTAGTTTTTGCAATTTATCCTCCATAATATATCCCTTTGTTGGCACAGCCATAAAATAAATATTATCATGATTTTGGGCAAAATGCTCGATAATTTTTATATTTTCTGTCCAAGTAGAATTTTGAGTTATAGGCTTTTCTAAAAGCCAATTATCTTCACCTTTATAAATATCCTCTGTCGCATTTAGACCAATCGTTTGATTTATATAAGAATGAAGTCCAACCCAAAAATCTCTTGCAAAGAAATGGTCAGAAAAATATGTGTCCATTTTAGAAAACCATGAACCATCAGCGAGACTTTCTAATGAAAACTTAGGCATTTCCTCAAGTACACGCTTTTCATTTTGTGAAAATTCCTGTTTTGGCATAATGAAAAACAAAAACATCATACCAGCAAAAAATATACAAAATACTATGCTTATTAGGAGGTTAGTTTTTTTCATATTGTCCCTCCCTTAAAATCTGAAATATAAAAATGGATTATAACTTTGTGCAACAAGTGATGCAGTACAAAGCATAACTGCACCTATACATAATACAGCAGTAACAACTGAGCCTGTTTTAGTAGTTGTTATCTTGCTAAATAGCTGTTTGCCAAGTGGCAGACATGCAAGTATAGAAATAATAATCAGTGGTAAATAGCTAACGCATAACACCATAGCATGATGACTTATAATTCCATTTTCTGAAATAAACAATGCTTTAAAATATGAACCAAGCTGTTTAAAATCATCAAAGGCAAAAATAACCCAACCGATTATTACAAATAACATAGTGTAAATATGATTTATAAGTTTTGGCATTTTTTCAAGCTGTTTAAGCAGCCAAACTTTTTCTATTACCAATAAAACAAAGTAATACAGTCCCCAAATTACAAAATTCCAACTTGCACCATGCCACAGACCAGTTAAAAACCAAACTACAAATAAATTTCTCATGGTTTTAAATTTGCCTTGTCTACTACCGCCCAGAGAGATATAAACATAATCTCTAAACCATGTTGAAAGTGAAATATGCCATCTTCTCCAAAATTCGGTTATGCTTTTTGAAATATATGGGTAATTAAAGTTAATTGGCAGTTCAAAACCAAACATCTTACCCAAACCGCAAGCCATATCTGAATAACCGCTAAAGTCGAAATAAATTTGCAGAGTAAATGCCAAAGCACCCACCCATGCACCAATTATACCATTTGTACTAGGTGATAGCTTTAACGCCTCCCATAAAGCACCCATATTATTAGCAAGTAAAACCTTTTTGCTAAGTCCTACAAGCAGTTGAATGACACCTTCACCAAATTTATTAACACTTTGTTTTCTGTCCTCGAGCTGGTCGGCAAGGTCACGATATCTTACAATAGGACCTGCGATAAGCTGAGGAAATAAGGTCATATATGTTGCAAAACGTGTAAATTTCTGCTGAACTCCAACATCTCCACGGTAAACATCAATAATATATGATAAAACCTGAAAAGTGTAAAACGAGATGCCAAGCGGTAAACCAATTTCCACATAAGGAAGCTCAGTCCAGAACACAAGCGGTCTTAATATATCCAAAAAGAATGTAGTGTATTTAAACACAAAAAGCAGTGCTAAATCTATTAAAATAGCGATTACTGCCGCATGTTTTTTATGTTTTGGCTTTGAAAGCATAATTTTTCCGGCATAAAAATTTATAACCGTTGTAAGTAAAATTACAATTAAAAATGATGGCTCTCCCCAACCATAAAATATAATATTAGCGATTAATAAAAATATATTTCTCGCTTTATGTGGCAAAATACAATAACCAAAAAGGGTAATTGGTAAAAAGAAATATAAAAACGTTAAACTTGCAAAGCTCACAATTTACCGCCTTTATCCATTTAATGTATCACTTACAACTGTTTTTGCAGCGTCATTATCAGCAGAAATGCACAGCACAACGTATACATCTTTACGTTCAATTATTGCACTTTCGAGTTTTGGCACTTCCTCTGGTTTATAATCAGAATAGCCCTCGATATAACCATCTATAAAAACCTCAAGTTGTTTTTCAATGTCCTGTGCGGATTTAGCATCAACCGCTTTAAACATAGCAATACTTTCTGCTGTTGCACCAGAACCAACCATAGCTGTGCTATCTTCAACTAAATCAGCATCTACACCATAAACTCTGTTTGCATTTTCAGAGTCAAGAGGTGCAAACTGGTCTGTAAAAGTTATTTCTTCACTCATTTTCTCCACAGCTGAAGCTGGGTCAAGCTCTACTTTATTATTTGAACAGCCTGAAAATAATATCAAAGCTGCACTAAGTCCAATAATATATTTTTTCATACTTTTAACTCTCCTATTTTACATTTTCTTTTAGAAAATCTGCCCAAACTCCATAATAACTAATGTTTGGGTGTATGCCATCTGTTGCGGCATCTTTTGGCAAATCTCCGTTATCATCTTCCATAATAGAGGCAACATCTAAATAAACAGCATCTTTTTCTTTGGCTAAATCCTTTAACTTTTCATTTCTTTGACGAATATTTTCATTATTTATACCATCTTTGTTTTTATCTGAAACCTCTTTTGACACTGGGAGCATTGACTGTACATAAACGGTTGCTTTTGGCTGATATTCATGCACCGCATCAATAATTTCACCATATCCATCTAAAAATGCCTGTTCATTTGGCCAGCCAAGTTCATTTTCACCAAACATTAAAAGGACTTCGTCATACTCTTTGTCATTTTTTAGTTCTTCAATAACGGGAACTTCACCGTCTATCATAGTTTTAGTAAAAACCGTTCTAACATTAAGTCCTACACGGTAAAAACAATCGGTTTCAGGTAAAACCGCATATGTATCAAACCCATAAAGGTAAGAATTACCAACCATAGCAGCATTTGATAAATCATTTAATGTTTTTTCTTGTTCTACCTCTGATGATGCATCACTATCTGCACCACTTTGAGAACCTGTATTTATATCATTATTCTGCTGACAAGCAGTTAATAAAAAGCATAAAAAACCTGCACTAACACCAGATAAAATACGCTTGTAAAGAACTTTCATTTTATAAACACTTCGCTTTCTGCTAAATGCCTTTACACCAGCTATTTTTAGTAAGATTTTAGCTTATATTGGCATAATTAAGCATACTCCATTTGTCGAATAGTGTCAATATGGATAGTATTTGTGTAGTTGAAATGTAACCTTTACTTTACGCCTTCTCCGTTAAATTCTGGTATAAAACTTTCTGTTGCAGCCTCCCCTTCTTGTAAATACCCACAAAGAGCAAGCATTTCAAAATACTCTACTGCCTCACTATATTCATCATCGGTTATTTTTCGGTCAAGTTCTGGAAAGTCTTGCATATTAAATGGTGTATATTGTCTCATAAGACTTACAAGCACATTATCTCCCCAGTTTTCAGCAATTCTTCTTAAAACCTGTTTTGTGTCTTGCAGCATATCTGGCAGCATCAAGTGACGTATAACCGTACCTTTTTGTAAAATGCCATTTTCATCAAAGATAGGCTTACCAGTTTGTTTTACCATTTCATCTATGGCTTTTTCACATATATCAAGATAATCAGTAGCATTTGAATACTTCTTTGCATAATAACCGCTATAATATTTAAAATCTGGCAAATAAATGTCTATTTTATTATTAAATAGCTTTATTGTTTCAAATTTTTCATATCCGCCACAATTTAATAAAACAGGAATGTAAAGCCCTTTTTCTTTTGCAAGGTCAATAGCTTTACAGACACTAGGAGTGTAATGAGTAGCCGTCACTAAGTTGATATTATGTGCATTTTTTTGCTGTAATTCTAAAAAAATCTCTGAAAGTCTGTTTTCATCTACAAAAACCGATTTTGACTGTTTTCGGCTAATACTTCTATTTTGACAATACACGCAACCAAGCGCACAATGTGTGAAAAACACTGTTCCTGAACCATTTGTGCCCGAAATACTAGGTTCTTCCCACATATGTAGTGCAGCTCTGCCGACTTCCATTTTATCGCTTGCACCACAAAAACCAGTTTGACCATTTGCTCTGTTGACCTTACATTCTCTAGGGCAAAGTGTACATTTATTATACATTTTTTATCCTCTTTTCACATAAAACAAGCACTGTAAACCAAATTTACAGTGCTTATAATTTTTAATCAAATACTCCAGTTGATAGATAACGCTCACCAGTATCTGGCAAGACTACAACAATGTTTTTATTTTTAAATTCCTCTCGTTTTGCAATTTCCAAAGCCGCTGAAACAGCCGCACCAGATGAGATACCAACAAGCAAACCCTCTGTTCTAACAATTTCCTTTGTGAAAGTAAAAGCATCTTCATTGGTAACAGTTAAAATTTCATCTGCAATGGTTCGGTTCATAGTTTTAGGTACAAAATTTGCACCTATACCCTGAATTTTATGTGGTCCCGCCTTACCTTCAGATAAAAGTGGTGAAGCTGCTGGCTCAACCGCTACAATATATAAATCTGGGTTTTGCTCTTTTAAATATTTACCTGCACCAGAGATTGTGCCGCCTGTACCGAAACCGCCAACTAATACGTCAACTTTACCGTCCATGTCGTTCCAGATTTCAACACCTGTTGTCTTGTAGTGTATTTCTGGATTTGCCGGATTTGTAAACTGACCTGCAATAAAACTGCCTTCAATCTGTTTTGCAAGCTCCTCAGCTTTATCAACTGCACCTTGCATACCTTTTGATGCATCTGTTAGCACAAGCTCTGCACCATAAGCCTTTAATAAATTTCTGCGTTCAACGCTCATAGATTCAGGCATAGTAAGTATGAGTTTATAACCACGAGCAGCCGCAACAGATGCTAAACCTATACCAGTGTTACCCGAAGTAGGTTCAATAATAGTTGCACCCTCTTTTAAAATGCCACGTTTTTCAGCATCTAAAATCATTGCACAACCAATTCTATCCTTTGCACTGCCAGCAGGGTTAAATGCTTCAATTTTTGCTGTGATTTTTGCACCCTTACAATGCTTTTCACACAGGCGGTTTAGTTCAAGCATAGGTGTATTTCCGATTAAATCAATTAAACTCTTTGCAACGGGCATTTTATTCACTCCTTACTTTAAATCTTGCTAGTTGCTATTTTTTATATTATACTTTAGTAGTAGTAAAAAAGCAACTCCTATTTAAATACTATGAAAACAAGGTGAATAAAAAATATGCAAAAATATATTATTTCTGAATATGCACACGATGCCCCCGCTGTAATTCGTGAATTTTTGGTTTATATGGCAACAATTAAAGGCAAATCCCCTCACACAGCCTATGAATATTATCTTGATTTAAGAATGTTCTTTAGATATGTATTACATAACAGACATCTTGTTCCGACTGATATGCCACTTGATGAGGTTTCTATAAAACAAATAGATATAGAGTTCATAAGAACAATAACCATTTCTGATGCATACGATTTTCTTGAATATATGGCACAAGAAAGACCACGTCAGCAAAACAGCCCTTCTACTGAATATGGTATCTGTTCTCGCTCTCGTGCTAGAAAAGTTGCATCACTTCGTGCATTTTTTAAATATTTAACCCACAAAGCCAAGCTAATAGATTCAAACCCTATGGAAATTCTTGATTCTCCATCTCAGCCTAAGCGTTTGCCACAAGCTCTTAGCCTTGAGGATTCAATTTCTCTTTTAGAGCATGTTGACGGCACATATGCAAGCAGAGATTATTGTATTTTAACACTGTTTTTAAATTGTGGTATGCGTGTATCTGAGCTTGCAAATATGAATTTACAGGATATTAGAGGAGATATACTCACTATCACAGGTAAAGGCAACAAAGAGCGACCAATTTATTTAAATGATGCATGTAAACAAGCTATTGAGGCGTATTTACCAGATAGGGTTGTGCCACACCCTGCGGATAAAAACGCATTTTTTACCAGTCGAAATCGTAACCGTTTAAGTATACCAACTATTAAATGGCTTGTTAAAAAGCATTTAGGTGCAGCTGGACTTGACACAACAAAATATTCAACTCATAAACTAAGACATACAGCTGCTACACTTATGTATCAAAACGGTGTAGATATCAGAACTTTGCAGACCGTTTTAGGACATACAAACCTTGATACAACTAAGATATACACACATGTAAATAATGACGATGTGAAGTTTGCAGCAATGAGCAATCCACTTTCTAAAATAATACCAAGCAAAAAAATCAAAGCACAAACCGAACAGACTGAACAAAACGAAATTACCGAGCCTGCTGTAATTCCTGATGATATACTATAAAAATAAGACGTACCACAGTTTTGCACAAGTCCGTAAAAAACAGACATAGAAAATAAAAGACCTCCTGATGTAGAATATAACTATATCAGGAGGAT
>CALWMO010000059.1 GCA_944381965.1 uncultured Butyricicoccus sp.
CCTCCACAATTCGCCGACAAACAGGCTAATTGCTTTAGTAGAGTCATAATACATCACAAACGCAACTCTTTGCTTGTGACGTTCACCACAAAATCGACGCCCTAATCCCGAGCCGTGGTACTCTCAGGTAGGACGAGCCAGCCTAATTAGGCAGCCTGTAAAGAATAATTGTTGTTGTTTAATTTATAAACATTTGAGGCTTTTAAGGAAGCGTCCTCACTTCCGCCCGCTATTCCTGCTTCAACACCCCCGTCGAAGCCAGTACGTCCCCATAATTTATTTAATCACGTTGACGATTTTTCATTGCACGGTCGATTTCACGCTTAGCATCACGTTTTGCCATACTATCACGCTTATCATGCAATTTTTTACCTTTACAAAGTCCTATTTCAACTTTAACATGACTATTTCGAAAATATACACTTAGTGGTACAACTGAATAGCCATCCTGTTTGGTTTTTCCAAAGAGTCTTAAAATTTCTTTTTTATGAAGTAAAAGCTTACGAACACGCATAGGGTCTTTATTAAATATATTACCCTTTTCATATGGACTTATATGCATACCACGCACAAAAATTTCGCCGTCTTTAAAGGTGCAATAAGAATCCTTGAGATTTATTTGACCTTGACGGATTGATTTAACTTCTGTGCCTGCAAGTTCTATACCTGCTTCAATTTTTTCTTCTATGAAATAGTCATGCCATGCTTTTTTATTGGCAGTGACTTGTTTTGTTCCCGCTTTATTTGCCATGACAAACCCCTTTCACAAAAGCTATAAAATATCTTATACATGATAACATATTTTTTATTATAAGTAAAGCGTTTTTTTCATACATTTATCGACAAAATACCAATATATTTGAATATTATGCCTTATCATTCGACCATCATACCGAATTCATATAAATCATGGTATAAAACATATTGAATCTTTTCATCCATATCACTTAACAATATACGCAAAACCCTTGGTATTTGTTCATCAATATCATTAAAATCGTAATTTCCAGAATAGAAAAACACATTATCATTCATTTGCAAATAGATTTTTGCTCTATTTCCATAAAGCATTTTTGAATTACTATCAATATAAACTTGCAAATATTCTGACCATAATTTACTTATATTATTAAAATCTAGTTCTTTTGCCCAATCTAAAGTATTTTTAGCGAATACCTTATACATTAAAATTTTACCTGTTTCATCATCCACTCTAAGGCTCAATGAATAATTATCTGATTCAGCCTCTATATCCCATAAAATAAGGTTGCATGATGGGTCATCATTGTCTACAGCAAATTCTATAGCACCTATATAAATCTGTTGTAAACCCTCATCTGAATTAGTATAAGCCTCACTATTTTCAGGCAAAAGTCCCATATCGTATAATATATCTATTTGTTTTATAGTATTTTCAATAGCAGAATTTAATGTTAGTTTAGAACCATTTTCAAAACCTAATATTTGAACTTCGCCTTTATATATTTTACTACTTATAAGTGATATTCTTTTTACAAAAGAAATGTTATTGTTATTATCCAATCTTATTGGTTCCATTTCAACTACATTTATATTGTTTATATTGTTTAAATCCCTTGCTATTGTTTCAATTGTTGGCAAAGCAACACAAAAAGCTACAATAAGAACCAGAGGTATAAAAATAATAAATCTACGAGGTTTAACGGTCATTATAATCCATCCTTTCGCAAAGTAACAGTAACTGTAGTACCCTTACCCTGCTCACTTGAAAAGTTCATTATTCCGTTATGTAGTTTAACAATTCGACTACAAAGTTTAAGTCCTAAACCTGCACCACCACTTGCTCTAGCTCGTGCTTTATCCACACGATAAAAAGCATCTGTTAGTTTTGGTATTTCCTCTTTTGGTATACCATAACCTGTATCTTTAACTTTTATCTCCAAAGCGTCAACATTTTTTTTAGATATTACTGTTATATTCCCGCCATCAGGCATTGCTTTTCGTGCATTATCAAGTAAATTACTTATAAGAGTCTTAAATAAATCGGGTTCAACAAACCACGTACTGTCATCACAGTTTATATCTATTTTAATATTAGATTCTTTCATACGTTTTTCAAGTAAACCATATACCTGCTCTATTAAATTTGACATTTTGCATTCTTGTTTACTTATTGTAGTTTTTTGTAAAACTATTATATCTAATAATTTATTTGATAAACTTTCAAGCCTTTTTCCTTCGGTAAAAATATAATTTGCAGCTTGTCTACGCATATCAGGTGGAAGTTCTTGTGAACGCATTAAATCGGCATAACCAATAATAGAAGTCATTGGTGTCCTCATTTCATGAGCAAAAGATGCCATAAATTCCTCTTGTCGTTGCATGGCATTTTCAAGTTTGTTTATATTTTCTGAAACTTGGTCTGCCATTCTGTTAAAGTCATCTGCAAGTTGACCTATTTCATCATCACTTTTAATATTTACCCTTTTAGATAAATCACCACTTGCAATCGCCCTAGATATTTCTGCCAGTCTTGTAAGTGAACCTGTAATCCAATAAGATACTTTTCTTGCAACTAAAACACCTATAGCTATAAGTACTAATGTTATACCCATGAAGCTACTTATCATATAATCTCTTGATTTATATACGCTTTCTATTGGATATATACTCTCAAGATAATAAAGCTTTTCACCATTACTTATTGCTGAAGCTGTCTGTATTTCATGTTCACCATAAGAGTTTATTTGAATACGCCATGCCATTTTATCATCTGATACTTTTTCTATCATGCCATCTTGAAAAGATTTGCCATTATATTGTTTTTGATAAATAATATTTCCGTTTTGGTCGGTAAGTTTAAATCTCTGACCTACTTGACGCTCTAATACTCTTAGTGTACCTGACAGCTTATTATTATCCCACTGATTATCACCTATTGTAGATATTAGTGTATACATAGCCATACGCTGTGCATTTTGAGCAGCATCTATCCTTTGTGTTTTCGCACTTGTAAATGATTTTACTATAAGCCATGTACCACAAATACTAATAGAAATAGCAAGCATTAGAACAATTATAATTTGTATTTTATCTCTAAAACGTACATTATGAATCTTCAAATCTATAACCTACCTTATATACCGCCCTTATATTATCTTCCCAGCCAACTTTCTTTCTTAGTCTTTGCACATGAAGGTCTACTGTTCTGCTGTCACCCATATAATCACTTTCCCAAACTCTTTCATATATTGTTTCACGATATAAAGCTATATTAGGATTTCTAACAAAAAGGAGCATGAGTTCAAATTCTTTTTTTGTAAGTAATATTTTTTCGCCATCACGCAAAACCGTTCTTGAGTATGTATCTATTGTAAGTCCGCCAACTTCAAGTATTTTATCTAGTTTATGCGTACGTCTTAAAACTGTTTCTACTCTTGCGAGTAACTCTATGACTTCAAAAGGCTTTATTAAATAATCCTCTGCACCAAGCTTTAGACCCTTTACTCTGTCATTTACCGATGTTTTTGCTGTTAGGAAAATCACAGGTATCTCCTTTGGTCTTATATAATCCATAAGTTCAAAACCGTCTACTCCTGGGAGCATCACGTCAAGTAAAATTAAATCAAATTGCTTTTTATCTATTATATCTGCCGCTGAAAGTCCATCGTATACACATGTGCAGTCATACCCTGCGGAAGTAAGGCTCATATTTATTAAATCTGAAATAGGCTTTTCATCATCTACAATTAGTACACGAAGCATATTTATCCTCCTTTTAACACAATATTATACACAAATTTACCATATATCTACAATATAATTATATTATTATTGTATCATAATTGCATCTAAATATAAGCTAAAATTTTTTTAAAATTTTTATGGACAATTTTTCCCAATTTAATCAAAAAATATGGTATACTATTAAAAACACCCTGTAAATAAAATCAGCGTGAATTTCTCAATTAAACTGAGGAGGCTAATCATGAAAAATATTTTATTTGTTGCATCAGAATGTGTTCCTTTTGTAAAAACTGGCGGTCTTGCTGACGTTGTCGGTGCTTTGCCTAAATCTCTTGACCATAAAAAATATGATGTTCGTGTTATCTTACCAGATTATACCTGCATTCCTCAGGAGTATCGCAGTCAGTTTAAATATGTTCATCATTTCTATATGGACTTAGGTCATCTTGGAAATGTATACGTTGGTATTATGTCTTATACTATGGACGGTGTTACATATTACTTTATAGATAATGAACATTATTTCGCAGGTGACAAGCCTTATGGTGATATTCATTGGGATATTGAGCGTTTTTGTTATTTTTCCAAAGCAGCACTTTCAATTTTACCTGTTATCAATTTTCATCCAGATGTGATACACTGCCACGACTGGCAGACAGGTGTTTTACCTGTGTTCTTACATACTCTATTTAAAGAAAATCCTTTCTTCCAAGGCATTCGCACTATTATGACCATTCATAATCTGCGTTTCCAAGGCATTTGGGATATTCCTACATTAAAACTTTATACAGGTTTGCCTGATTATGTATTTATGCCTGACCGCATGGAGTATAGACGTGATGCGAATATGCTAAAAGGTGGTCTGGTTTATGCCGATAGAATTACCACTGTTTCAGGTAGCTATGCGGATGAAATTAAAATGCCTTACTATGGTGAAGGGCTTGACGGTTTACTTCGTGCTAAATCTAACACATTAAGCGGTATTGTAAATGGCATTGATTATGATATATATAACCCTGAAACAGACAAGCATCTATATGCTAACTATAACACAAATAATTTCTTAAAGGGTAAAGCAGAAAACAAAGCTAAACTTCAAGAAGAACTAGGTTTGCCTGTTGACCCAGAAGTTATGATGATTGCCATGATTACAAGACTTACTGACCAAAAAGGCTTTGACCTTGTGGATTGGGTGCTAAATCGTATGCTTGATTCTCGTATTCAGTTTGTAGTTATTGGTACTGGTGAACCTCGTTATGAAAATCTGCTAAGACACTATGAGTGGTGTAGAAAGAGCCAAGTTTCAGCTAATATTTATTTTAATGAAGAACGTGCTCATCGTTTATATGCTGCTGCTGATGCAATGCTAATGCCTTCTATGTTTGAGCCTTGTGGCTTAACCCAGCTTATTTCTCTTCGCTACGGTACAGTACCAATTGTTCGTGAAACAGGTGGTCTTAGAGATACCGTTCAGCCATATAATGAATATGCAGGCACTGGCACTGGTTTCTCATTTGCAAACTACAATGCTGATGAAATGCTTGGCACTATCTTCTATGCAGAACAAGTATTCTATGACCATAGAGATGCTTGGAATGATATGGTTAAACGTGGCATGAATATGGACTTCTCTTGGAATGAATCAGCTAAAAAATATGAAGCTCTTTATGACTCCCTTTGTTGGTAAAAATAATAATAGCTCCTTAATAAAGGAGCTATTTTATTATTGACTGTTTATGTGTTTTTGTTATAATTAAATTGGTGATGTAATGATTTCAAAAAATAACATAAAAGCAGCTAGTGTTATTTTATTATTTTATATGGCGATAGAGTCAATAGGTATTACTTGCCCCATTAAGTTTTTAACGGGCATTTCATGTGCAGGCTGTGGCATGTCAAGAGCTTTTTTAGCTGTATTAAAACTTGATTTTGTATCAGCTTTTCATTTCCACCCACTTTTTGTGCTTGTTATTCCTACTATATTGCTTTTTATATTTAAAGATAAAATACCATTTTTTAAAATTTGTTTTATTTTAATTGTTGTAATTTTTATAATTACTTATTTAATTCGTATGTTTCAGCCTTATGATAATATTGTTGTATTTGAGCCTCAAGCGGGTTTTATATATCAAGTTATTAGCAGACTGATACAATAAATATTTATTTTTATAGGGGGGATATTTATGTATTGCAATAATTGTGGTACTCAAGTTCCTGATAATAGTCGTTTTTGCCCTAATTGTGGTCAAAATTTACAACAAGAACCACAACAAGAGCAAAATCAAAATTTCCAAACAAATCAAAACAATGAGAATAACACTTCTCAACAAAATGCCCAAGGCAATGCTTACGAGCAAAATCAAACCGATTGGTCAGCTTTCCAAGTTAATGACAAACAGACTCAAAATAATGACTCTTTAGAGCTTATCTTTAAAATTTTCTGCTCTGTGTTTGCCATTGTCTTTGCTTATAAGGGGCTAGGTGCTATATTCTCTAGTCTTTTTAATATAAATAATTATTATTATCTTCACTTTAACCCAATTTTTATATTTGCAATCCCTATTTCTATTATAAGCGGTATTATTTATATTTTAACTGCACTTGTTTTAGTTGTGCTTGGTTTTAAGCATTCTAAAGAAAATTCATCTGGTTTGTTTTTAGCCTTGACTGCATCATGTATTCTAACCGTTGTAATGCTTATAATTCGTCAGCTATTTAACTTAATGTTCTATGGCGGTATATACACTGGTTCTTTATTCGAGCTTGTTTTAGTTCTAGTGTGTGTTGGTGCTGTATTTGCTATATTACATGCTTTAAATCAAGCTCCAGATTTCAATTCTTTCACACACAATATAGGTGAAAAACTTTCAAATGCTGCAAAAGATGTAAAAGATGCATTTTGTTCACTTATCTCTAGCATTTCAAATTCTTCACAAAATAATGCTAATAATCAGTATAATAATACTCAATACCAAAATAATACTCAATATAATTTTGCTAACAATCAAAATTACACTCAGCAAAATAATAATTTCTATCAGCAACCATATAATCCATTCCCATTAAAACAAGATAGAAGTATTCTAGTTTTCATAATTTTAAATATCATTACATGTGGTATTTATGGACTTTACACTATATATTCACTTGCAAATGATGTAAATATAGCTTGCAATGGTGACGGTAAAAACACATCTGGTCTACTTGTATTTATTCTTTTAAATATTGTAACCTGTGGCATTTATTCTTTCTATTGGTATTATGCAATAGCAAATCGTATTGCCACTAATGCACCTCGTTATGGTATGCATTTCCAAGAAGATGGCACGAGTGTTCTTTTATGGATGCTTTTAGGCTCACTTCTTTGCGGTATAGGTTACTGGATTGGTTATCATATTATCTTTAAAAACATGAATTCACTTGCTGCAGCTTATAATAATAGAAATTTCTAAAATTAAAAAGACGTGTTACAGATTAAGTTTCTGTAGCACGTCTATTTTTTATTTATCACGAATAAGAGTGTTTAATTCCTCCATAAATGTGTTTATATCCTTAAATTGACGATAAACCGATGCAAAACGCACATAAGCAACCTCGTCAATATCTCTTAATTCCTCCATAACCATTTCCCCTATGGTTTTTGAAGAAACTTCAGATTCTAGTGAACCAAATAATTTTTGCTCGACATGGTCTACAAGCATTTCCAGTTTTTGTTGTGGCACAGGACGCTTTTCACATGCTTTCATGACACCAGATAATAATTTTTGACGGCTGTATGGCTGACGTGTACCATCACGTTTTATCAGCATAAGTGGTAATCTTTCAACTGTCTCATATGTTGTGAAACGCTTACCACACTTTAAACACTCTCTGCGACGGCGAATGCTTGCCCCTTCCTCTGCTGGACGAGAATCTACAACCTTGCTGTCACCATAATTACAAAATGGACACTTCACAGGAACAACACCTACCTTTTTGTTTATAATACCATTTTTTTAATATATTTTAAAGATTATTATTTATTTTATTTCTCAAAAATTCAGCTGAATTTATAAGCTGCTGTTTTGTAGTATAATTTGACTTATAGACCTCTATAATTACATCACCTTTGTAATTATCTTTTTTAAGTCTTTTAAAAAACTCTGTATAATCAAAACTGCCTTCACTTGGAAGTAAACAGCTATGGTTTTCATCAAAATCATTTATATGTATATTTTTCAGTCTATCATAAATTATATTGTAATAATCTGTCCATACATGCCCTGCTCTATGACCTTGTTTTAAATCAAGCGTATATCTAAGCTCTTTAACGTCTTGATATAATCTTTTTAGATATTCAGGATTACTTGATTTACACCATGCTACGTTTTCCTGAGCAACTGTAACATCAAATTCTTTTGCTATACTACACAGTCTGTGATAACGCTCAATCTTTCTTTGCCATACGTCTTCTCTATCAATTTTGCTTTCTGGTGTTAAACGTTCGCCATGGAAAGTTAAATATTTTGCACCAAGTTTTTTAGCTGCCTCGAAATATCTCTTATATTGTTCAAATCCATCCTGAGTTCTGCGTTTATAATCGGAAAATAATAACATTCCTTCCATAAGTGATGTATATGGGTGTATAGATATTACTTCTAATCCATTTTCACTTACTATGTTTTTTATTTCTGATATAACTGGCTCATGAAGCTCACTTTCGGTATTAAAAAATATCTCTATATTTTTAAATCCCATGTTTGCAATCTGTGAAAATGTTTCCTCAAGTGCCTCTGGATAAAAACAAGCTGTTGATATTCCGACCTGCATAAAACTACTCCTTTCCAAAATAAAAAATTTTATTTCGTAAATAGAATAACATATTTACACACACTTTAGCAACAAAAAACATGAGGATATATAAAAATATATACCCTCATGTTTAAAATTATTAAGCTTTGTTTTTGAATTTCTTTCTAAATACACACCAAAGAGAGCTTGCAAGGAAAACTGATGAATAAGCACCACTTATAATACCTACTAAAAGCGGTAAAGTAAAATCTCTAAGTGATGAAACACCAAGAATAAAAATCATACCAACCGTAAATAGTGTTGTAAGTGTTGTGTTTACTGTTCTGCCCATAGTCTGCCATATAGACTTTTCTGCGGTTTGTTCAAATGTTTCCTTACGAGCAGTTTTTAAGTTTTCTCTCACTCTATCAAATACAATAATAGATGCGTTTATTGAGTAACCTAAAATTGTAAGTGCTGCCGCAATAAAATTCTGATTTAATGGAATTTGGAAAATAACATAAACCGACAGCATAACCAGTAAATCATGTACAAGACAGCATACAGCAGCTAAACCAGATGTAAATTCAAATCTAAATGTTATGTATACAAGCATCAGTGCAACTGCGATAATAGCAGAAATAAATGCTTTCTTCTTGAGGTCATTGCCAACACTTGCACTTACATCTTCATTTTTATTTAGGTCATCATCAGTTAGATTATATTTCTCTTTCATAGCCTCGATAACTGCTGAACGCTGCTCGCTGTCAAGGCTTGTAGAGCGAATCATAACTACATCTTTATTTTCACCTGTTGCAACTGGTGCTTCTGGTTTTACACCTGTTTGCTCTTGAACAAGCTTTGCTAT
>CALWMO010000060.1 GCA_944381965.1 uncultured Butyricicoccus sp.
GATAATTTTGCAACTTTAAAGGCATTTATTGAAGGCGGTTTAACTGGCAAGCCTGAAAATGTACTGCTTTATGCAACCTCTAACCGCCGTCATTTAATTCGTGAGAGCTTTTCCGACAGACAAGGCGATGATATTCATGTTAGAGATACTCTTGAGACAATTACATCTCTTTCTGACCGTTTTGGTCTTGAAATTACCTTTTCTGTGCCTGATAAGGACGAATATTTATATATTGTCAGCGAGCTTGCACAAAGCTACAATCTGGATATAGAACAAGATAAATTAAATATGCTTGCAGAGCGTTTTGCCCTTAGAAGGAATGGACGTTCTCCACGAACTGCACAACAATTTATACGTTATATGTTAACTCAAGAAAACATATAAACCTTGCTATTTGTTATAAGTCTATGCTATACTGTCTGTAAGCAAAGGAGGCTGATTTTTATGCCACAATCTGAACTTGGCTATACTGTCATTTGGATTGCCATTTTAATAGGCGGTGTAGCAATAGAAGTTGCAACACTAAACCTTGTATCAATTTGGTTTGCTATTGGCGGTCTTGCCGCTTTTATAGCTCTATCTCTTGGTGCAGGTTTTCTTGTTCAGCTTATAGTTTTTGCCATTGTTTCAGCTATAATGCTTGGTCTTATTAGACCTCTTGCAAAGGATATTTTAAAACCAAAGGGTGCAAAAACAAATGCAGACCGTATAATAGGTGAGATTGCGACTGTTACCGAGAAAATATCTAATGCTAGTAATAAAGGTCAAATTAAGGTTTCTGGTCAGATATGGTCAGCTAAAAGTAACGATGGTAAGATAATAAACGAGGGTGAAACTGTAAAAATTGTAGCTATAAGCGGTGTTAAAGCTATTGTAGAGCCATTTAATGAACAAAATATGCAAAAAGGAGATTAATATTTATGGATTTTTTAATTCCTATTTTATGGGTTGTTTTATTTATAATTTTAGTTGGCTTTCTTGCCTCTAATATTGTTATTGTACCTCAGGCTAAGGCTTATATTATAGAACGCCTTGGCACTTATCAAGGCACTTGGGCGACTGGTTTACACTTTAAACTGCCACTTTTTGAGCGTATTGCACGAAAAGTAACACTCAAGGAACAAGTTGTTGATTTCCCGCCACAGCCTGTTATCACAAAAGATAATGTTACAATGCAAATTGATACTGTTGTATATTTTCAGATTACTGACCCTAAGCTGTTTACCTATGCGATTGAAAACCCAATGGCGGCTATTGAAAATTTAACAGCTACTACACTTCGTAATATTATCGGTGATTTAGAGCTTGATGAAACTCTCACAAGCCGTGATATAATCAATACAAAGATGCGTTCTTTACTTGATGAAGCTACCGATGATTGGGGCATAAAAGTAAATCGTGTTGAGCTTAAAAACATTATTCCACCAGCAGCAATTAAGGAATCTATGGAAAAGCAAATGCGTGCAGAACGTGAACGCCGTGAAGCTATTCTTGTAGCAGAAGGTAAAAAACAATCTGCTATTTTGGTTGCTGAAGGTGAAAAAGAATCTATGGTACTTCGTGCGGAAGCTACTAAACTGTCCAAAATCAAAGAGGCAGAGGGTGAGGCTGAAGCTATACTTGCTGTACAAAAGGCACTTGCAGACTCACTGCGTATGTTAAATGAGGCTGACCCATCTGACGGCGTGCTTAAAATCAAAGCTCTTGAGGCTTTTTCTGCTGCGGCTAACGGTCAAGCAACAAAAATCATTATTCCAAGCGAAATACAAGGGCTTGCAGGGCTTGCAACTTCACTTAAAGAAACCATTGTTGACCCTGTAAATCTTAAGAAGTAAAAAATTATGGTCTGGAGTTTGTTCTCCAGACCATTTTTTATTTAACTTATTTTATTCATAACAACAAGATGTGGGTATGCAATATCTACACCTTCATTTTCACAGCGTTCCTTAATTGATTTTAACAAATCACTTCTCATAGGGAATGCTGTTGCGTTATCCTTTGCCCAAAGCTGAGCACGAATAATAACCGCAGAGTCGGCAAGCTCTTGAACTCTTACCACAACTGCTGGTGCACCATTTTTTATATCTTCTTCTGTGCGATTATCATAATAAGTAGGGTGATTTATAATCTCATCACGTATAATTTGCATTGCATGACTGATATCGGACTCATAAGTTATACCAATATCAAGCATTAAACAAACCTTAGTTTCAGCATAGTTTGCATTTTCAATTATTGCACTATTCATAGCATCATTTGGAATTATGACACGTTTATTCTCAACTGTTCGTATAATGGTATGACGAAGTGTTATTTCTTCGACCGTACCCATAACATTATTAGACACAACATTTATAACGTCACCTATTACAAATGGTTTAAATGCTAAAATCATAGCACCACTTACCATTGAACCCATCGCTTGTTGAGATGCAAGACCGACTACAACCGCAAGCACACCACCTGCTGCAAAAAGCTTATTCATACCCGATGCAAGCCAAGGAATATTGCTTACTATAATTGCAATAGCTGCAAAATAAATACCCGCAAGTGCCAAATATCTTAGATATGCAAAAGCGGTAGCTGCTGGATTTTTTTCAGCAAGCATTCTATCAACCGTCTTTTTAAATGCATGATTTATAATACGCACTAAAAATAGAGCTAAAACAATAACAATAGCAATAAAAACTGCTGTTATAACTATTCCACCTATCCATGTTGATGTAAATTCGTTTATTTTATCCCATATACTTTTTGGAACTACATTTTCAAGTTCTAAATCATTTACTACACCTAAGCTATCTGATAATTTAATCATAATATAATATATCTCCATATTTAAAAACAGGGGGAAACATTAATTTTGTTTCCCCCATAGATGTTATATATTAGTATGCAATACCCCAAACAATCATTTTCTTTGCAGGTTTTCCGCAAATTGGGCAAACATCGCCTAAATTTTCTTGCTCAAGTGGCATACAACGAGAAGGCATACCTGTTTCTTCCTTAACCTTCTCCTCACAAGCTAAATCGCCACACCACATAGACTTAACAAAACCAACATTCTTAGAAAGAATTTCCTTCATTTCCTCAAGAGAATGTGCAGTATAAGTGTGCTCCTCACGGTTTTTCAGTGCCTTATTAAACAGAGCGGTCTGAATTTCCTCAAGCAGCTGTGGAACAACAGTTGTTAAATCCTCAAACTTAACAAAAGTCTTTTCACGAGTATCACGGCGAACCAGTACACACTGACCATTTTCAATGTCACGAGGGCCAACCTCAAGACGAAGTGGGAAGCCCTTCATTTCATATTCTGCATACTTCCAACCTGGAGTATTGTCAGATAGGTCGATTTTAGCACGAATACCAGCCTTTTTAAGTGTATCAAGCAGTTCCTGAGCCTTTTCAGTAACACCAGCCTTATGAGATGCAACTGGAATAACTACAAGCTGGAATGGAGCAATTCTTGGTGGTAAAACCAAGCCTTCATTATCACCATGAGTCATAATGATAGCACCGATTAAACGAGTAGAAACGCCCCAAGAGGTCTGATGCATATACTGAAGTGTGTTGGTCTTGTCGCTAAACTGCATATTAAATGCACGAGCAAAACCATCACCAAAGTAATGGCTAGTACCAGACTGAAGTGCCTTACCATCATGCATCATAGCCTCAATAGTATAGGTTTCAACTGCACCTGCAAAACGTTCCTTGTCTGTCTTTTGACCCTTTAATACAGGAATTGCAAGGTAATCTTCACAGAATTTTGCGTAAATATTTAACATACGCATTGTTTCTTCACGAGCTTCCTCTTCGGTTGCATGAACAGTATGACCTTCCTGCCACCAGAATTCACGAGAACGTAGGAAAGGACGTGTGGTCTTTTCCCAACGAACTACTGAGCACCACTGGTTATACAGTTTTGGCAGGTCACGCCAAGAGCGAACAATCTTTGCATAATGCTCACAGAACAGAGTTTCAGAAGTTGGACGTACACATAGACGCTCTTCAAGTTTTTCAGAACCACCATGAGTTACCCATGCACATTCAGGAGCAAAGCCTTCTACATGGTCTGCTTCCTTTAAAAGCAGAGATTCTGGAATAAAGATAGGCATTGCAACATTCTCATGTCCAGTTTCCTTGAACATTCCGTCAAGAGTCTTTTGAATATTCTCCCATATAGCCTGTGCGTAAGGACGCATAATAACACAGCCCTTAACAGAAGAATAATCTATCATTTCTGCTTTTTTTACAATGTCGGTATACCACTGAGCGAAATCAACGTCCATAGCTGTAATTTCGCTTACCAGTTTTTTCTTATCAGCCATTTTTTCACCTTATGTCTTAAATAATTATTTTAATGGAGGTTATTTTTTATGAATTATTCCTTTTGTGTAAAGCCTAACGAGCATGAACGCATTGAAACAACTATCCATCTACAATCTGACCACCGCCCTGCACTTATCGGCACAGTTTTAAATGATATAGGCAAACCTGTTGAAGATGCACTTATTACCATTTATAAATCAGGCTGTGCCAAAGGCGATGATACAACCATAGGAACGGTTTACACTGATAATTTAGGTCGTTTCGCCTTTGGGCCATTAGAGCCTAATCATTTATATGAAGTGAAAGTGTTTAAATATGACGAACATTCACGCATTTTAGAACAAAATTTCAATAATTCTTGATTTTATTTTAACTTATGGTCAACCTCAAACTTGAGCTTTTCAATAAACTCGGATAGAGGCATAACAGTTGTCTTACCGTCCTTACGGTCACGCATAGCAACCTGACCAGCTTCTTCTTCCTTATCACCAAGAACAAGCATATAAGGTACTTTCTCAAGCTGTGCTTCACGGATTTTATAACCGATTTTTTCGCTTCTGCCATCAAGAGTAACTCTAAAGCCGTTCTTTTCAAGCTCAGACTTAATCTGCTCAGCATAATCACGGTTACGGTCGGTCATAGGCATTACACGAACCTGTTCTGGAGCCATCCAAGTTGGCAGAGCACCTGCATATTTTTCGATAAGCAGAGCCAGTGTACGCTCATAACAACCGATAGAAGTACGGTGGATAATATAAGGAGTTGCCTTTTTGCCCTCGCTGTCAATATACTCCATACCGAATTTTTTAGCAAGCAGCATATCAATCTGAATTGTGATAAGAGTATCTTCCTTACCAAATACATTCTTAATCTGGATATCTAGCTTAGGACCATAGAATGCAGCTTCACCGATGCCGATTTCGTAATCAATACCCAGATGGTCAAGAATGTTGCCCATAATCTCTTGAGCTTCATTCCACTGCTCTGCTTCACCCTCATACTTGTTAGATGGGTTAGCTGGGTCCCACTGAGAGAAACGGAAAGAACAATCTTCCCATAATCCTAGTGTTTCCATCATATCCTTAGCAAGCTCGAAACAACCCCTAAATTCTTCTTCAAGCTGGTCAGGGCGGATAATCAGGTGACCTTCTGATATAGTGAACTGACGAACACGAATAAGACCATGCATTTCGCCAGAATCCTCATTACGGAACAGTGTTGAGGTTTCGCCAAGACGCATTGGAAGGTCACGATATGAACGCTGACGGTTTAAGAATACCTGATACTGGAATGGGCAAGTCATTGGACGAAGTGCGAAACATTCGCTCTTTTCGTCATTTGGGTCACCCATAACAAACATACCATCACGATAATGGTCCCAGTGACCAGAAATTTTATAAAGGTCACTCTTTGCCATCATTGGGGTTTTGGTTAGATAATAGCCACGCTTTTGCTCTTCATCTTCAACCCAACGCTGTAAAATCTGAATAACTCTAGCACCCTTTGGCAGCATTACAGGCAGACCCTGACCGATAGAGTCAACAGTTGTAAAATATTCAAGTTCACGACCCAGCTTGTTATGGTCACGTTTACGAGCTTCAGCCTGAGCGGTTAAAAATGCGTCCAGTTCATCTTTCTTAGGGAAAGCTGTACCATATACACGCTGTAACATCTTGCGGTTGGAGTCGCCACGCCAGTATGCACCAGTAGCACTTGTAAGCTTTAAAGCATTAGCTTTAACTCTGCCAGTGCTATCAAGGTGAGGGCCTGCACAAAGGTCAGTAAAATCGCCCTGCTTATAGAAGGAGATAACCGCATCTTCTGGAAGGTCGTTGATAAGCTCTACCTTGTAAGGCTCATCTTTTTCTTCCATAAACTTAATTGCTTCCTCTCTTGGCAGTTCAAAACGCTCAAGAGGTAACTTTTCCTTACAGATTTTCTTCATTTCAGCCTCAATAGCATCTAAATGTTCCTGAGTGAAAGAGAAAGGTGCATCAAAATCATAATAAAAACCAGTTTCAATAGCTGGGCCAATAGCAAGCTTTACCTCTGGGTAAAGACGCTTAACAGCCTGAGCTAAAATATGAGATACAGTATGTCTATAAGTATCTCTGTATTCGGGATTTTCAAAAGTGTACTTTTTTTCTTCTGACATAAATTTTTCCTCCTTGGACGTTTGATGGGGCAAAAGAAAAACGCTCTCGCCCCTAACCTAAAAAAATGTGTCAGGGGTGAGAGCGTATAAAACGTCCCACGGTTCCACCCTGCTTGCAGAAATAAATATTTCTGCCGCTCGGAGTTCGTAACGTGAACGACACGGCATAACTTACTGTAAAACTTTCGGTTATGCAGCTCCGGAAGCGGTCGGGCGAAAAATGATATATCATGCGGTTGTCACAGCCTAGCAACCACTCTCTGAAAAGATAGTAACATAACCCTTTTCCATCATCGCTTTTATGCTATTATGTGAAACATGATACACCCATTTTAAATTTTTGTCAACTGAGCAAACTGACGATTTTACGCCTTAATTTTGCCACCATTCTGCTGTACTCGCTGACAGAGCATATTATAAAATGCAGCTTTTTCCTCACCTGTTGCGAAAGCTCTGTAAGGTACAATTAAAGCTGCCATAGCTCCAACATAAATGAAATAATGTTCTGCGTCCTCTGTTACACGCTCGATGGTATCATAAGTGTAATGGCTATCTTCTCCCCCACCTACTAAGGACAGCTCTTTTTCATCAAGAGTTAGTGCTTTTTCTGTACAAATATTCTGGTTTTGTGGTTGCATAAGCATTTTCATAATGCCTTTACGTACTTTCTTTTTGATTGTGTATGGAAGTGCAAAAAATACCAGAGTTGCAAAAGCTACATAAACTAAAACAGATATTACATTCAATTTACCGAGCACTTGCATAAGAACAGTACCACCGACCAGAACAATAAGTGCACTTATAATTCTAGTATTTCTAATATTAGCTCTCATAACAGGACTGTTATACATATAACTCATATTAAACGCTACAAAATCATCAGGACTAACAGTATATTTAATTTGCATTTTTAAAATAACCCCTTTGCAATTTCAACTGTTTTTTATGATAGCACAACACAACAAAAAAAACAAGCTAAATGCAAATATTATACAAACATGAGGCTTTTAGTTTATAGGATATTAATTTCATTTTATAAAACTAAAAGTTTCAGTATCGAATACACCCATGTCTGTTATTCTTATTTTAGGTATTACAGGAAGTGCCATAAAGCTCAGGGTTATAAATGGGTCAATATCTTTAGATACTCCAGCTTTATGTGCTTTAGCTATTAAATCATCTAATCTATTTATTAAAACTTCGGCAGACAAGTCTGACATTAAACCCGCTATAGGTAATGGTAAAGTATCAATCACCTTTCCATTTTGAACTATTGTGTAACCACCTTGTACATTTTTAAGCTCATTTATTGCTAAAAGCATATCCTCGTCATTTGTTCCTACAACTATCATATTATGTGAGTCATGTGCAACTGTTGTTGCAATAGCACCATTTTTAAGCCCATAACCCTTTAATAAGCCTACACCTATATTACCTGTTGCATGATGACGCTCTATAACAGCAATTTTACATATGTCGCCTTTTTGTAGCTGATTTATAGCATCATCATATAAAATTTCTTCTTTGTCTGTTATTATCTCGTGTGCAATCATTTTGATAACAGGATATTTTTCTTTCTTTGCAAGCTCTAAATCAGATTTTATAATATCTTTAATGTTAACCGAACTGTCAATAGCAATATTCCACTTAGGTTTATTAGGAACAATACGCTCAATCTTTTTACCTTTATGATATACAGTTAAGTTTTCAAATTTTGTTATATCATCACATATAATAAAATCCGCTTCTTTTCCTGCTGTTATAGAACCTAAATGTTTTAAACCATATATTCTAGCTGCATTTATTGTTGCCATTTGTATAGCCTTTAATGGTTTCATACCCATTTCAATAGATTTTACAACGCAGTAACGCACTGTACCCTCTTTGCGAATATCGGCTAAATGCTTATCATCAGTACAAAATGCCATATTAGTAGTATCAATGTCTTCAGCAATAACACCTTCCATAATAGCTTTTAGATTCTGTGATGCACTTCCCTGACGAACTAACACACACATACCCGAGCGAAGTTTTTCTTTTGCTTCCGCCCAAGTTGTCGCTTCATGGTCGGTATTTATTCCTGCTATAACATAACCTTGTAAGTCACACCCTGTAAGATGTGGAGCATGACCGTCTATGGGTCTATCTCTAAACCAGTCAAGTTTTGCTAAAACATCGCCATCACCTGATAAAACAGCTGGAACATTCATCATTTCACCCATGCCAAGCACACCATTCATCTGAGCAATTTCAGCAATAGCTAAAATATCCAGTGTACTTCCTGAGTGTTCGAAAGGTGTTGCCGGCACACAAGATGGTACTTGCACATAATAATTTATTGGCATATCTTTTGTATTCTCAAGCATATATGAAACGCCTTCAACACCTGAAACATTAGCTATTTCGTGTGGGTCTGTAATAAGCGTTGTAACACCCCATGACAGCTCTTCTATACAATAAACCGATGGCATAGCCATTGATGACTCTACATGGCAATGTGAATTTATAAATGCTGGGCAAATATATTTTCCTTCTAAATTTATAATTTTATCTGCTTTTGTATATTGACCCACTCCAGCAATTAAACCGTTTACAACTGCAACATCAGCCTCATATACACTTGCTGTTAAAACATCTACAACTTTTGCATTTTT
>CALWMO010000061.1 GCA_944381965.1 uncultured Butyricicoccus sp.
ATGATAGGATTCTCCCTACTGGAGAGTCAAAAGGTAAAATCGGTATTCCTTTTGGACTTAATATGCTTGAGCTTTATCCTTTCTGGAAAACATTCTTGACAGAGCTTGGTTTTGAAGTAATTCGCAGTGATATTTCAACCCGTGATATGTACCAGAAAGGTCAGCACTCTATCCCATCTGACACCGTTTGTTATCCGGCCAAACTTATGCATGGTCATATAGATGATTTATTGAGAAAAAATGTTGATGCAATCTTCTATCCATGTATGACATATAATCTTGATGAGCACAGAGGCGATAACTGCTATAACTGCCCTGTTGTTGCTTATTATCCAGAGCTTTTAAGCGCAAATGTTACCGAACTCCAAAAAACTGATTTTATGATGCCTTATTTTGAGCTTTCAAATCATAAGGAATTTATAAAACAAGCAAATAAGTTTTTTAGCAAGAAATATAGCTGGCTTAAAAAGAAACAAATTGAACAAGCGGCACAGCGTGCTTATATAGCTCTTGAAGGTTATTATACACATATCCGTTCTGAGGGTGAAAAGGCTGTTAAATTCGCTGATGATAATAATTTACCTATTGCTGTGCTTGTTGGTAGACCTTATCATATTGACCCAGAAATCAATCATGGTATCCATCAAATGATTAGCTCATATGGTATGGTAGTTGTAAGTGAGGACTCTGTTTTTCATATGGCTAAAGCTCCAAATGTTCGTGTACTTAATCAGTGGACTTATCATTCTCGTATGTATTCAGCGGCTCAGTATGTTATAAACAAGCCTAATGCACAGCTTATTCAGCTTGTTAGCTTTGGCTGTGGCATTGATGCTATTACAACTGATGAAATACGTTCTATTATTGAAGCTGGTGACAAAATTTACACTCAGCTTAAAATTGATGAAATAAATAACCTTGGTGCAGCTAGAATTCGTATTCGTAGTATGCTTGCAGCAGTTGAGGAGGGTAAACGACTTGCAAAACAATAAACCTTGGGTGCAATTCACTGAGGATATGAAAAAGGATTATACAATCCTTGTTCCAAATATGCTTCCAATTCAATTTGGTATTGCTCTTAAAATTATGAAAAACTACGGTTATAATATGGAGCTTCTTACCACTGATGGTCATGATATAATTGAAACTGGTCTTAAAAATGTACACAATGATACTTGTTATCCTGCACTTTTAAGCATAGGTCAGCTTATCCATGCGATTGAAAGCGGTAAATATGACACTCATAAAATCGCTCTTATTATGAGCCAAACAGGTGGCGGTTGTCGTGCATCTAACTATATTCACCTTTTAAGAAAAGCTCTTGAAAAGAAAGGATATGATTATATCCCTGTTATCTCTCTTAACTTCTCTGGTCTTGAGGATAACCCAGGGTTTAAACTTACACCTCAAATGTTAAACCAGATAGCTTATGGTTTGCTTATTGGTGATTTAATTATGATGCTACACAATCAGTGTAGACCTTATGAAAAAGTTAAAGGCACATCTCAAAAGGTTGTTGATATTTGTACACGCACAATTTCTGAACGTTTCACTGGCAACCGTATGATTAAATATAATGAAGTTAAAAAGCTTTATCAATTTGTGCTTGATGCTTTTGCTAAAATTCCACTTGACACATCTGTTAAAAAGAAAAAAGTGGGTATTGTAGGCGAGATTTATGTTAAATTCTCTCCTCTTGGCAATAACCACCTTGAAGATTTTCTTGTTAGTGAAGGCTGTGAGCCTGTGCTTCCAGGACTAATTGACTTCTGTTTATACTGTATTTATAACAATGTAATTGACCATAAGCTATATGGTAGGTCATTAAAAGCTGCTATGACAAACCAAATGATTTATAAATTTGTGCTTGGCAAGCAAAAAGATATGATACAAATGATTGAAAAGCATGGTAAATTCCGCCCACCTCAGTATTTTGACCATGTTCGTCAGCTTTCTAAGGAAATTATTGGCGAAGGTGTTAAAATGGGTGAAGGTTGGCTACTTCCGGCTGAAATGGTTGAGCTTATCACCGAAGGGGTTAAAAATATCGTTTGTACACAGCCTTTCGGTTGTTTGCCTAATCATATAGCTGGTAAAGGCATGGTTAGAAAAATTAGAGAAAAATATCCAGAAGCAAATATTGTTTCTATTGACTATGACCCTGGTGCATCAAAAATAAATCAAGAAAACCGAATAAAACTTATGCTTTCAACCGCTGAGGATTAAAAAAAATCCACTGGCTAAGCCAGTGGATTTTTACGTTTAAATAAAATTTGTATATTCATTGACTATAACCTAATATATGTTATAATTAACTGGATAATTTGATTTAAAAAGGGTGTTAAAAATGAGAAAAAAGGCAATTATTGCTTTAACTTTAGCAATATGCTTAACAGGTCAAGCATTAGCAGCAAGTTTTTCCGATGTATCCTCTTCGTATTGGGCTTATGAGTATATTGAAAAAGCATCACAAAACGGTTGGGTTACAGGTAAAGGTGATAACATTTATGACCCAAACGGCAATGTAACAACCGCTGAATTTTATACTTTACTTGCTCGTGCTTTTTATAGTACAGAAGTACCAACAACAACAAAACCTTATAAATGGTATAGTGAAAAATGGTATGCACCTTATTTTGAAGTTGGTGAAAATCATAATTTTGATAGGTTTTATGTTAATAAAGTAGACACTATAACAGAGGCTGAAACAAGTATTCGTCGTTCAGAAATGGCATCTCTTATTCATGGCATACTTGAAGATAAATCAATCACTATTTCAAATTCAATTTATGATACTGTAAAAATTCCTGATATAAACGAAGTTATAACAGATTATCAAAAAAGTGTTATAACTGTATATGCACTTGGAATTATCACTGGCATAGATAAGGCAGGTAATTTTAACCCTGATGGATTGATGACACGAGCTCAAGTAGCAGCTGTACTATGCAGACTTAATGATGTAATTGAAAATAGTGGCTCGATTTCTAAACCTAATGAATATACTCTTGCAGACGGTTCTCCTATTACTGAGGAAAATGTATATCGTCTTATAGTTGAACTAAAATCTGAATATCCTGAAGGTATGCATTGGACAAATGACAATTTCTATAAATCTGACAGTATGAATATAATAGGTTATGGTTGTGCAGGCTTTGCTTTTATATGTAGTGATGCCGCATTTGGTTCACTTCCTGTTACAAACCAACATTCTAACTTTGATGATATTCTTATTGGAGATATTCTAAGAATAAATAATGATACTCATTCTGTTGTTGTTTTAGAGAAAAAAGATAATAGTGTAATCGTAACAGAGGGAAATTTTAACTCATCAATTCACTGGGGACGTGAAATTTCACGTCAATCTCTTGAAGAAGGTAACTTTGTTGTAACAACACGATATCCAAATTAATACTGACTTTTAAAAAAACCGCCTTAGCGGTTTTTTATTTTGCATATAAATTTATATCCCATGCTGGCACATATGGGTGATGTCTAAAATAAAATTTATATGCACTGCAAATCTCATGTATTTGAAGTACAAGTGCAAATAAATCTTCATTTCTATGATATGCCGCAATATTTAGCTTTGGTTTCCAAGTTTTAAGCGTATTTCTCGCACCAAAAATGGCCTCTTTTTCCGAGCCTTCAACGTCCATTTTTAAAAATGTACATTCTTTTCCAGATAAAACCGAATCAACAGAACGCATATTGGTTTCTACACCTTTGTTTGCTACTTTTGAGTTTCTACCCGCTTTTGCTGCAAATGTTAACACACAATCGCTATCCCATACACCTGCATTTTCTAGCACAATATCTCCAGATAGATTTTCCTCTACATACTTTGTAAGCTTCTTAAAATTTCGCTTGTCTGGCTCTAATGCTGTTATACTTGCAAACTTTCCGTTTGTATAACTTAAAAGCTCTCTTATTGTATCACCATTATATGCACCCAAGTCCACAAAATGCTCGTTTTCTGTTGGTTTTAATACACCTGTGAAAATCTCGTCTTTATCGTCCTCACCTTGTACTAAATATTCTATTTTACCTGTGAGTTTAAAACATATCATATTATCTAACACTTGTTTAGAACGTTCATCTGCTAAAAGCTCGAACACTTTATCAATCTCTTTTTCATGTGCTTTAGCAAACTCTAAGTTGAAAATGCCATCGCCTACTACTGGTACATCTGGTGCTACCACATCAAATTTTGTGTTAAGCTCATACATTTTATCAAGCACTTCTGCTCTTTGACTTGCAAAAGATATAACAATTACTATGTTTTCGCTAAAAATATCTATCGTCTGTGCAAGCGTTCTAACCGGAAATCCTGCAAAGTTATGCCCTCTTACAAACTCATCACTTGCAAACACTCCTGATGCTTTTATTCCATAGCTTTCAAACACTTTTAAAATTTTATCTGCACCATCGCCCATGCCATAAAGTACAATAGGTCTTTGCTCCTTTTTTAATCTATCCCAAACTGTTTCAGTTATAGTTTTCCATTTCATAAAAACTCATTCCTTGTTTTTTTAGTTTATTATAAACTTTTAAAGTCAATGTGTAAAGTTTATAATTTACCACTTTTTCACTGTAAAAAATTTCGACAGCATTGTCATTTAACATAAATTACTGTATAATATTTAATATAAATGATGACTGGAGAGGTTGCAACATGCCAAAAAAGAAAAAAAATAAAATTGTAGAACTTGATAAAGAGCATCTGCGTGACCTTGATGGTGTCACCATGGATTTAGAAAGCTATGCTAAACATACAAAACCTCAGATAAAACCTAAAAATGAACATTTAAAACAATCCGAAAACAAAAACGAACCAAAACAGCCTATAGGTGTTTTTGCTTGTAACCCAGTGCATATAGGTTGGTATTCAACAGGCGAAGTAAAACAACAAATAAACTATCCTATTATGGCAGGTGCTATTAAACCTCAGCAAGAGATAAATAACTTAAACACTTATTATATTGGTTCTGGCTCTTACTTATCTTCTGGTTCATTTTTAACATCTTATCTTACTTCTTACTTAACTTCGTACTTGACTTCTTATACAACATCTTATTTAACATCATACTTAACATCTCTTAGTTCTTCTTTTGTTTGCTCTGGTGATATTTTAGCTCATGGTTATGGATTGGAGCTGATTTAAATTGAAGGCTTTTCATTCGTGTTGGACTGCTCCATTTAAAGCACGAAACCCAAACACCCAGTTTAATATTCCGCCTTTTGAAATTTTGACAACCGTTCTTTCTGCCCTGTTTTGGCAAAAGAACAACGGCGGTATAGCCATGATTTGCGATAAAACCGCATATGATTTCTATAAAATGAATAATTTAATAGGTTTATGGAATGATGGAATTAGAGTTTTACTTGATGATATACCAAAAAAGATAAATCCTCATATTTTCTGGGCGGCTGGCAAACTTTTTGCTCTTAAAAGCATGGAAAAGCCCTGTGTTATGATAGATACCGACTTTATAATTTGGGAAAAGCTATCTTTTGATAATATAAATCTTGCTGCTATACATTCAGAAGAGCTTATACCAGAAACTTATCCATCTAAAAAAAACTTTCATACAAATTTTGATTTTTCTGGACTTGATTGGACTGTTCCCGCTGCGAATACTGCACTTTCTTTCTTTGGCGATAAAGATTTCACTGACTATTACACTGATACTGCAATAAATTTTATGCTCAACTCTAAAAATGCAGACAATCCACTTATTTATATGGTTTTTGCAGAACAACGTTTACTCGCTATGCTTGCAAAACAAAAAAATATAAAACTAGATTATTTTTCGAGTTTACAAGAGCTTTTCACCTCTGGTCAAACTCGTTTCACTCACACTTGGGGGTTCAAGCAACAAATGCAACAAAACCCTGATATTATGCATACCTTCTGCAAAAAATGTGCAGATAGAATATCAAAAGAGTTTCCAAAATGGACAGACATATTATCTAATATTGACTGTCTTTCACTGTATTTTTAATAAGTATTGAGTTCCTGTTTGAAATCTGATACACTATATTATATTTTTAGATTTCAATGAATATGGAGGAGTTATATGCTTTTTGATTTAATAATGGGCGGTGATTTGCGCTCAATTATCCTCGGTTTGGTTCTCGGTTTACCCGCTGTTGTCATCTGTCTAACCATTCACGAGGCTGCTCATGGTTTTACAGCTTACCTAATGGGCGATAAAACCGCTAAGGCTTCTGGCAGACTCACTCTTGACCCTATGGCTCATATTGACCCTTTAGGCTTTATGTGTATGATGCTTGTAGGTTTTGGCTGGGCAAGACCTGTTCCTGTTAATATATCCCAATTTAAAAACAGACGCCTTGGTATGGGACTTGTTGCAGCTGCTGGCCCAGTTTCCAATATGATTTTAGGCTTTATAGCTTATGTTATATCAATAACTTTACAGGTTAAGCTTTATCCTATCTCGGGTTTTACTGAGGCTTTAGTGCTATTTTTCACCTATATAGCCTCTATGTCAGTAGGTCTTGGCGTATTTAATCTACTGCCTGTTCACCCTCTGGATGGCTCTCGCATACTAGATGCTATTTTACCATTTAAAATGCAAATTAAATACCAAAACTTTATGAATAGATATGGCTCTGTTGTTCTTTTGGTTATTATCGCATTTTTATGGATTGGTGGCTTATCTTTTCTTGTCATTGGTGCTAGACAGATTATTTTAAATCTTGCACTTAATTTTGTGGGGTTATTTTTGTAAATGGAAAATATAACATTTCATCTAAATAGCTTTGATGGCCCTCTTGATTTACTTCTACATCTTATCGCCAAAAACAAGGTTAGCATTTATGATATACCAATATCTGAAATTTTAAAGCAATATCTTGATGTTTTAAATGAGGCTAGGAGCATGAACCTAGAAATTGCAAGTGAGTTTATATCAATGGCATCTGAGTTAGTTCTGATAAAATCTAAAATGCTACTTCCTCGACATGATAAGGAAGATGAGCAAACCGAAGACCCTCGTGCTAAGCTTGCTTTAATGCTTCTAGAATACCAAAAAATAAAACTTGCAACTCCATTTCTTGCCAAACAGGTTAAGTTTGGAGAAAATATGTATATAAAACCACCTGAACAGTTATCATATAAATTAGAGTATGAACACTGTACTAATGACCTTATTCGTGCTGCTAAACATCTATTAAGACGTACAGAACGCAAAATCCCGCCTTCAATTCGTGCATTTTCTGGTATTGTTGGCAAGGAAAATGTACCCGTAAGCACTATGATTGATAGAATTTTACAGCTTTTTTCTGTAAAAAATCATTTATCCTTTAACGAGCTTTTTGATAACACACAAAGTCGCTCTGAGGTTGTAGCTACATTTCTTGCTGTACTTGAACTTTCTAAAACTCATCGTATTTTATTAGATGGTACTCAAGATAATTCTTATATTACACTTGTTTCACCAAATGGAGAGGAGGGTTTAAACTCTTGAAACCATTAAACGCAAGCATTGAGGCTATTTTATTTGCTTCAGGTGATGCCATATCTATATCAAGACTTGCTAATGCTCTTAATATATCATCTAGTGAAGTAGAATATGCTCTTAATGAGCTTAGTGAATATTACAACAGTCAAAACTCTGGTCTTACTCTCCTTAGAATAAATGACAAAGCTCAGCTTTGTTCACGCCCTGATTATGCTGATGTTATACGCCGTGCAATAGAAAATCGTAAACCACCTCAACTTTCCCCTGCTGCTCTTGAGGTTCTAACTATTATAGCTTACCGTCAGCCTGTTACTAGAGCTTATGTTGAGCAACTTCGTGGTGTTGATTCTGGTGGCACAATATCAAACCTTATGGAAAAAGGTCTTATAACCGAAGCTGGTAGATTAGATGTTATAGGTAGACCTATTCTTTATAAAACTACTGATGCTTTTTTGCGAACTTTTTCAATTTCAAGCTTGTCTGAACTGCCCGAACTGCCCGAGCTTACGCATGATGAACAGCTTAGGTTAGGTTTGGAAAATATCGAAACGGAGTGATGCCCTTTTGTTTATCCTAAAAATAGTTCTTGGGATAGCTTTGGTATTACTGATTTTATTATTTATTCTTATTTGCTTATTACTTTTTTGCAAAATCGGTCTGCATATTCAAAAAAACAAACACTTTCAAATTGATATAAAAATTTGGTTTATTAAGATTAAAGTATATCCTATAAAAAAATCAGAACAAACTGGAAATTATGAATATAAGTATGAACATACGCCAGTTAATGATAAAAAATTTTCAAAACCGTCTGATTTAGATTGGTATTTTGACTTTATCTTAAGTATTATTACAGACTTAAAGGACAAACTATATATAGATAGGCTTTATTTACATGTCACATTTGCAAGTGATGATGCGGCTAAAACAGGTATTATGCTAGGCTCTGCCTTTTCTCTATCTGGAATGATAATACCTATTTTAAACCAGAGCTTTTATATAAAAGAGCAACATGTGGTATTTGATGCCGATTTTAACAGCAAACAAACTCTATTTTTTATTGATTTTATATTGCATACAAGGCTTATAAAAATCTTATTAATTGCTTTTAAATACCGAAATCAACTATTTAAAATCTACAAAGATATAAAATAATGTTTTATCTATCGGAGGCGATATTCAATGAATGAACATCCTATCAAAAACCTTATGAGTGAAACTATGGAAAAAATAAAATCCATGGTTGACGTTAACACTATAATCGGTAAACCAATCGAGGCTGGTGGAAGTACCATTATTCCTGTGTCAAAAGTTACTTTTGGCTTTGGCACTGGTGGTACTGATTTTCAATCTAAAAATGCAAAAGACACATCTCCTCTTTGCTTTGGTGGTGGCGGTGGTGCTGGTGTTACCGTATCCCCTGTTTGTTTCCTTGTTGTAACAAGTGATGGTGATGCTCGTATTCTACCGCTTAATGCTCAGGCTGAATCTACCGCTGACCGTCTTGTTGAAATGATTCCTAGTGCTATAAATAAATTTTCTAGTTTTATGGAAAATAAAACCAAGACAGAAGAAACAACAGAAAAAGACTCTTTAATGTAATTTTAGCACACTTTTAACGTATATCCTCCCAAACCTACTCATATAAT
>CALWMO010000062.1 GCA_944381965.1 uncultured Butyricicoccus sp.
CAAGTAAATCTAACTGGCAAAATTGGCGGCGTTTTCTATATTGAAATCCTTGATGGTGTGCTTTCTGTTATGCCTTATGAATACATTGACAGAGATGCTACTATTTCAGTTGCTATAACCAACCTTCAAAAGATTGTATCAGGTAAACTTGATGTTGATACTGCAATCGCTGAGGGAAAAATGAAGGTTGAAGGCAATATTGATAAGTTATTACTATTTAAAGACCTTATTCAAAAATAATAAAAAAACTGGTATGAGATTTTTCTTTCCCATACCAGTTTTATTTTTATAAACCTATTTCGTCTAAAAGATTTCTCATTTTTTCAGCAGATGAGCGTAGTTTTTCAGCTTCCGCATCGCTTAAAGGAATATCAAGTACATTTTCTACGCCGTTTTTACCAAGAACACATGGAAGTCCAAGGCATAGACCAGATATACCATAATGACCATCTACCATGCTGGAAACAGGCAGCACAGAATGTTCATCACGCACAATAGCTTCTGCAATTCGTTTAACTGCAAGACCTATGCCGTAATAAGTTGCACCCTTGCCTTCAATAATTGAATAAGCCGCATCTCTAACAGATACATAAATCTTATCAAGAGTTTCCAGTGAGTAGTCTTTACCAGAAATTTTGCAGTAATCATCTAAATCTACACCAGAAATATTAGCAGATGACCAAACTGCAAGCTCACTGTCACCATGCTCACCAACGATAAATGCATGAACATTTCGGCTGTCAATTTCAAGATATTGACCTAAAAGATGTTTAAGTCTTGCGGTATCAAGCACAGTACCAGAGCCAATAACTCGACCTGCTGGCAAACCAGAAATTTTTTGAGCCATATAAGTTAACAGGTCAACAGGGTTGGAAACAACAAGTAAAATCGCATCTTTATTTACTTTCATAATGTTTTCAACAATGCTTTGCATAATAACTCGGTTTCTACCCAAAAGCTCTATTCTGGTTTCTCCTGGCTTCTGATTAGCACCAGCCGCAATTACAATAAGACCACAATCACTAAGGTCATCATATCCGCCTGCACGAACTGCACAAGGCTGAGAAAAAGCTATGCCATGGCTTATATCAGCCGCTTCACCTTCAGCTTTTTTATGATTTGCATCTACAAGTACAAGTTCAGAGAATAAACCACTTGTTGCAAGAGTGAAGGCACAAGTCGCACCGACAAAACCAACACCAATAATACCACATTTGCGTAAGTTAGACATTATAAATCAATCCTTTCAGAATATACATTTTATATCAAATTCATACTTAATCTCTATGCTTTAATTATACACCTTTATTGTATACTTGCAAGGTATATTTTATACTAATTTATTTGTGGGAAAAAGAAAAAATTATGGAACATTGACAAAAGATTAACAATGGTTTTGACAGTCTATATGTTGCTATTAAAAATCAAATATGTTATACTTATATAAATCTTAATGATAGGGGTTGATTTATTATGAAAAAGTTTTATAAAAATCTTATAGTCGGTGCGGCTCTTTCTGCTGCTGTGGCTGTAAATGCGTCTGCTGCTGATTTTACAAATTGTGCAGATGCACTAAACCAGATGGGGCTTTTTAAAGGTACTGAGGCTGGTTATGAGCTCGACCGTGCACCTACAAGAGGAGAAGCTGCTGTAATGCTTGTTCGTCTTTTGGGAAAGGAAACCGAGGCTCTTGAGAAAAACTACAAAACTCCATTTACTGATGTTCCAACTTGGGCAAGTCCTTATGTCGGTTGGTTATATGAAAATAAACTGACAAATGGCACAAGTGATACAACTTATAGTACAACTGATAATTGTACAGCTCAGATGTATTCAACATTTTTACTGCGTACATTAGGTTATTCCGATACTGCTACAAATCCAGATTTTACATATAATAACGCTATTGATTTTGCAGAGCAAAAGGGCGTTGTTGATATTGGAAACTGCGATGAAGATAATTTCCTTCGTGACCATGTTGTTGCTATGAGTTATACTGCTCTTGCAACCGAGCCTAAGGACGCAAAATATGATAATCTGCTTGATAAACTTGTAGCTGATGGTGCTATTGACTCTGCAAAGGCTAAACCATATCAGGATAAGTTTGATTTATATGATGAGTATGCCCAGCTTGTAGAGAAAAATGCAGAAATCACTAACATGGAAGCAAATGTCAAGATGACAATGGACATGAAAATGAACAATGCATCTGTAATGAGCATGGATATGGATTCCAAAATTTCTATGCTTATGAATTTAGAGCAGATGGATAAATCCAAATTCTCTGTTGTTGGCAATACTAAAATGAATATGAGCGGTGCTTTAGTAGGTCAAGATACAGGAGATTACACTGTTGATACCGAAATGAAGGCATATTATACAGACGGTGTTTATTATATAAACACTGATGGTCAGAAAATTAAAATGCCTATGAGCTTTGATGAGATGCTTGCTGGTATGGATATTCAGACTCTAAGTAAAAAAGAGCCTATTTCCTCCATTGATAATCTGAGCAAATTTTCAGACGGAACTTATAATGTTTCTTACTCAGCAGGTTATATAAATTCTACTGTTAACAATCTATTTGCTCAGATAGGTATGACAACTGATGATATTCAAATGTCAATAGATAAAGTTGATATGATTATCACTTCTCAAAACGGAATGATTAAGGGTATGACCGCCGATATGGTTTATACCATGAAGGTTGAAGGTCAAACCGTTGTTCTGGATATTAATGCTGTTTATGATATCCTAAGAACAGGTTCTTCTGTTGGTGTAGAATTTCCAGCTGACCTTAATACTTATGTTGATATAAGCTCTATTGGTCAATAAAATATTTTAAATGCACAGGTTAGCCTGTGCATTTTTTTTGAAAAAACTCTTGACTTGGAGTGCACTCTAACTATTAAAATAAAATACAGGAGGGTGATGGTTTGACAATAAAACAAGTAAGCGAAATTTATAATATATCACAGGATACACTTAGATATTATGAAAAAGTTGGAATGATACCAACCGTAAACAGAAATAAAAGCGGTATTCGTGATTACACTAAACAAGACCTTGACTGGGTTCAAACAGCGATTTGTATGCGTAATGCAGGTTTACCTGTTGATGTGCTGGTTGAATATTTAAAATTATATCAGCAAGGTGATGAAACTTTTAAACAAAGACTCGAACTTCTTAAAAATCAGTATGATAAGCTTTTAAAACAGCGTGAACAAATAAATCAAACGCTAGAAAAGCTTGATTATAAAATAAGTCGCTATGAAATAGCCGTTAAAACGGGTAAACTTTCATGGGACTAATGGAGGTAAAATATGTATTTAGAAAATATCAAGAAACCAGAGGATATTAAATCATTTTCAAGTGAGCAGCTCAAAAATTTGGCTGATGAAATGCGTGAGCTTTTAATTAAAAAAGTAAGCACACATGGTGGACATTTTGCTCCTAATCTCGGTATGGTTGAGGCAACTATTGCACTTCATTATGTGTTTGACTCACCAAAGGATAAAATGGTATATGATGTATCACATCAAACTTATTGCCATAAAATGCTTACAGGTCGAGCTTATGGCTTTTTAGATGAAAATAGATATGATGACATAACAGGTTATAGCTGTCCAGAGGAAAGTGAGCATGACTTCTTTACCGTTGGGCATACCTCAACATCTATAAGCCTTGCAAGCGGTCTTGTAAAGGCTAGAGAGCTTAAAAAAGAACAAGGCAATGTTATAGCTATTATTGGTGATGGCTCTTTAGGTGGCGGTGAGGCACTTGAGGGTTTAAACACAGCGGTAGAACTTGACAGCAATTTTATAATCATTGTAAATGATAATGATATGTCAATCGCTGAAAATCATGGCGGTTTGTATGGTAATTTAAAATTACTGCGTGATACAGATGGCAAGGCTGAATGTAACCTATTTAAAGCAGTTGGTCTTGATTATGTTTTCGTTAAAAATGGAAATGATATAGACGAGCTAATAAAAGCATTTAACCTTGTCAAGGATAGTACAAAACCAGTTGCAGTGCATATTTGTACACAAAAGGGTATGGGTTATAAGCCGGCACAAGATGATAGAGAAACATTCCACTGGACAATGCCTTTTGATAGAGAAACAGGCAAGACTCTTATGAGCTTTGAAGGTGAGGATTATGGCACTTTAACTGCTGATTATCTGCTTGAAAAAATGAAAAAAGATGAAAAAATCGTAGCAATAACAGCAGGTACGCCAGCGGTTATGGGCTTTATCCCAGAAAAGAGAAAGCTTGCAGGTAAACAGTTTGTTGATGTGGGTATTTCTGAAGAAACCGCTGTTGCAATGGCATCTGGTATAGCTAAGGGTGGTGCAAAGCCTGTTTTTGGTGTATACAGCACATTTATGCAGAGAACTTATGACCAAATCGCACAGGATTTATGTATAAATAAAAATCCTGCAACAATGGTTGTATTTTGTGCATCTGTTTATGGTATGAGTGATGTAACTCATGTAGGTTTTTATGATATACCTATGATTTCAAATATTCCAGAGCTTGTATACCTTGCCCCTACATCAAAAGAGGAGTATTTTGCAATGCTTGACTGGAGTATAGAGCAAAATAAGTATCCTGTGGCTATTCGTGTGCCAGAAAACGGTGTTATCTCATCAGATAGACCGGTTAAAACCGATTATTCCGAGCTTAATAAGTATGAGGTTGCACAAGAGGGAAGTAAGGTCGCTATTATTGCAGTAGGTAGCTTTTTTGAGCTTGGTAAGAAAACAGCTTGTGATATTCAAAATAAATTAGGTGTTAAACCAACACTTATAAATCCAATTTATCTTACAGGTTTAGATATAGAATTATTAGAGAATTTAAAAACAGAGCATGATATTGTTATCACTCTTGAAGATGGCTGTATAGAAGGTGGTTTCGGTCAGAAAATCGCAAGCTATTACGGTAAAGATAGCATGAAAGTTTTAAATTATGGACTTAAAAAGCAGCTCTATGATAGATATGATATAGATACTGTTTTGAAAGAAAACCATTTAACATCGGAGCAAATAACCGAAGATATCAAACAAATATTATAAAAAAAGCGGGTTGATTTTTAAAATCAACCCGTTTAAATTATTTTATATATTTTTCTACAATTTTTACTGCATCTTCAATACAGCCAGTACAAGAACGAAGTACAGTGCCAGTTTCAACGCCTTTAAGCTCTCTGCAAATAACACTTTCATTCATCTGCTTAAACTCGTCAGCAATAGCACGATTTATTTTATATGTTTCACCCTTAGTTTTACCTATGCTATCAAGACCACCACTGTTTTTCATGCCTGCAAGCATACATGCACCTGATACAGCCCCACAAATTTCCATTTGACCAACGCCTAGACCAAATGCTTCACTCATTTTATATGCGGTCTGCTCGTCCAGTCCTAAATCATCGGCAAATGCACACACAACAGCTTGTGCACAGTTATAACCTTTATCATGTAGGCTAACAGCTTTTTCTACTTTAGTCATAAAATCAGTCCTTTTTATCAATATTCATGTGTTGAATAGAAATCTAAAATTGCATCATGCATAGCTTGAGCTTCTTTTTCAACACCTTCATTACTTAATATACATTTTACATCATTTGCATTGTCAATATATGCATATTCACTGATTATAGCAAGCATATCAACATTTGCGGCATAACGTAAAATTGCATAATAGTCACCGTTGCTACCTTCTTTGAAAGTGGTTGGCGCATGACGTTTTCTACCATCTTCAAGGTATTGCTTTTCAAAAGCTTGTGCAAGCTCATAACCATCGCCACCATTTTTATATTTAATCTGTGCGAGTATATCAAAACCTGATGCATTACCGTTAAATGCGTTATGATGTATACTTATAAGCATATCGGCTGTATTTGCGTTGTTTTCTATAATTGTTTTACGCTGTGCAAATGTCACCGTTTTATCTGTTTCAGCACTCATAATAACATTTGCACCACTTGCTTCAAGTAAATCACGCAGACAAAGGGCAACAGGTAAATTAAAATCAGTTTCATAAATTGAACCGCCGGCACTTACCTTACGGTTTTGATAAGTGAAAAATGCATAAGGTGCAGTGCCACCAGCTCCTGGGTCAGAACCGCCATGACCTACGTCAATTAGAACGGTTAATTTACCGTCTACTTTGCCAGATGTAGGCTCTGGGGTTGGAGGAGGTGTTGGAGTGATTGTATTATCTGGATTGCTTGGTTTATTTTCATCAGGGTCATTTGTGTCAGGAGTATCTGGCCCTGTATAGCTTGGTGTACGGATTATAGCTTGCTTACTAGAGTCTTTATAAGAAACATCAAAACCAAAAACTTCACCCATATCACGCAGTTTATAATATGTGTTACCGTTTATATTATATGCTTCCATTTCGACTTTTTTGCCATCTAACCAGATTGGACTATCTGTTTCATAAGCTATTTGGTCACCGCTGCCTGAGGCTTTCATTTCTGAGCCATTAGGGGTATATTTTTCACCGCTTTTAGCGATAATTTGCTTTGTTTTCTCGTTATAATCTACGCTGAACTGGCAATCTTTGCCGTTCATAAGATATGCTAAATCTCTAAGTTTAAAATATGTATATGCACCATAAGCATCAACGCTGATAAGGTATGCAATAGGTTTAACTTGTTCACCGTCCAAGTAAATTTCCATTTGACTGACATATGCCTTTTTACCTTGGGTATTTGCGGCATATACAGCAGGTATATCTGTTTGAATTTCGGCTTGTTCATTTGCTGCATAACTTATGCCAGATAGCATAGAAGAAAATAGCAGCGTAAATGCTATAAATCTTTTTCGCATAGTAAATCCTTTCTTATATTGCAAAAGTAATACGGCTGCGAGCAGCCGTATTATAAAAAACCTAACGAATATAATATAACACCATAAGACAAAATTCTCAAGTTACAAATATTATATGTAATATAAATGTAAAATAAATTCACTTTAAGCAATTTTTTGCCATGGAATTTGTATGTATATTACAAATAATTACGCTTTACCTTCTTCAAATGAATATAAATCTATACCTCGAATTTTCTTAAAATAATTATTTAATCGGTCAAAATCTGCATTTAGTATAAGCTCTTCAGGGAAACCAATTTCATCAAGCATATAAATGGCAGAGTCAGTTTTACCTACCATAAAAGATATATGAGAATCACTTGTAACAACAATAGGTACACGATATTTTTTGCAAAGCTCGGCTATGCTTTTACAGTTTTCTTTACTGCCTTTTCTTATTGCAAGAGAGTTATTATTTATTTCTACAATTTTTCCAAACTCATTGCACTGTGAGATAATTCTCTCTTGGTCAAATAAATAATTTTGATTTCCAAGATGACCAAGTGTGGTAACATATGGGGTTCTTAAAATATTTTCTAAAGCTCTTGTGTGAACTTCGGAGTTCACAGGAGGGAAGCAAGGTTCATGGAAAGATGCAATAACATAGTCTAAATGTTTAAAATGTCTTTCTTCCATTACATCTGTGCTACCGTTTGGAGGCATAATATTCATTTCAATGCCACGAATTACACAAACACCGTCAATTTTTCTAGGAACTATATTTAAATTGGAAAAATGCCACTGATGAGCACCATCTACCATGTTAGGGCCATGATTTGTTATAGCAATAGCTTTAAGCCCAGCACGTTTTGCACCTTGAACCATTTCTTCAAGAGAACTGTAAGCATGATGTGAAACGTTAGTATGAGTGTGTAAATCTGCTACAAGTTTAATCATAAATAAAAAATCCTTTCTTTTTTAGCAATAGAATAGGACTGCAACTTAAAAAGCCACAGCCCTGAAAAATTTTAGTTGCCAAATGAGCGGAGCATACGTTCTTGAAGCTCCTTAGCAGCATTATAACCCATTTTCTTATAACGGTTGTTCATAGCTGCAACTTCAATAATTACAGCTAGATTTCGACCTGGTTTTACAGGGATAGTAAGAGATGGTACACGAATATCTAAAATACTTGTTGTCTGACCATCAAGACCAAGTCTATCATATTGCTTGCCGTCCTCCCAGTTTTCAAGGTTGATAACAAGCTCAATTTTTTCGGTAAGTTTTACAGAACCCACACCAAAAATACGGCGTACATCGACAATACCTATGCCACGAAGCTCAATAAAATAACGGATAACATCAGGTGAAGCACCAACAAGGGTTTTATCAGATACACGTTTGATTTCAACCGCATCATCAGCTATTAGACGGTGACCACGTTTTACAAGCTCAATAGCTGTTTCTGACTTACCAACACCAGAATCACCCAGAATAAGCACACCTTCGCCATAGATTTCAATTAAGACACCATGGAGTGTGATTCGTGGTGCAAGTGAAACTTTGAGAGAGGCTACAAGTGAATTTATAATGGTAGAGGTAAATTCATTTGTACGCAAAAGCGGAACACCATATTTTTTAGCCGCTTCAATACACTCAGGGAATACATCAATATTTCTTGATATAATCATAGCTGGAATACCAGTTTCAAATAATCTATCAAATATTTCTTGACGCTTTTCAGGCTCAAAGCTTTCTACATATGTTGTTTCAACTTTGCCCATTACCTGTAAGCGGTTAGGGTCAAAAAAGTCAAAAAAACCTGCAAGCTGCAATCCAGGGCGGCTTACATCATCTCTTGTGATTTCTGTTTTTTCAAAGCCATCTGGCCCATAAACTACTTCAAAATTAAATTCTTGAATAAGGTCTTTTAAAGACACACCAAACTCTTTTAACTGCATTTTATCAGCCCTCCTGCGATTTTTGCGGGATTCATTATGCTTATTATAGACGAGTTTTTACTATTTTTCAACGCTTATACAGAGATATACAGATATTTTTTATATCTTCCAAAAAAAATCAAAAAAATACTTGATTTTTCTTTGCCTTCGTGGTAATATTATATACGTTACTCAATGCCTTGTAGATAAGGAGGTGCAGGAAAATGGCAAAGTGTGATATTTGCGGAAAGGGCGTAACCTTCGGTATCAAGGTTTCTCACTCCCACAGACGTTCTAACAGAACTTGGAAGCCTAACGTTCGTCGTGTTAAGGCGATTGTAAACGGTACTCCATGCCATGT
>CALWMO010000063.1 GCA_944381965.1 uncultured Butyricicoccus sp.
TGCTTATTGTCTGCCCCCTTTGATTAAATTATACACGAGTGGACAGGAATTTCAATGCGGTTTTGTCAATTTATCGCTTGATTGAAAGTTTACAATGCTGTATGATATTATTGTTAGAAAAATGATGGTCTAAGGCAAAAAATCAATGTTTTACCCGATTTTTTATTGTCTATTCGACCAAATTCAGAACGATAAAGGAGTTCACCATGGCAGTATACCGTTGTTATTCTGAGAAGCGTCCAACCTTTGATGTAGAGGCAAAAGGACTATTCGATACACTTGTTAACCAGTTAGAGATTAAAAACTTAACTGGCGTACGTTATCTTTGCAGATATGATATAGAAGGCGTATCTGATGAAATTTATGAAAAAGCAAAACATATTGTTTTTTCCGAGCCTATGGCAGATGTATGCTATGACGAATCCTTCCCACAATCTAATGGCGATTACTCTATTTTGGCAGTAGAGCCACTTCCAGGACAGTTTGACCAGCGTGCAGATTCTTGTGCACAATGTGTTCAGCTACTTACTGGCGAAAACCGTCCTAATGTTTCAGCTGCTAAAATTTATGTGCTTGAAGGCAAGCTGACAGAAGAAGAAATGAATAAGGTTCGCTCTTACCTTATAAACCCTGTTGAAGCAAGAGAAGCTTCTATGGACAAGCCAGAAACACTCAAAGCAGTTTATGAAATTCCAACCGAAGTTGATACCATAGAAGGCTTTATAAACATGGACGAGACTGCACTTTCTGAAATGCTTTCAAACCTAGGTCTTGCAATGGACTTAGATGACCTTAAATTCCTGCAAAATTACTTTGCAAACGAAGAAAAACGCAACCCAACAATCACCGAAGTTCGTATGGTTGACACATATTGGTCTGACCACTGCCGTCATACAACTTTCTTAACCGAAATTGACAACACAGTAATTGACGACCCAATGGTTCAGGCTGCATTTGACCGTTATCTTGCCGCTAGAGTTGAGGTTTATGGCGAAGAAAAGGCTGCAAAACGTCCTGTAACTCTAATGGATATTGCTACCGCTGCCGCAAAGGTGCTGAAAAAGCGTGGCTACTTAAAGAACATTGATGAATCCGAAGAAATCAACGCTTGTTCTATTAAAATCAATGTTAAAGTAAATGATGCAGATGGTTCTGAGCGTCTTGAAGATTGGCTGTTAATGTTTAAAAACGAAACTCATAACCACCCAACCGAAATCGAGCCATTTGGTGGTGCTGCTACCTGTCTTGGCGGTGCTATTCGTGACCCTCTTTCCGGTCGTTCATATGTATATCAAGCTATGCGTGTAACCGGTGCCGGCGACCCAACTGTACCTCTGGCTGAAACTCTACCTCATAAGCTACCTCAACGCAAGCTATGTACAACTGCTGCTGCTGGTTACGCTTCTTATGGTAACCAGATTGGACTTGCAACTGGTCTTGTACATGAAATCTATCACCCAGGATATGTTGCAAAACGTATGGAAATCGGTGCTGTTGTAGGTGCTGCTCCTGCCGAAAATGTAATTCGTGAAGTTCCTGAGGCTGGCGATATTGTTATCTTACTCGGTGGTAAAACCGGTCGTGATGGCTGTGGCGGTGCTACCGGTTCTTCCAAAAAGCACACAGAAACCTCTCTTGAAACCTGTGGTGCGGAAGTTCAGAAGGGTAACCCACCAGAAGAACGTAAAATTCAGCGTCTGTTTAGAAATGCCGAAGTTACAAAGATGATTCGCCGCTGTAATGACTTTGGTGCGGGCGGTGTATCTGTTGCTATCGGTGAGCTTGCAGACGGTCTTGACATCGACCTAAACGCTGTACCTAAGAAATATGACGGTCTTGACGGTACAGAGCTTGCTATTTCCGAATCACAAGAGCGTATGGCTGTTGTAGTTCATGCAGAGGACGCTGACCGCTTTATTTCTGAGGCTGCAAAGGAAAACATCGAAGCTGTAAAGGTTGCTGTTGTAACCGACACAAACCGTCTGCGTATGAAGTGGAACGGCAAATATATCGCTGATGTTTCCCGTGATTTCTTAAACACAAATGGTTGTGCAAAGCATGTTGATGCACATATTGACGCTATGCCTGCACCATCTATTGAGAGAACTCCAGATGGTGAAACTGTTAAACAGAAACTGTTAAATCATGCATCTTCACTAAATATCTGTCTTGAGCGTGGTCTTGTAGAGCGTTTCGACGGCTCAATCGGTGCAAGTTCTGTATTTATGCCATTTGGCGGCAAAAATCAGCTCACACCAACTCAAGTTATGGCGGCTACTCTGCCAGTACAAAGCGGACAGGCTGCAACTGCATCTGTTATGGCTTTTGGCTTTGACCCTTATTATACCGAGCAAAATCCATTCTTGGGTGCATCTGCTGCCGTTATCGAGTCTGTTGCAAAACTTGTTGCAGCTGGCTGTAAATATGAAGATGCATACTTAACATTCCAAGAATATTTTGAGCGTCTTGGCAAAGACCCTAAGCGTTTTGGTAAACCTCTTTCTGCACTCTTAGGTGCTTATACTGCACAGGAAGAACTGTGTTTAGGTGCAATCGGCGGTAAGGACTCTATGTCTGGCTCATTTGATGATATGGACGTTCCTCCAACACTTGTTTCTTTCGCTATTGTTCCACACGATGCAGATAAGCTTATCTCCCCTGAGTTTAAGGCTGCTAATCATTATGTATATCTGCTTGATGCTGCATATAATGAAGACGGCTCACCAGATTATGAAACTATTAAATCCACTTGGGAAGATGCTTACCGCATGATTTCCAATGGTACTGCTGTTTCTGCTTGGGCATTATCCACAGGCGGTGTTGCAGAGGGTATTTGCAAAATGGCAATCGGTAATGATATTGGCTTTGAATTTGATGGTTCTTTCCCTGCTGATGCACTATTCTTAAAGAATTTCGGTGGTATTTTAATCGAAACCACAACCGAGCTTGCTCATGCTTGGAAAGTTGGTCAGACAGTAGAGGCTCAGACTGTAACTATTGGTAATGATTCAGTAACCCTTGATGAGCTTAAAAATGCATTTGAAGGTCGTCTTGAGAGTGTATTCCCTACAAAGGCGGCTGCACATGATGATAAATTAAAGGCTATTTCTTACACCGAGCGTAATATATCTGCACCAGCTGTTAAGAATGCAAAACCTCTTGCTGTTATCCCTGTATTCCCAGGTACAAACTGCGAATATGACACTGCAAAGGCTGTTGAAACTGCTGGCGGTAAGGCTGAAATCGTAGTTGTTCGCAACTTCTCTGCTGATGCACTTGCTGAGTCTGCTGAGCAGCTTAAAAAGGCTATCTCTAATGCTCAAATGATGATTCTTCCAGGTGGTTTCTCTGGTGGTGATGAGCCAGATGGTTCTGGTAAGTTTATCGCATCTTTCCTAAGAAATCCAGAACTCAAGGAAGAAATTCACAACTTACTGCATAAGCGTGATGGCTTAATGCTTGGTATTTGTAATGGTTTCCAAGCACTTATTAAGCTTGGTCTAGTGCCTTATGGTGAAATTCGTGACCAGATGACCGAAAATGACCCAACTTTAACATTCAACCTAATCGGTCGTCACCAGTCTTCTTATGTTACAACTCGTATTGCATCTGTAAAGAGTCCATGGCTATCATGCTGTGAAGTTGGCGATTTACATTCTATTGCAATATCTCATGGTGAAGGTCGTTTTGTAGCACCTCAGAGCGTTATTGATTCACTTATCGCAAATGGTCAGGTTGCATTCCAATACACCGACCTTAACGGCAATCCATCTATGGATATTGCTTATAACCCTAACGGTTCTATGTGTGCAATCGAAGGTATTACTTCTCCAGATGGTCGTGTACTTGGTAAAATGGGTCACACTGAACGTTACACTCCTTATGTTGGACGTAATATTTATGGTAATAAATATCAGCCTCTATTTGAAAGCGGCGTAAAATACTTTAAGTAATAAAAAAAGATGCAGTGTCAAGCTGCATCTTTTTCTTTTTAGGAGAGTCTATATGTTAGATATACAAAAAACGCTTTTTTCTTTACAAGATATTTCATATAAAGAGTTTACTTGCAAACTTATACCAAATATAGACCCTAATACGGTTATTGGTGTTAGAATGCCCGAACTTAGAAAACTTGCAAAGCAAATAAAAGATTATGATTTGAATGATTTACCTCATAAATATTATGAAGAAAATAATCTTCATGGGCTTATAATCTGTGAAATTAAAGATTATGATAAACTAATAACAGAATTATCTAAATTTTTAGATTATGTTGATAACTGGGCAACTTGCGATTTAATAAGTCCAAAACTCTTTAAAAAACACCCTGAAAATCTTATAAATCAGGTTAAATTATGGCTAAACTCTGGTAAAACATATCATATCAGATTTGCAATAAGCGTGCTTTTACGTTACTATCTTGATGATATGTTCAAAATAGAATATTTAGATTTAGTAAGTAATATAAAATCAAACGAATACTATGTAAATATGATGATTGCATGGTATTTTGCTGAGGCTCTTGTAAAACAATATGATATAGCTGTTAAATATATAATAGAACAAAAACTCGATAAATTTACACATCAAAAGGCAATTCAAAAAGCAATAGACAGTCATAGAATAAGTGATAACCAAAAAGCTTTTTTAAAAACTTTAAGAATTAAATAACCAAAAACTCCAAGGCTACTCATAAGCCTTGGAGTTTTTGGTTATTTAGACATTGTAAAATACATATTCTCAAATAATATATCCAGTATCATAAATTATACTAAAACGCAAATCCTTCATATGTAGAAAATGCAAGTTTGTATAATGAAAGCAACATATCTTTGTTAATATTAGCTAGTTCTTCAAATACAGTATCCTTTTCTACCTGTAATGATTTATTATTTGAAATTATTTTTTTTATTGTTATTGGTAATTGCTCGCACATATTTTTAAATGAATTAGAATCTCCAGTAACTATTTCATAAAACTTATCAATTGAAATTCTTCTTAATTGCTCATTAGAACTTTGTTTTATTTTATCTAATGTAATTACCCAAGGTATATTTTGAGATTTTTTAGCAATTACCTCTACAAGAGCACAAATACTTCTTTCCTTATCTTCTGAATTTAACAAATGATTTTGCATCTTCATAAATGTTTTTCCCGAAGAAGAGCTATTCATAGTATTATGTTTATTTTTCATTTCAACATAATATGTTTTATCATTGTTAGTAAAAATAATATCCCAACCCTGCTTTGGAACAACACAATTTTCTATATATTTAAACATATTTTGATGAAAGTATCCAATTATATTACTATTTGATTTATCTCTTTGACGATGTATTTCTAGTTTAATAATTTCTTCAAAACTCTTGTTAAATACGTTTTTATCAAATAAAAGTTTAATTGGGTCTATTAGATTACTGTTAAATTTTTTTAAATCAATAGCTTTTAGTGTTTCATTATATTGTTTCAATGTATCTGTAAGATGCTTTTCAAAATCTTCTTGTGATATAAACTTTAATTTATAATCTTTATCCATTATCATTTTCTCCCAATGCTTTTATAATACTTATTCCTATCTCTTTAGCTAAATTACAAGGAACTGCATTTCCAATTTGCCTATATTTTGATGCAATAGTGCCTGTGAATTGCCATTTATCTGGAAAAGATTGTATTCTAGCATTTTCTCTAATTGTAAAAGGTCTAACCTCTGTAGGGTGACATCTTTCAGTTTGTTTCATTTGTGGTGTTGTTAAAACTGTTAAACATGGTTCATCTAAACTTAATCTTCTTAATATTCCTGTCCTTCCTCCTTCCATAAACCAACAACTTTTCATGTATTTCTTTGCAATATTTGGGTCTATATCTTTCCAATATCCACCCGCAGGAACTAATTTAAAAATTTCTTCTTTTTCTTTAGAATACTTTGCACACTCACTTTCAGGAACATCTTTTAAGATATCTCTAAGAACCAATTTTTTTTCATGTTTCTTAGGAAATTGAAATTTTACTTTTTCAGATAAGTCATTCCTAACACCTATTACAATCAATCTTTCCCTTTTTTGAGCTACTCCATAATCTAAAGCATTTAAAACTGAATAATTTATTTTATATCCTTGCTCTTCAAAAATATCACAAATAGTTTTAAAAGTTTTACCTTTATCATGATTCAATAATCCCTTAACGTTTTCAAATAGAAACATTTTTGGCTGTAATTTTTTCAGAAAAGTTGCATAATGATAAAACATTGTACCTCTAGTATCTTCTAAGCCAAGTCTTTTTCCAGCATAGCTAAAACTTTGACATGGAGCTCCACCAGACAAAAGGTCTAATTCATATTTTTTTATTCCGAACTCTTTTTCTAAATTTCTTGATGCTACAATTTCAATATCTTCACACAATACATTCCAATTTGGACGGTTAAGTCTTAATGTATTAGCCGCAGATTTATCAAATTCTACAAGTCCAATATGTTCAAATCCAGCCATTTCTAAGCCCAATGCTAGTCCTCCCGCACCAGCAAATAATTCTATACTTTTATATTTTTCAATCATTTGGTTTCCTCTTTTGTTTTCTATTTTTTAACAAAATACTGACCTCCAGTTGTTAGATTTTGTAGTCTAACCTTTGGAGGTCGTTTCAATCATTGGAGTTTTAGTTTTTATTTAGACATTGTAACCCTTTGAGTTATTGATGATTTTACTTCAAAATTTCTGTTAGAATATGTTGAATAACCACTGGCTGTTACAGTCAAAGTATGTACACCACGTTCTACAGTAAATGATACCATACCATCTGCACCAGTTGTAGCAGTTTGATTATCTAAAGTTACAACTGCACCATTTATATATGCACCAGAGCTTTCAGTAACTGCTATTTTGATAGTCTCCTCTAGTGCTACATTCATATTAACACTTTGTGCATATGATATATTTACATTTTTAGTAACCTTCTCAAAATTTGTGCCGCTTACTGTTATAGTATAACTACCTTTTTTAACATAAAATGTTGCAACACCTGATGAATCACTTATTTTCTCTTGAGCTTTTGACGCAGTATCATCTGTGCTATCCTGAGGAGCTATATTTACTGATGCATTTTTTACAGCTAAGCCTAAATCATCAGTAACTGATACCCTAACTGCATAAGTAGTTACATAATTTACTCTTAAAACTGGATTTACACCCTCAGACATTTGAAAACGCAAATCTATATAACTTCTTCCATCAGATGCGAGTGATGCAAGAGCGGATTTATTTATGAGGATATCACCAGAAGAAGATATTGTATAATGCCAACCTTCATCAAGAACCTTATCTGTGCCAACTGCAACAATTTGTTTTAACACAGCATTATTTACAGCATTTAATTTAACACTTACATCGCCATATTCTGTGCTTTGTACATTTGCATCAAAATCCACTTGTGTAGAAGAAAGTGAGTTTACTGGAGTTGTATCCTTAATAGTAATCTGTGCAGTAACTGCATTATTTTTTGACATATTAAATGTTACATTTAATGTGCCTGTGCTTTTGGAGTTTAAATAGCTTGATTTAAGCTCAACAACACCTGTTGATGACTGATAAGTATAGTCATTACCCATTGTTAAAGTTTTACCTGAAACTGTTATATTGTTAAGTAAAACACCTTTTGCAGATGCAATAGTAAAATATAAGCTACCGTTATTTGCAGATTCAGGGTTTTTATCAAATACGGCACTTGTTGGTGTTACAGAGTTTTTAGAAGAATCAGAAATAGTTAGATTTAATTTTGCCTTTGCTCCACCTGAGAATGTTAAATCTAATACATAATTACCTTCTGTTGATATGCTTTTTAAGAAAGTAGCATATAAACGTATTCCATTTTCAGTTGTTCTATAATCTGTGCCTACAGTTAAAATTTTGCCTTCAATCTCAATTTTCTCTAGTGTTGTAGGTGACTGAGATAAAATAAAATCAAAATAATCCTGTGTTTGCTCTATTCCCTTATCCCAAGTGAGTTTATCAGGAGTTATAGACACTGCTGTTTCTGATTTAACAACATTTCCGTTTATAGTTGCAGAGATACCGCCTGATAATTTGTAACTATCTGGTGTAATAGAGAAATTAGAGCCATTTGCAGAGATATTAGCTTGACTAATCTTACCATATCCACCTATATTGCCAGCTGCTTTCATATTTAATGTATTAATTTCTGATGTGGTAGATAGTATAACCGAAGTGTTTGATAAAACATCAACATTCCACAGCTTACCATCAATAGTTACCGAGGTAGATGAACCACCTGATATAGATGCATCACTGAAACCACCCGCTGAAACATTAAGAGCAGATTCTTTTATTGATGCTGTGCTTTGAATTTCTGTTAATGAAACATTTGTATTGCCTGTTGCTGTTACCTCAACCAAACGGTTCATAGATGAGCCAATAATAATTGTAGGTGCATCTACATTTTCTAAAGTAACATTACCACCAGAAATAATAAGTGTACCTGTCATTGATACATTTTTAAGTGTTACCTTATCAGAGCCAAGACCTTCTGTTATATATAAATCGCCACCTACCTCAGCATTTGATAGTGTACAGCTTTCAGAAATTGTTACATTTTCAACATCATTTCTAAAATCAGCACCTGTATATTCTGCACCTTCTTCGCTTAGTGAGTTGCCAAGATAAGAATATAAAATCTTAGCTATTTCTGAGCGTCTTATAGTATTTTGTGGTTTAAAATCACCTTCTGGATAACCTGTTATATATCCTTTTTTAACAGCTTCATATATATAACCAGCACTCCAAGTGCTTATTTTATTTTTATCTGTAAATGAAAGCTGACTAGGTTGCACTGCATCTGCTGTTGTAGTTTTATAAAGTCTGCCGATAATAGTTGCAGCCTGTTCACGTGTTATATCACCATCTGGATCCATTTTATTATTACCCACACCGTTTATATAACCATATTTTTCTGCTATTTGTATTTCTGGATAATACCAAGCATCATTTTCCACATCAGTATAATTTATTTCAGCTTTTTCAGTAAAATGAAAAGCTCTATTTATATATCTTATAAATTCTGCACGACTTATG
>CALWMO010000064.1 GCA_944381965.1 uncultured Butyricicoccus sp.
GTCAAAGAGCAAGCACATTTCCAGCGGTTTATTTTTCATAATCAGCCTCCTGTGTAAAGGAGATTTGCTTTACAACTACGACGTTAATATATTACAATATACATCATTATATGTCAAGCTTTTTTAATAAAAAATTTTTAAATTTTAATAGACTTTATTTTAAAATAAATGTATACTGATTTTATATGTTCGATTTATTAGAAACGGGGTTTTAATAATGCAAACAACCTTTACTTCTTCACTTGCTGATGGTATAACTTTAACCTCAATGCAAGCTAAACAGTTTAAAACTTCGGTTTTGAGCGTTACAATGACCGTTCCACTTAGCAAAAATAATGGTTTTGCAGCTATTCTCCCTCATGTTTTGCTAAGAGGCACACAAAATCACTCTGATATGTTATCACTTAACCGCAAACTTGATACATTATATGGTGCTAGAATTGTACCCCTTATTCGTAAAGCTGGTGCAAATCTAGCCATTGGTTTTATTGCTGATGTAATTGATGAGCGTTTTGCAAATGGAAATCTAACAAATGAAGTTATTGATTTACTTTGTGAACTAATACATAAACCAGCTTTAAAAAACGGATTTTTACTAAATGAATATGTTGAAAGTGAAAAGCAAAATCTGATTGATAGAATCGCTAGACTTAAAAGTGATACCAGAAGTTATGTTGTAAGACGTATGCGTGAAATCATGTACGAAAACGAACCTTTTGGTCTTTGCGAATATGGTAATATAGAGGAAATACAAAATATAAATCCTCAAAATCTCACAGAATATTTAAATGAGCTTATTAACACCGCACCTATGCAGATTTTTTACTGTGGTAGTGTTGACTCAAACGAAATTGCAAACAAATTCAAATCAGCATTTTCATTTAAAAAATCTAACACAAAGCCTGCTGAAAACATCATTCTCCCTGCACCAACTGAGCCTAAACATATAACAGAAACTATGCCTGTTTCTCAAGGCAAATTAGCTATTGGCTTGCGTACAGGAGTAACTGCCACAAGCAATGAATATCCTGCTCTTATGTTGTTTTCTACAATTCTTGGCGGTTACACTGGTTCTCGATTATTTAAGCATGTTCGTGAAAAATTAAGCCTTTGCTATTATGCTTCTTGTGGTATTGATAAATTCACCGGAAGTATGACTATAACCTCTGGTATTGAAAATAAAAATGCTGAACTTGCTCAAAAAGAAATTTTAGCTCAAATTGATGATATGAAAAACGGAAATATAACCGAACAAGAGCTTTTTGATGCTAAAAGAAACATTCTTGATTTATTAAAATCTATGAATGATAGTCCTTTAACTTTAGAGTCATATTTCCAAAGCGGTATTATGAACAATATTTCACTTTCTTTGGACAAACTCTCTGAGCAAATAGATAAAATTTGTGTTCAAGACGTAATAAAAGTTGGACAAAACATTAAGCTTGACACTGTTTACTTTATGAAAGGAGGCGAGAGTGTATGACACATGAAACCTTTGATAAAATAGGCGAAGAAATGTACTCTCATGTACTTTCAAACGGTTTAAAAATATACTATATCCCAAAAACTGATTTTTCTAAAACTTTTGCTATGCTTGCGACTAATTTTGGTTCAGCTGACCAAAAGTTTCAAATGCTAAATGGTGAGGTTTTGGATACTCCTGCTGGAGTTGCACATTTTTTAGAACATAAAATGTTTGAAGATGAAGACGGAAATGCACTTCAAAAATTTGCAAAAACAGGTGCAAGTCCAAACGCATTTACAAGTCGAAATATGACAGCATATTACTTTTCATGCACAGATAACTTCTATGAAAATTTAAACATTTTAACTAAATTTGTATGCACACCATACTTCACCGATGAAAATGTTAAAAAAGAAAAAGGTATCATAGAGCAAGAAATAAGTATGCTTGATGATGACCCATTTTGGAATGCATATACAAATGTGTATGCTGGTATGTATCACAATCACCCAATTAGAATTTCAATCGCAGGCAGTGCGGAAAGTATTGCACCAATAACACCAGATGTGTTATATCAGTGTCACAAGGCATTTTATAGCCCTAAAAATCTTGTTTTAACCGTTTGTGGCAATGCTGATTTTGATAAAATTATAGAAATTGCAGAAAAAAACACACCAAAACAAGCTGATGAGATTGCAAACCGTTTTTATGGCGAGCGTCAAAACACCGTATATAAAAATCATATAGCTGTTAAAATGAATGTACCTCAACCATTTTTTATGATTGGAATTAAGGATATTCCACTCTCTAAAAATGAATCACAGTCAAAAAGACAGCTTATAGGTGAGCTTTGTTGTGAAATTCTTGCTGGTAAATCATCTTCACTTTATAATAATCTTTATAAAAATGGTACTTTAAACCGTCGATTTGATGCGGGATATACCATTCACCCAGATGCTGCTTGTGTTTTATTTAGTGGTGACAGCAAGAATCCTAAAGAAGTTTATACTTCTATTCTCAATAGCATATGTGAAATTGTTAAAAACGGCATATCAGACGATGAATTTAATCGTGTTAAATGTATGCACTATGGTATGATGATTCGTTCACTTGATGGAACAGATGATTTATGTCGTATACAATGTGAAGCAGCTTTTGCAAATGAAAATTTTGCAACCTCAGCACTTCAATATGACAAGATTACAAAAGATGATTTGTTAAATATGTTTAAAATCTGGAATGATGAAAATAGATTTACTCTTTCTGAGGTTATTCCTCTTGAAGATAATCAGGAGGTTTAATTATGGAGCATTTAATCGAATTTCCTCAGCTTGGTTTAAGTTTTACACTTAATAGAGTCGCTTTTAATCTATTTGGTAAAGATATTTATTGGTACGGCATAATAATAGCAATAGGTTTTATTGTTGCATCATTCTATCTTTCAAAGAAAACAGTGCAATTTGGGTATAAACAAGACACTCTCTATGATTTATTGTTATTATGTTTACCAATCGCAATTATATGTGCAAGATTATATTATGTTATTTTTGAATGGGAACAATACAAAGATAATCCAATATCAGCACTATATATTTGGAATGGCGGACTCGCAATTTATGGCGGTATAATAGGTTCGTTTATAACAATATATCTGTATGGTAAAAAGCACAGCCTTAATATAGCTGAACTTCTTGACATTGCTTCATGCGGCATAATAATCGGTCAAATTTTCGGCAGATGGGGAAACTTTGTCAATGCGGAGGCTTTTGGTGGTGAAACTTCACTTCCATGGGGCATGTCCATAGATGGTGCTGCACCTGTTCACCCAACATTTTTCTATGAGTCATTATGGAACTTAATAGGCTTTATTATATTACATTTTTGCTGTAAGCATAGAAAATTCAAAGGTCAAATATTCTTAATTTATGTAGCTTGGTATGGTTTTGGTCGTTCAATTATCGAAGGACTTAGAACAGATAGCCTATATATACCTAATACACCGATAAGAGTTTCACAGCTTTTAGCATTTATCAGTTGGATTACAGCTTGTGTTTTGTTGTTTATTGCAAACAAAAACAAAATACAAACACTTAGTCAAATTTGGAATCCAACAGCCGAAATAGAATCTAAAAAGTAAAGGAGTATATAAAATGAGTGCAATAAAAATGGACGGAAAAGCGTTATCAGCTAAAATTAGAAATCAAATTCTGGCCGAAACAGAAGAATTAAAAGCAAGTGGTATAGTCCCTGGACTTGCAGTAATACTCGTAGGCGATGACCAAGCAAGCCAAATTTATGTTAGAAATAAAGAAAAAGCTTGCACAGAATGTGGTTTTTACAGCGAAAAACACATTTTGCCTGCTACTGCTACACAAGATGAACTGCTTGAGCTTATTGACATATTAAACAAAAACCCTAAGATTAGCGGTATTCTTTGTCAGTTACCACTTCCAGAGCAAATCAGTGAAGATGCTGTAATTGCAGCTATTGACCCTAAAAAAGATGTAGATGCTTTTAACACATCAAACGTTGGCAAAATTATGACCGGTGATTATGATTTTCTACCTTGCACACCTGCTGGCGTTATGGAGCTACTCAAGGAATACAACATAAATGCTGAAGGTAAACAATGTGTTGTAGTTGGTCGCTCTAATATCGTAGGCAAACCAATGGCAATGTTACTTCTTCATGAAAATGGTACAGTTACAATTTGTCATAGTAAAACTAACAATCTAACTGAAATCTGCAAGAGTGCTGACATTTTAGTTGCTGCTATTGGCAAAGCAAACTTTATCACTGCTGATATGGTCAAAGAGGGTGCAGTTGTAATTGATGTTGGCATGAACCGCAATGAAGAAGGCAAGGTTTGTGGTGATGTATCTAATGATGTTATGGAAAAAGCATCTTATATGACACCTGTCCCTGGCGGAGTTGGCCCAATGACCATAACAATGCTTATGAAAAACACAATCAAGGCTGCAAAGCTACAAAATAGTATCAAGTAATTACAAAATTAAAACCTCCGTTAAAAAACGGAGGTTTTTTTATGTCTTTTTGTTTTATTTTGTACCGGTACTCCCATGACCGCCACGGTCTTTATTACCTAAAACATCTTGCTCAATAAATGAAATAGCTGGCTGATGCTCCATAATTCTAAACTGACATATTCTATCATTTACTGAAATTTTAGTATCTCTGAGTGCATACGCTGGCATAAACCACTGGTCATTATCTCCACAATAAGTTTCATCAACAACACCCATTGAATTTGTCTGTATAATACCAAAATTCTTAAAAGTTGAACTTCTTGGCACAATATGAGCTTCATACCCCTCAGGAAGTTGCATAGCAATTCCAAGTGGAATAAGTTTAAACTCACCTGCCTTTAACTCTACATCTTCAGCGGCTCTTAAATCAATCCAATCTGATTTACCATCTATATAACGAAGTTTTTCAATCTTATCAGTAAAATACTTTATTTTTATTTCCATTTTTATTCCTCAATCAATTGTATTCTGGTTCGGATAAAAGTACAATTTGTTTCAGTTTAAATGTTTTCGGCACATCTATGACTCTTTGGTTTTCGCTGCCTCGCCAAGGAAGTTTTGCATCTTTTAAAGCTTTAATAAATCTACCGTCAACCACGACATCAACTAACTTTATAACTGGTAAATTTCTTATTTCCTCAAAGCGATAACCTGTATATAACCATATTGTTTTTGTTGGAAATTTATCACGAATTTCTGTGCAAAGCTTGGTTATTCCCTCACGGTTTGACATAAACAAAGGGTCACCACCAGACAAAGTTATTCCTGAAACATAATCATGTTCTAATTCGGCAAAAATCTCCTGTTTTGCAGACTCATCAAACTCTAAACCGCCATGCTCGTCCCATGTTATAGGATTGTGACAACCCTCACAAGCATGTTCACAGCCTGCAACCCAAAGAACAACTCTTATACCCTCACCATTTAACATATCATCTTTTGTAATATTATGATAACGCATTTACATACTCTTTCTTTCTGCAATTTCTGCCATTTTAGCTTCGTTTAAACGGGTATCTCCTTTCACTCGAGAATAAGATAAATAACCGTTCATACGTTCAATTTTTGTAAGATTGCTACTTCCACACTTTGGACATGTATCCATAGATAGTTCTTCATGTCCACAATCATTACAATAAGCAAGTGATAGATTAACACCTTCATAGAATCCCATTTTCATTGCACGACGAACCATTGTACGAATAGCCTCTAAATTATAATCTATCGGATATTTAACATATTGTATCTTACCACCGTTACACAAATTCCAGTAACGATATTCAAGGTTTTGCTTTTCAATAGGTGTAATATCTTCTGCAACATGACAATGGAAACTATTTGAAACATATTCTCTATCAGATACACCTTCAATTATACCATATTTAGCTCTAAATTGATGAACTTGTAAGCCGCAAAGACTTTCTGCTGGTGTTCCATAGATAGCATAAAGATAACCATCTTCTTCCTTGAACTTGTTTACCTTTTCGTTTATGTACTCAAGCACTTCTTTAGCAAATTCGCCGTCCTCAACTAAGCTCTTGCCATTATAAAGCATTTGCAATTCATTTAGTGCAGTAATACCAAAAGATGCAGTAGCAGTTTTCATAATTGGCTTAATTTTATCATTTATTCCAAGATGACCGCCATAAAAACCACCTTCACAATAAGCAAGCGGATTGGTAGATGCTCTCATTTCACCCAGATATGCATATGTACGAATATGTAATTTACGAATAAGCTCAAGGTAATAGTCTAAAACCTTATAAAAATCGAGATTTTCCTGTCTTGATTTAGCCAAAATCATAGGTAAATGCAAAGAAACTGCACCTATATTCCATCTTCCCACAAAAACAGGCTTGTCATTTTCATCTGCTGGCTTCATTCCACCACGCTCATACCATGGAGATAAGAACGCACGACAACCCATAGGACTAATAATTTTGCCATATTTTTTATACATTGATGGCACATAACCCTCACCAGAAAGGGAAAGCCAATCTGGATACATAGCTCTTGATGAACATAATATACCTGCTTCGAAAACGTCTTCAAGCTCTTTACCCTTACCGTGTAATTCTTCATCATATAAAAATACGATTTTAGGGAATAAAACAGGTTTCTTTTGTCCCTTTTTACCCTGTCCACGACGTCTTACATCAAGCATTGTTATAGATGCCATTTTAGCAAATCTGCTTGTACCAGTACCCATAGTCATTGTGATAAACGGATAATCGCCACGGCTTGATGCAACGGTATTAAATTTATATTCCCAGCCTTGGAAACCTTGCTCAAAATCGTTAAGCACATCAGCCATAGCTTCTTTTTCAACTGTTTCAGAATCTAATCCCATTCGAGTGTATTTTTCTGTTAACATTTTATATGTTTTTTCAGCATAAGGCTCTAAAAGTAAATCAACACTTGGAACGGTAAATCCGCCATACTGCTGACTTGCAGCAGAAAGCACTATGTCACCGATAACGTCAAATGCAACATCAAGAGTTTTAGGTTCATTATACCAAAGGTTGCCCATTTCAAATCCGCCTTTAAGCACATTTTCAACATCGAATAGACAACAGTTCATTGTATCACGTCTTGCAGACATATCATGTACATAGATATAGCCATCACGACAAGCTTGTAATTCCTCGGTTGTCATAAAGAATTTTTGATAAAGCTCTTTATTAAGTTGATTAAAAATCAAACTACGTTTTGTTGAAACTAAAGCAGAGTCAGTGTTTGAGTTTTCTTTATCGCCTATATACATAATAGACTGACTTTTTTTATAAACACTGTCTAGCATTCCCACAAAGTCTTGCTTATAATTTCTATAATCACGATAGCTTTTTGCAACTTCTGGACGCACACGTTCAAGAGCTGCTTCTACCATATTATGCATCTGACCAATTTGAATTTCTGATGTATTCATTTGATTTACATAGTCTTCAACATATTTGCAAATGCTATTTGTTTCTTCTTTTGTAAACTCATATAACACACGATTTGCAGATTTGTTGACAGCTGCAATCACTTTATTAACATTAAATTCCTCTTTTGTATGGTCTTTTTTTACAACATACACCATCTATCTAAAACATCCTTTCGTCATAAATATTGTAGCTGTTCCATTATACCACCCAAGATGTAGTATGTCACTCATAAATATCCACAAATTAAAGGCTTTAAATTAGTATGGTTTTAGACCTGTTAATTGACACAAACAAGAAGTGAATTTATAATAGAAAATATTAGAATTAATATACATTTTTTATCTTTCTCTGGAGGTTATTTATGGAATTGCAAAGTTGTATTTTAACTCGCAGAAGCATTAGAAAATTTACTGATGAAGTTGTATCACATGAAACTTTAGAAAAAATAATTGCCCTTTCTGCCTATGCACCATCATGGAAAAACACACAAATTTCTCGTTATATTGCGATTGAAAATCCAGAAATGCTAAATAAAATTTGCGAAGTTTATGCACCATTTAATGGTAAAATAATAGCCAATTGTAAAACACTTATTGCACAAACCTTTATTAAAAATAGAAGTGGCTTTGAACGTGATGGTTCATATTCAACTGACAGAAATGAAGGCTGGCAGTATTATGACTGTGGTATTGCCGCTCAGACTTTCTGTTTAGCTGCACATGAGTTTGGTGTTGGCTCAGTAATTCTAGGTATTTTCGACCGAAAAGAGCTTGAAAAGTATCTTGAAGTTCCAGAAGACCAAGAGCTTATGGCACTTATAGCTATTGGTTATTCATCTGAAAGCGATAATCCTGTACCAAAGAGAAAAGATGTCGACACACTCCTTAGCTATCGTTAATTGAATATTTTCACTTTCGCAGAAAAAGTCCGCTGGTTTTCCCAGAGGACTTTTTTATTTATGATATTTTCCACCAGCTGTAATATTAAGTGCCCTGTAAAGCTGTTCAAGCACCATAACCCTTGCTAAATGATGTGGAAATGTCATTGGTGACATAGATAATCTTAAATTAGCTTGTTTTTTAATCTGCTCGTCCATTCCACAAGAGCCACCTATAAGTATAACCAAACGACTTATGCCGTTTAGTGCAAACTCCGCTATTTTATCTGCTAGGGCTTCACTTGACATTGTTTTACCCTCTATACACATAGCTATAACAGCTGCACCTTGAGGTATTTTTGAGCGAATAAGCTCGGCTTCTTTTTGCAGTGC
>CALWMO010000065.1 GCA_944381965.1 uncultured Butyricicoccus sp.
GGTATAACCTTCCGTTTAATGCGTGATGACGATGAAAAGGAAGCAATAAAAGAGAAAAAACGTCTTCGTAAATTACAAAAGGAGGGCAAATAAATATGTTAAAAACAAAAGAAAATACCGTACTTAAAGTTGTAATTTACGTTGTTTGCATATTTTTAGCTATACTTAGCATTTTGCCTTTTTGGATTATGATTGTAAATGCAACCCGTTCTACAACCGAAATTCAGCAACAAGCAGTTACACTTATACCATCATCTTATATGATGAACAACCTAAAAATCTTAACTGGTAAAAGCTTTGACCCTATAACCGGTTTTTTAAACTCTCTTACAGTTTCAATCGGTGCAACCGCACTCGCAGTTTATTTCTCCTCACTAACTGCATATGCTCAGGTTGCTTATAACTGGCGTTTTAAAAAGCAATTTTTCAGCTTTATTATGGCTATTATGATGATACCAGCTCAAGTAACTATGATTGGTTTTTATCAGATGGTTTATAAAGTAGGTCTTACAAACAACCTTTCTATGCTGATTTTACCAGCTATCGCCTCCCCTTCAATGGTATTTTTCATGCGTCAGTATTTACAGCCTACACTTCCAATGTCAATTGTAGAATCTGCAAGAATTGACGGTGCAAAAGAGTTTATGATTTTTAATAGAATTGTACTTCCTATTATGAAGCCTGCTATCGCAACTCAAGCTATTTTTAGCTTTGTAGCTTCATGGAACAACCTGTTTACACCTTTGATTCTGCTTACAAACTCGGATAAGTATACAATGCCTGTTATGGTTAGCTTGCTTCGTGGTGATATTTATAAAACAGAATACGGCTCTATATATTTAGGTCTTACTCTTACTGTTTTACCACTTATCATTGTATATTTACTGTTTTCTAGATATATTATTGCAGGTGTCGCACTGGGTGGTGTTAAGGGATAAAAACAAATGGGACATAATTTTATGTCCCATTTTAAGTATTATCATTATTAAACCTATTTCTATATTCGGTAGGCGAACAGTTTGTAAACTTTTTAAAACATCTGCAAAATGTAGTTGAATTATTAAAACCAGTTTGACTTGCAATATTTGTTATAGGTAAATCACTTACAAGCAGAGATTGTGCGGCTTGTATTCTCTTGTGACACAAATAATTGTAAAATGTCGTTTTTGTATAAACTTTAAACAGTCTTGAAAAGTGAAACTTTGAAAAACCCATATAGTTTGCAACCTGCTCCAGTGTTAAATCCTGTGCATAGTTTGCATCTATAAAACTTAAAAGACTTGAAAATTTATCAAAATATTCTAAGCCTTTTGAAACAGTTGATGTGTTTTGTTCTTTGATTGTTTCTTTAAAATGATTATCACCTATTAAAGCTATCATTTCTAAAAACACAGAATATATATGTATTTCCCAAAAACTTTTATTTTCAAAATATATATCAACCATTTTCATAAGAGAATTGTATATTTCCTGATATATTACAGGCTGAGTGCTTGGAGTACAGAAAAATGGTTTCATAAGTATTGGGTCTATTGTTTTTAAATCATTGTAACACCTTAAAATATCTATATCTATTAGAAAAATAAAACGCACACCAAATTTATCAAAATACAGATTATGCAGCATGTGTGGTGGAATTATTATAATATCGCCCGAATTTAATTTATAAGTGTTGCTATCTGCTTGTATTATAGTTTCATTTTCCATACAAACTATAATTTCCATGGCTTCATGGTGATGAAAATCATAAGAACCCTTTTCATTATTATACCAAATTCGCAGATGTGTTTGCGGTACATAGTCAACATCTTCTGTTGTGCCAGTCAGAATCCAGTCTTCATAAAATTTTGCAGGTTGATTATATCTGGCTGGAGTAGGTCTTTTTTCTATATGTCTATAAATTTTGTGCATATGGTTTTACCTCAAAATCCAGTATATTCATATATTAAACTCAAAAAAATAATAAGTCAATAAAATAAGGAGTGTGTTAAAAATGAATAGAGAACTAGCAAGAAAAAAAGCTACCGAGCTTGTCGAGCAAATGACCATAGAGGAAATGGCATCACAGCTAAAATTTGATGCTCCAGCTATTGATAGACTAGGTATTCCTGCATATAACTGGTGGAATGAGGGTCTGCATGGTGTAGCTCGCTGCGGTACTGCTACAATGTTTCCACAGGCTATCGGCTTAGGTGCTACATTTGACGATGAGCTTTTACATGAAATCGGTGATGTTATCGCAACTGAAACCAGAGCTAAATATAATGAAGCTATAAAATATGAAGATAGAGATATATATAAAGGTTTAACTTTATGGTCACCTAATGTTAACCTATTTCGTGACCCTCGTTGGGGCAGAGGTCATGAAACATATGGCGAAGACCCTCATTTAATCGGAAAACTGGGCGTTAATTTTATAAAAGGTTTGCAAGGCGATGGAGAATATCTAAAAACAGCGGCTTGTGCCAAGCATTTTGCCGTTCATTCAGGCCCTGAAGCTCTAAGACATCATTTCAATGCCGAAACATCTTTAAAAGAGATGTGGGAAACATATCTTCCTGCATTTGAGGAAAGTGTTGTTGATGGTGAAGTTGAAGCAGTAATGGGTGCATATAACCGCACAAATGGAGAGCCTTGCTGTGCTCACAGCTATCTAATGGATGAAGTTCTAAGAGGTAAATGGGGCTTTAAAGGTCATTATGTATCTGACTGCTGGGCTATTAGAGATTTCCATGAAAATCATCAAATCACAGATAAACCTGAAGAAAGTGCAGCTTTGGCACTTGAAAAAGGCTGTGACCTTAACTGTGGCTGTACATTTGATAAAATTATGTCCGCTTATGAGCAAGGTTTAATTCCAGAGGAACATATAAAACGTTCAGCAATTAGACTGTTTACAACTCGCTTTATGCTTGGTATGTTTGATAAGACCGAATATGACAACATTCCTTATGAAGTTGTAGAATGTAAAAAGCATCTTGATTTAGCATCAAAGGCTGCAAAAGAAAGCATAGTAATGCTAAAAAATGACGGTATTCTCCCACTTAATAAGGATAAAATCAAAACTATCGGTGTAATTGGCCCTAACGCAAACAGCAGAGCTGCTTTAATTGGTAACTATCATGGTACTTCATCAAGATATATAACCGTACTTGAGGGCATACAGGATTACGTTGGCGACGACGTAAGAGTATTATATTCAAGTGGTTGTCACTTATTTAAAGACAGAGAAGAACCTCTTGCAGTAGCTGATGACCGTCTATCTGAAGTAAAAACTGTTTGCAATCACTCTGATTTAGTTGTGCTGTGTCTGGGTCTTGATGAGTCACTAGAGGGTGAAGAAGGCGATACAGGCAACGCTTATGCATCAGGTGATAAACGTGATTTACTTCTTCCTCTCTCTCAGATGAAACTGCTTGAAACAGTAATCGAAACCAAAGTTCCTTTTGTTGTGTTAATGATGGCAGGCAGTGCCATGGATTTAAATTTAGCAGATAAACATGCAAACGCTGTTTTACAAACATGGTATGCAGGTGCAAGAGGCGGCAAGGATATAGCTGATATATTATTCGGTGAAGTATCCCCATCTGGTAAACTTCCAATCACAATTTATACCGATTTAGATGATATGCCAGATTTCACCGATTACACCATGAACGGCAGAACTTATAGATTTTTAAATAAAGCTCCTCTTTATCCTTTTGGTTATGGTCTAAACTATGCAAACACTCAGATAACCGAGACTATTTGTGAGGATACATACAAAAATGCTTGTGAAAACGGTGTTAAAATCACAGTAACTGCTGTAAATAACGGTAAAATGAAAACCGATGATGTTATTCAGGTTTATTTACATGCAAACAGTGAAAACGAGGTAAAACACCCAAAACTTGCAGCATTTAAACGTATTTCACTTGATAAAGGCGAAACAAAACAAATCGAGCTTAATATTTCTAAAAAAATGTTTGGCACTATAAACCAAAACGGCGAACTTGTATTCGATGGCACAAAAGCAGATATTTATGTAGGCTTTGGTCAGCCTGATGACAGAACAAAAGAACTTACAAGAAAAAATATTATCAAACTTGAGATAAACTGATTTATACTTTATATTAGATTTTGTGTGTAAACAAAAGTGTAATTGTCAAACGATTCGGCGCCTCGTTTATAGGACAATCAAAATAGTTATACCCTTATAGAGTACATTAAAACCACCCGTGCAATGGGTGGTTTTAATGTAAATATATGATGCTTTATTTCTCGATTTTAATGTATTAAGCCAAGCTTCTTGATTTTCTATCATATTGAATTTGCATGCGTACTTAACTATACTTCTCGGTAACAGATTACGGTTCATACCGTCATTTTCTAAACACTTTTTCATGGCTTTCCATACCTGTTTAAAGCAAATTTGATATAAAAGCACTAAATCTGTTAACACCACATTGTCATATGGGGATTATAATTTTTTATATCCTCTAAATTGTCTAATGCTTTGCAAAAATTATCAAATTTTTTAATCTCTATTTGCATGTGCTAAAACTATAATTTAAAGTCAAGTTGTCCACTTCGCGACATGATGTCGCAAAGTTAAATATGATGTCACCAACTTCACGACATGATGTCGCGAAGTTAAAATTGACACCTTGCACTATAGCATATAAAATATTTATAAAGGCATGAAAAAATGGAGGTAATTAATTTTGGGCATTGTAATAACGCTTGCAAATCAAAAGGGCGGAGTTGCTAAAACTACAACAGCTTTAGCTTTAGCTCGTATTTTATCAGAAAAAAATTATAAGATTTTAACAATTAACCTAGACCCTCAACGAAATTTAGATGCGGCTTTAGGGTGTGCTATCTCAAGGCGAGATTTACAAACTCCATCGCTTTTTCATGTGCTGACAGGAAAAACCGAACTTAAACAGATTATAAAACATGGTGAGTTTTGTGATATTGCTCCAGCATCTAATCAAATGTACGGCTTTTCAATGCCTGAGGGCTTGACCAAGGCAGAATATGAGCAAAATAAGGACAACCCAGATAAACTTTTGGAGCTTGTGCATAAGCGTTTTAGTGCGGAATATCAAGCTCAAATTAACTATAAATACACTCATATAATAGAGGAACAAATTAAAACAGTTATAAACGACTATGATTTTATACTTGTCGATACAAACCCATCGCTTTCACTTCTTACTATGAATGGTTTAAATGCTGCATCTATGGGTTATGTTTTAGTACCTGCCTATGCAGAGGAAACCTCAAGGGAAGCTATCTTAGAGCTGCATGACACACTTTTTGCACTTAATAGTAATCAAATTAAACCTATAAAAATTATCGGCATTTTAATGACTAAATATGTAAGCAACACAAAAGCGGCTAAACGTTATGAAAAATATCTAACTAAAATGGCTGATAAAATGGGAACGGTACTGTTTAAAACAAAGATTAGACGTTCTATTTCTGTGACCGAATACATAGAGGCTAAAACTGACCTGTTAAATTATGACCCTAAGGGAAATTCATCGCTAGATTACAGGGCATTTGGCGAGGAATTTTTAAAAAGATTATCCGAATTGGAGGGCAAACACTTTGGCTAAAATGAAAATACAAGAACATACAGACGATGAGTTAGAGGACGAATTAACCGTTGATTTAAACGCAGCAGCCGCAAAAATGCCAAGCGATTTAAGCAGTGGCAGACAAGCACTTTACGATTATATGGAAATACCACTTGAGCAGCTTGTGCCGTTTACAGGCAAAGCACAGGGTAAAGATTTTTCAAAAATGCCTGAAGAAAAATTTTCTGCACTTGTAAAGTCGGTTTCTGAACATGGAGTGCTTGAGGCTATTTCTGTTAGAATGATTGGGTTTAATAAATATGAAATTCTATCTGGTGAACATCGTTTTAATGCATCTAAACAAGCAGGCTTAAAAACCATACCTGCAAAAATTTATAAAGACATATCTGATGAAAAGGCGAATATAATTTTTACGGTCACAAATTTAATGCGTCGTGAAATGACCTTTAGTGATAAGGTCAATGGCTGGCATAGATTTTTAGAAAACACTAACAGGCAAGGCACTCGAACCGATTTAAAAGACACACTAGAAAGTGAGAAAGAAAGTTTAAACATCTCAATCAGACAAATACAGAGATATGCACGAATGTATAATCTGATTGATGAATATAAACAGGCAGTTGATGAGGGCAAACTAACACAAGCGGCAGCTTATCAGCTTTCTTTTCTGTCCAGTGATGAGCAAAACAAAGCACTTGAATATTTGCCAAAGCTCACCGAAAAGACAGCAGCCGAGCTTGTAAGGCTATCAAAAGAAAATAGCTTTGATAACATAAACACTATTTTTGAAAAGCCACAAAATCAATCAAAAATAAGTATTAAAAAATATGCAAAACAGGTTTTAAACAATGAAAGCCTAGAAAGTTTAGATGCTATCTTAAAAGAAGCTCTGGATATGTATTTAAACGCTCATCCCGAAAAAAGAAAATAAAAAGACAAATCCCCCATGTAGATATAATCTACATGGGGGATTTTTTCATTTAGAAGAAATACTCTTTTATCTATTATCTATTTTTTCTGGGTACATATCATGCTGACTTAAACGATTAAATGCAACTTCTTCCCATTTTGTACCATTTCGACCATAATTACAATATGGGTCTATTGAAATACCGCCTCTTGGAGTAAACTTACCCCAAACCTCAATATATTTTGGATTCATAAGTTTTATTAAATCCTTCATAATTATATTGACACAATCTTCATGAAAATCACCATGATTTCTAAAACTGAATAAATATAACTTTAAAGATTTACTTTCTACCATTACTTTGTCTGGTATGTAAGAGATATAAATTGTTGCAAAATCTGGTTGACCTGTCATAGGACAAAGACTTGTAAATTCAGGGCAATTAAACTTTACAAAATAATCATTATCAGGGTGTTTATTAGGAAAAGTTTCTAAAACTTCAGGTGCATAATCGGATTTATATTCGGTTTTTTTATTGCCAAGTAAAGTTACACCTGTTAATTCATCTTGATTTCTCATTAAAATTCACCTTTAATTTTGTTTTTTGGATAAAGAACTTTTTCAAGTGCATTTATAAGTATAACACCACATATAGCAGGAGTTATTTGACCTATGCACAAGCTTAAGGCCAAAGCACTGTAAGGTATACTCAAAATATAAGATAACCAAGTAGCAACTCCAAGCCCTGGAACTAAAACAATAGGTAATATCATAAACAATTTACTTAGGTTTAATCGACGAATTTGAACAATTAAACCAGATGTAATAATACCAACCATATAGCCACCGACTATATCGAAGATACCCATTCCCCCCATAACCATATTAGAAATTAGATTCGATAAACCAAGTGGTACTACTAGGAACGGAAACAAATAAGAAAGAGCGTACATGGCAGTAGCAATACGGATTTGATAAGCACCAAAAGCGAAACTTTGTGTAAAAAACATAATAACTACATATATTGCAATAACCATTGCAGAAAAAGTCATTTTTTGTGTTTTGCTCATATTCTTCATGTTTTCTCACCTCCAAAATAACTAGCGTAAAAACGCTGTACAACAATAAATTATTGTCCCTAGTTTTGTTTACCGACAGGATGGTTACGAACTGTCCATTTCTATTATTTAGAAGGTTTTTTGTTGTGATAATACACGTTTGGTATTATATCATTCTTATTAAAAATTTTCAATGCGAAAATATATCAAATATTGATTTTATGTATAATATTGTCTAAAAATAGATATATGTTATAATTAGGTTGTTAAAAATTTAAAATACCTTGCATTATTATAATATTTATAATCAAAACCACGCCCAAAGGACGTGGTTTGAATAACAACCCTATAAGGGTATAATACTGGCACACACCTAAAGGTGTATAATAAGTAACGTCAACCGCAATGACGTTACTTTTTTATTCCTCTAAATTTTTAAATGGATCTTCATATTCCTTTAAACTTAATTGATCACACATCTGATCTTCCATTTCCTGCTCTCTAATATATTTTTGTATTGCTGCCTTATTTCCTCCAACTGTATTTACATAATATCCCTTAGTCCAAAAACATCTACGCCCATACTTATATTTCATATTTGCATGTCTTTCAAATATCATCAATGTACTTTTTCCTTTTAAATACCCCATAAATTCTGCTACACTTAGCTTTGGTGGGATACTTACTAACATATGTATATGATCTGGCATTGCATGAGCTTCTATTATTTCTACATGTTTGTATTCACATAGTTTTCTTATTATTAAACCTATATCTTTTCTTAGCTTGCCATATATAACTTTTCTTAGATATTTTGGAACAATTACTATATGATATTGACACTTCCATCTTGTATGTGATAAACTTTTCTCATCCATTTGGATGACCTCCTTTGTTTTTCTTGCGGTTGGCGTTACCCGCATTTATTCTATCAAAGGAGGTCTTTTATTTCCACATCATCGCTTCCGCTTTTATTTTCTCTCACAGGCTTAGCCTGTGGTTGTTTAGATAATAATAAAAAGCCCAGTCCATATGAACTGACCCCAAAAAGTTAGACAATATTTTTTAAGTAAATATGTTCAAGCGGTCGAAATGGCTTGTTGTCTG
>CALWMO010000066.1 GCA_944381965.1 uncultured Butyricicoccus sp.
AGCTGAAATAAGCAGTGAACCTACTAAATTCATAGCTAAAACAATAATAATAGCTATAATAACAGCTAATAACATATTGTAAGCTTTAGATGGAATACCAGTTGCAGTTGCAAAATTTTCATCAAAAGTTATAGAAAAAATTCTATTATAAAATAAGATAAAAATAGTTAATACAATAACTGATAATATAGCACATAACCACACTTCTGTTATGGTTAGTGTTAAAATTGATGTTGAACCAAAAAGTGTTGTGCATACATCTGCCGAAATATTAGCAGAGGTTGGGAAAATATTCATTATTAAATAACCTATTGCAAGTGAACTTACAGAAACCATTGCAATAGCTGCATCACCTTTTATATGTTTGCTTCCATTTAACAGTAAAACTGCACTTATTACAGTTATAGGCAATACAATAAGCATTTCATTTGTTAAATTTAGTACCATTGCTATTGCCATTGCACCAAATGCAACATGAGACAAACCATCACCAATAAATGAATAGCGTTTTAATACTAATACTACACCTAAAAGCGATGAACAAAGAGCAATAAGCACACCAACTATAACTGCATATCTAACAAAAGGATACTCAAAATACATTATAAGTTTTTCAATCATTGTCTGCACCCTCACTTTCATTAACCGAATAAGAGAAAGAATTGTTTTTTAGGTGCAAAATATGACTTGCGTATTTTTTAGCTGCTGAAATATCATGCGAAATCATAATAATAGTAATACTATCATTATTATTTATTTTTTGTATTATTTCATAAAGCTCGGCTGTAACCTTTGGGTCTAAACCAGACACAGGCTCATCAAGTAATAATATTTTACTTGTAGCACATAAAGCTCTTGCTAATAATACTCTTTGCTGTTGTCCACCTGATAAATGACGATAACACTTATTAGCCAAATCCAAAATACCTAATCTCTGCATTTGATATTTAGCTAAGTTTTTTTGTTCTTTTGTATAAAATATACCGCATTTAGATAAACAACCAGATATAACAATTTCTTTAACTGTTGCTGGAAAATCTCGTTGAACAATTGTCTGCTGTGGAAGATAGCCTATTTCATTTCGTTTTAAGCCATCACCTAAAACTATTTCGCCCGATAATACTGGAGTTAACCCTAGAATTGTTTTCATAAGCGTACTTTTACCTGTGCCATTTTCACCAACAATACATAAATAATCACCAGTATTTACTTCAAAACTTAGGTTTTCTAAAACTTTTTTATTTTGATAACCTATAGTAACATCTTTTAAGGAAAATAAAGCCATTGTTATTCTCCTATATTTAGAGCTTGTTTTAAAACTTCTAAATTTTCGCTCATAACCGAAAGATAACTACTATTTGTATCATTGATAGACTGCATTGAATTTAAAGTTAAAATCTCTTGATTTTTATTAACCGTATTTTCTATGACTGTTTTTGCAATTTCATTTGTAGAACTATCAATAGTTAAAACAGAATTAAGACCTAATTCATCTATTTTATTTGCAAGGAAAATAACTGTTTCAAAACTAGCCTCTGACTCAGCTGAACAACCTGAAAAAGCTGCATAATAATCCAGACCATAGTCATCAACTAAATAGCGGAATGGAAAACGGTCAGCAAAAAGCAAAGTCTTATTTTCTGCTTTATTTACAGCATCTTCATATTGGGCATTTAATTCATCTAATTTTGTTAAATAAGAGTCAACATTGGTACTATATATATTTTTGTTTTCGCTATCTATTTGACTAAGTTTATCAGCTAAATAAGAACATATTATCTTAGCGTTTGATATTGACAACCATACATGTTCATCTTTTTCATGTTCGTGTTCTTCTTCATGTTCTTCCTCATGCTCATGGTCATGGTCATGTTCCATTCCTTCAACATATTCTTCGGTTTTTACATTTTCACCTAATACATCAAACAAATTAACAACTACCATATCTTCATTAGTTGCTTGTTTTAAAACATCATCTACCCATGAATCAGACTGACCACCAACATATACAAACATGTCGCAACTAGATATTTTTATTATATCATCTGCGGTCGGCTGATAATTGTGTAAGTCCGCACCATTATTTGCAAGCAGAGTAATACTTGCATCATCTGCTTTTTCACCCAAAATTTCTCTTATATAATCATAGGTTGGGAAAATAGTTGTTACTATACTTAATGATTTTTCGGGTGTTGTTACATCTTGATTATTTGCACATCCTGCAAACACTAATAACGCTAAAGCCATAAAAACTGATAAAAACTTTTTCATATTAACCTCCAAATTAAAATATATATTAATTTTAATTTAGAAGTTTAATTAGATAGTTTTACATATAAGGTTATAGGTGTTAAAAATACAATATATATACTTAAATAAAATACTAATTTTATAAATGCATATCCGACAACAAAAAATAAAAAAACAAATAATATAAAATAGTTAAATGTTCTTAAAAAACTTTGAAATATATTTATATTAAAACAAACTTGACAACTATCACCTGTACATACATGACCAATATGCTCTGAAATATAAAAAGCAGATAAAGCTACAACAATACATAATAAAACACATAAAATAATAGCAATTATACGATTTGATTTTTTTATTTAACTCACCACCTTTTAAGTGATTTTTATAAAGGTCATTATATATTTTTTATAATGATAAGTCAACTTATTAAATTTCTATAAAATAGTGATTTCAAAAAGCAGGATATGAAACTGTTTTAGCGGAAATAGTTCTTGATTTATATCACCACAGATTTAATTTAGTTTTCTTATTTTATAGATTATATGGGCTTAATAATTTATAAAAAATGATGCATTTAATAATGATTTTGTATATTCATCATTAACCTGTGTTATTAGATTATCACTTGATAAATATTCTACTACATGACCTGAGTTCATAACTATAATATTATGAGAAATAGATTTAACAAGAGCTAAATCATGACAAACAAATATTATAGATAGATTTCTCTGTCTTTGTATATCTGCTAAAAGCTTTATAATTTGAGCTTGTATTCTAACATCTAAAGCCGAAGTAGCTTCATCACAAAGCAAAATTTGAGGTTCTAACGCTAATGCTCTTGCTATTGCTAAACGTTGACGTTGACCGCCACTCATTTGATTTGGATAATTTTCAAGTAGTTCTAGCGGCAGATTTACACAGTTAAACAGTTCTATTGCTTTTGATTTCAGTTCATATTTTGAAAAATGATTATAATTTCTAATAGGTTCTGTTATTGCTTGCCATGCTTTTATTCTAGGATGAAATGCTGATAATGAATCTTGAAAAATCATTTGTATATTTTTTCTGTGTATTCTTAAGTTTTCACCTTTTAATGATGTAATATCTTGTTTTTTAAATAAAATCTGTCCGCTATCTGACTTTTCTAGTCCACATAATATGCGAAGTAATGTGCTTTTTCCACTGCCGCTTTCACCTACTATGCCAAGTGTTTTCCCTTTTTCTAATTTTAAATTTATATTATCGAGTATTTTTTTGTTTTTTATATAGCTTTTTGTTATATTTTTAGCCTCTAATATGCAATTATACATATCTTTTCCCCTTTAAATTAGGAATGGAGTTTATAAGTTCTTTTGTGTATTCATTTTTGCTGTTAAATAGCTTATTTTTATCTACAAAATCTATTATTTCACCATCTTTCATAATTAAAATACGGTCAGCCATATAATTTGCAACTGCTAAATTATGGGTTATCATAAGTATAGTTGTTTTATATTCATCATGTAATTTAAGAAGCTCTTGTACAATTTGTGCTTGTGTGTTGGCATCTAATGCACTTGTTGGCTCATCAGCTAATAACAATTTGGGTTTAAATGTCATAGCCATAGCTATTCCTATCCTTTGACATTGCCCACCGCTAAGCTCAAACGGATAAGATTTTAATATGTTTTCGACGTTTTGTAAGTTCATTTTTTTTAACATTTGTTTGCTTAAATTTAAAGCCTCTTTCTTTGATAATTTACTGTGAGCTTTTATATATTCTATAAATTGAGAACCAATTGTGCGAACTGGATTTAACATATTACCCGTATCTTGAAAAATGATGGCTATTTCGTTTCCTCTGAGATTTTGCCAATCATTTAAATTTAAATCAAGCAAAGATTTATTTTGAAAATATATCTTTCCAGAAATAATCTGACTATTTTGTGGCAATATATTTAAAATAGTACGCAAAACAGTGGTTTTTCCACTGCCGCTTTCGCCTACGATTGCTACAATCTCATTTTCTTTAATACTTAAAGAAAAATTTTTTAATGCTGTTTTTTTTTCATAATTTACAGTTAAGTTTTTTATATCAATCATTATTTTCTCCTAAAACTGGTGCTATATCTTTTGTAAGCCAATAATAATCTACTGTTGAAATTTCAGCGTTTTTAACTTTTTCACTATTGCTAATCATACGGCTGTTATAATATCCATGTACTATTGTAGCTGCATCATCAATTAAAATTTGCTGCATTTTTGTTATAATTTCCTTACGGATTTTGGTATCTAATGTTATTTTTAATTGCTCATAAAGTTTATCATATTCATTATTTTGATAATAACCATAACTTTTAGAGTTTTTGGAATACCAACCACCTAAAAAATCTTGAGGGTCACCAGTTCCTACAGTTGTAGTGTTTGCAGTGATTAAATCAAATTCACCTGCGTTTTGAAGTGCAGTTGCTGTATCATAATCACAAACTGTTACGGTTACTTTTATACCTATTTTATTAAGTTGTAAAGCTATTGCTTCAGCAAAATCATTTAAATTTCTACTTGAATATGCAATATAATTTATATTTATATTTTCTCCATCTAATTCTCTTATACCATCGCCATTTGTATCTATAATACCAGCATTATCTAACATTTGCTCTGCTTTAAGGGTATTATATGGATAAGGGTTTATAAGTTTATCATAATTATATGAAAGTGATGATGGTAAAACAGAAAAACCAGAGGTATACATACCGCCAACGGTTACATCACACATTGTTTTGCTATCAAGTGACATTATTATAGCCTTTCTGAGTGTGTCATTTTTTAGTATACCATTAAAATTTATATAAGAATTTCCAGTTCGAACGCCAGCAGAAGTCGATATATAATATTTATTATCAGTAGCTAATTTATCCAAATCGCTTATAGTTGTTATATTTTCAGCTAAATCTATGTCGCCGCTTTGAAGTGCCATAGACTTTGTAGCACTATCTTCTATGAATATAATTGTAACGCTATCATATGCAGCTTCACCATTCCAGTAATATTCATTTTTAATCATATCGATACTTATACCAGTGTTTATATTTTTTACACAGTAAGGTCCTGTTCCTATAATTTCACTGTCTGCAACCTCTGCATCAATAATTGAAAAATAAGGATAGGCTAAAATACCTGTTAAATTGGCTGTTGGCGTTTCACATGTTATTGTAACTGTATTTTCTTTATCATCTGCAACAATAGATTTATATTTTAAATAAATTTCTGGATTTGAATTTCCTGTACCGCCTTTTTGTGCATCTGTTTTTTCATATAAACGCTCTATTGACGCTTTAACAGCTGAGGCTGTAACTGGTTTTCCATTTGAGAAAAACACATTTTCTCTTATGTGTAATGTCCATACTTTGTAATCATCTGATACCCGATATGTGTCACAAATATTAGGTTGTGCTATGACTTCATTATCAAATTTAAATAAACATTCTGTAATGCCGTAGCGTGTACCACACCAACTGGAATTAACGTTTGTCGCAGGGTCAAGTGAATCTGAATAATTATAACAACCGAAATTTAAATGTTTATCGTTATCCAAAACGGGTTTTTTATTATTTGTAGTTATACCGAAGATAAATACAAAACATATAGCAACTAATACAAATTTAACAACCGATTTAAACTGTATTTTCTTATCATATACAGCAGTATTTATGGTGTTATTATCCATTAAATCTCTTATACTATCGCCTAAAAGATTAAAGGCTGTTACCGTTATAAAAATCGCAAGTCCTGCAAAAATCATAAGCCAAGGTGCTGACTGCATATATGTTCGCCCTTCGTTTAGCATATACCCCCATTCAATAGAGTTAGACTGTGCTCCTAGACCTAAAAATGAAAATCCAGCAAGTTCTAACATCATGCCGCCTATATCAGTAAAAGCAGTTATTACAAGTGTTGGAAATACTTCAGGCAATATATAACGCAATAATATCCTACTCTTTTTTGTACCATATAAAATTGCAGCTAAAATATAATCTTTATGCTTGATTTTTAACACTAAACTTCTTGCAAGTCTTGAATATTTAGTCCAGCTTACAGCCATAATAGCCAGAATAGCATTTATAATACCAGAACCCATTACACCAGCAAGTGCAATAGCTAAAGCCATACCTGGAAAAGAAACCATAATATCAGCAATTCGCATTATAAAAGTGTCAATGATTCCGCCAAAATATCCTGAAATCACTCCAAGTGTGCCACCTACTAATACAATAGTACATACTAAAATAAGAGTAGAGCTTATAGAAGTTCTAGCACCATAAATAACTCTAGAAAAAACATCTCGTCCCATTTTATCAGTGCCAAATAAATGCTCATAACTTGGAGCTTTTAAAGCATTTGATAAATCGGACTCATAAGGGCTGTGAGTTGCAATAAAAGGTGCAAAAACACCAATACCAATTATAATTATCACTAAAATTAGAAAAAACAAGCATCTTTTTTGGGATTTACTCATTATATCGCCTCTTTTCTAAGTCTAGGATTTAATTTGCTATATGATATATCTACTAATAAATTGACTATCATGTAAATTAGTGAAATCCATAAAATATAACCTTGTATAAGTGGATAATCCATAGAAGTAATAGCTGATATTGCTAAACTTCCAAGTGCAGGATAAGAGAATATAACTTCAACAACCGCAGTGCCACCTAAAAGTGAACCTAAAGACAAACCTAACATTGTTATAAGCGGTAAAATAGCGTTTGGCATAATATGAAACCAAAGTATTTTTCTTTCCGAAAGTCCTCTTGCTCTTGCACCAATCACATAATCTTGTGAAAGTTCGTCTAAAATTGCTGCTCTAATCTGTCTTGCATATTTACCAGACATTGTGATAGCTAAAGTAAATGCAGGTAATAACATCTTTTGAAAAGTAATTTCGGTTGAAACAACAGGTATTAACTTTAACTTCATAGCAACTACATAAAGCAATAAAAGACCTATCCAAAAATTAGGCATAGATATAAATACAAATGTTCCACCTCTTAAAAAATAATCAAGTGAGGTGTTTTTATATAATGCGGTATATATCCCTATTGGAATAGCTATAATAAGCATTATCAAAAGTGACAACAGTGCAAGCTGTATTGTAGGTATAACACGAGTAGATAAAAGCTTTGTTACTGGCTTTCCTTCGGAAATAGATATTCCAAAATCGCCTTTTAAAGCATTTTCCAACCATTTTACATATTGAACTAAAAAAGGCTTATTTAATCCAAGTTCTTCTCTTGTCTGCTCTAAAACTTGCTCACTTGGTATACTTCCACTAACAGCATACATAGCTCTTACAGGGTCAGTTGGAGATATATACATAATCGAAAAGCTCAAAAAGCTAATTGCTAAAACAACAAATATAATTTGTATAAGTCTTTTTATAATTTTTTTTGATTTTAACATTATTTCCACCTTAAATACAAAAAAAACCGGTCATGCTAAATTTGCACAACCGGTTTTTTTGTACGTCAAACTAACCATAACATTAAACAATGCTACAGCTAAATCATCAAAACGTGTAAGTCTCCTGACTTGCGATATAGATAAATCTTTCGTATATATCCTACCTTCCCATGTAAAATTACACAGTGGCTAACTTTCGTTCACACAGTAAAAACTGCTTTGGTATACACTCTCGCTTACAGTGCCGGCAACGCTGGGACTTTCACCCAATTCCATCTAACACTTTATCCTGAACAGTTATTCTTTGCAAATAAAGTGACACGTTTCTTTTATTTTTTGAATATATTATCATATTTTACAAGTAAATTCAATAGACTAAAAAATTGTTGGGGATTAAATAAGTTATATATAGTGAAAATGTTATATGCTATTTTCCATAATATCCCAAACTATGGCAAAATGGCATTTTTTTTTAAGTTCTCTCTTATATATTAAATTATATATATTTTTCTTCCTATTTTTTTCTTTATAAGAAGTTATTTTTTTTTGCCATTTTGCCATAGTTATATAAAAAAGTTTTAAATTAAAATAATTTTATATAAAAATACATTATATATAGCTATTAAAAGTTATATTTTTAGTTTAAATTTTGCCATAAATTTTGCCATAATTTTTGCCATAGATGGCATTTTTGCCATAGATTTTGCCATAGGGTTTACCATAGGTTTTACCATAGATGGCATTTTTGCCATAGGTTTTGCCATAGATGGCATTTTTGCCATAATTTTTGCCATAGGTTTTGCCATTTTTGCCATAGGTTTTGCCAT
>CALWMO010000067.1 GCA_944381965.1 uncultured Butyricicoccus sp.
TTGATAGACTTATCAGAGTTTGTTATGACTTATTAGGTCTTATGAGTTACCTAACAGCAGGTGAGCAGGAAGTTCGTGCTTGGACAATCGAAAAAGGCACAAAAGCACCTCAAGCTGCTGGTAAGATTCATACAGACTTTGAGCGTGGCTTTATTCGTGCAGAAGTTGTATCTTATGATGCACTTATGGAATGTGGTTCTATGGCTGCTGCAAGAGAAAAAGGTCTTGTTCGCTCAGAAGGTAAGGAATACGTTATGCAAGATGGTGACGTAGTTCTATTTAGATTTAACGTATAACAGAAAAATAGAACGCATATCCTAAAATATAAAAGGGTGTGCGTTTTCTAATAAATAATTAAATTTTACGAGGGGAGCTATATGACACAAAAAAATTATAGTGCGTTGGGACATACTGGAAATAGTGCCCTTGATTCTATGTTAAAGTCAAGAACAGAGCCAACAAAACCAGAATATGCTCCTACAAATAATAAGCAGGATATAGTTTCAGAAATTTCTAATAACACAGCAGCAAATGATGAAACTGAGTTTGTTCAATATAAGCCAGAACATAAATTAGACTCAAGTGTTGCAAGAAAAAATAATACACCAACTAAAAAATCTGATAAAACTGCAAAGACAAAACAGCCTAAGCAAGCGAAAAAAGCTAGAAATGACAATAGCAAAAAAATCGCAATCGGTATAGGTTCGGTTGTTGCCGCTTTGTGTGTTTTAACTGTAGGATATACTTATTTATATCCAAATATTCACTTTGGCGTTAATGCAGGTGTTATAGAAATAGGCGGAATGAGTATAGATGATGCTCAAAAGCAAATAGAAAAATCTAATGTGCTTGATAATTCAAGCCTTCCGATTAAAATTTATCAAACAGAGTATAAAATAAATGTGTCAGAAGTCGCAAATGGACTTGACAGTGAAAATTCAGCCAAAAATGCATATGAATTTACCAGAACAGGCGGATTCTTTACACGAATTTCAAATACAGTGGGTGCATTATTTGGACTTAATGAATCTCCACTTTCTGTAAATGTAAATGATGAGTCATTAAAAACAAAGCTTTCTGAAATTTCTGAGGAAGCTATAACCGAGCCAGTAGACCCATTTTGGACTGCTCAAGGTGACTATCTAGTTGTTGATAAAGGTTCGGTAGGTGTGTCATTTGACACAGAAAAACTTTATACTGAGGTGGAAAATAGAATAAAAACAATGGATTTTTCCACTTTAGATGTTGAAGTAAAGACAACAGAGCAAAATCCTATTGATGTGCAATATATATATGATAATGCACAGACTGTAGCTAAAAATGCAACAGTTGACAAAACAGATGGAACAACTATTATTCCAAGTGTAGATGGAGTTAAATTTGATTTAGAAACAGCAAAAGAAATAATTGGTGATGGCTCAGAGCAAACATATAAAATCCCTATTGAGCGTACACCAGCTGCTGTTTCAGCAGACCAGCTTGCAGAAGTTCTGTTTAGAGATACACTAGCAAGCACATCTACAAATTTAAATGCAAGCAATAAATCAAGAACAAATAATGTAAAGCTTTCAAGTCAGTTTATAAATGGCACAATTTTAAACCCTGGAGATGAATTTTCATATAATGGTGTTGTTGGAGAACGTACTGTAGCAAGAGGTTTCCAGACAGCGGGTGCATACTCAAATGGTCAAGTTATAGAAGATGTTGGCGGTGGAGTATGTCAGCCATCATCAACGCTTTATATGGCAGTACTTCGTGCAGACCTTGAGGTTACAGAAAGGCATAATCACAGCTTGACTGTATCTTATACACCTCTTGGAGAAGATGCGACTGTTTCATGGGGTGGCCCAGACTTTAAATTTAAAAATAATACCGATTATCCTATTAAAATTTTAGCTTGGCAAGAGGGTAGCTCTATGTCAGTTAAGATTTTAGGTACAAAAACAACAGATAAAGTTGTTAAAACTAAAACCGAGATTGTAGAGACTCTTGATTATAAAACAGTGGAGAAAACAGATAATTCCTTGTCAGCAGGTGAGAGAGAAACTTCACAATCCGGTATGACAGGTTATAAAACAGTGACATATAAGATTATCACTGAAAATGGTCAGACAACAACTGTTAAGGCAAATAATTCATCTTATAAATCAAGAGATAAGATTGTACTTGTAGGGCCAGCGGTTACAGCTCAGCCAGATGAAAGCACAACTACAAGTAATAATACAAATAGTGCTACAAACAGCACTACAAACACAGCAGAAAACACAGAAGAAACTACTGACCCAGAAACAGCACAATAAAAAATTAAACCGATGCATTTTTGCATCGGTTTTTTTAACATGCTTTTAAAGTGTCTGAGTTATTGCAGTTACAAGTAAGTTTGATGTTTGAATTACATCACTTACACTGCACATCTCATTTGGTGTGTGAATATAACGTGTTGGAATAGAAATAGCTCCAACCTCTACACCTGCACGAGAACGCTGAAAAGCTGCAGTATCAGTTCCGCCAAACTGTAAAATTTCACGCTGAACAGGTATAGCGGCTACTAAAGCAGCTTCTTCGAGTGCAGAGCGAATGGTTTGACTGCAAAGTACAGAGCGATCCATAACCTTAATTGCAGGGCCTTTACCCATATGACATGCCATAGGATATTTATGCTCTGGAAGGTCACCTGTATCTGTAACATCAATAGCTATTGCGATATCTGGCTCAAGAGCATATGCAGCAGTTGTAGCACCTCTAAGACCTACTTCCTCTTGAACGGTAAACACAAAATATAAATCATGGTTTACTGTTTGAGGAAGTTTCATCATTGTCATTAAAAGAGCCACACAACCTATTCTATCATCTATATAAGCACCAGATATAGCACCATTTTGCTCAAACATAGGTGAGGTAAATACTGCAAAATCACCTATTGAAACCATTTCTTCAGCTTGTTCACGGCTCTTTGCACCAATATCAATATATAAATTGTTGATTTTTAGCTTTGAAAGCTCGGTTTTTTCCTCGTGTGATATTATACCGTGTATCCCATTTTCAAATAAAACCTGTGTGTGCAGAAAATCTTGAATTTCAATGCCACCAATATTAGAAAAGCGTAAGAACCCATTGTCATCAATATATGTTACAACAACACCTATGGAGTCCATATGTGCAGCAAAAGCGATTTTACGAACATTTTCCTGACTGCCTACAGGTGGACGTTTACGACAAATTAAATTTCCTAAAGTATCAGTATAAACATCATCAACATATTTTTTAGCAATAGAGCTTATAACCTCTCTTACCTTGTTTTCACGACCAGAAGGGCCAAAAGCACTAGCCACTTCTTTATATAATTCAAATACATTATTCATGTAAAAAAGTCTCCTTAGATTTAGATAAAATCTGTTTTATCATTAAACTTTGCCATAAAAGCCTGTACTAGGTGTAGTACACACTTAATATCTTCAATAGAAGCTACGCAATTAGCTGAATGGATATATCTAACAGGTGCTGCTACACAGGCACAAGGAACACCAGTGAGCGATTTATGAATCGCACCAACATCTGTACTGCCAGAAATAGCGGTTTTTGTTTGCCATTTTATTTGCTCATCATCTGCAATTTTACGAAGCAAATTAAAAAGCTTTTCATCATATATTGCTGATTTATCCATAAATGGCAGTACAACGCCTTCTCTTATAGCACAAGCTCTGTTATATGGTTTAACTTCTGGTAAATCAGCCGCAGCTGTGCCTTCTATATTTATGCAAAGAGCAGGGTCAATAGCAAAAGCAGCAGTTGCAGCACCTCTAAGACCTACTTCCTCTTGAACAGTAAATACAAACCAAGTATCAACTGGAGGGGTTTTTCTAAGCAGATGAAGTAAAACTGCACAGCCTATTCTATCATCGAGAGCTTTAGCTTTAATAAGTCCATCGCCAAACTCTGAAAAATCTGAGTCAAAAACGCCATAATCGCCGAGTTCAACCTTGTTTTCAGCCTCGCTTTTACTGCAAGCACCGATATCAATATATAAATCTTTAACATCTGGTGTGTGTTTGCGGTCTTTTATACTGGTAAGATGAACAGCTTTTATGCCTACAACACCGATTGTATCACCAAAGCGAACATGCCTGCCTATAACAACACGAGGGTCAATACCACCTACAAAACCGAATTTCAACATACCATCATCGGTTATGCGTTTGATTATAAAACCAACTTCGTCCATATGAGCGGTAAGCATTAACGGTTTTTTTGTTGAGCGTTTACCTTTTCGAAACACCATAAGATTTCCCATAGCATCGGTGCGTATATCATCAGCAAAAGTTATAGCTCGTGTGCGGATAAAATCACGCACAGAATCTTCTGCACCTGAAACACCAGAAAGAGAGCAAAGTTTATTTAATAATTCGGTCATAAGCAAACACAGCCTCCGTCAAAATTCTTTAAAAATGCAGCTATTAAGTCTGCGGTGGCATCAATATCGCATAGTTTAACCGTTTCTATTGGTGTATGCATATATTTAAGCGGTATAGACAGCAGAGCTTGAGCAGTACCACAAGCAGAAATTTGTATATTCCAAGCGTTAGTACCAGTGTTGCCTTCCATAACCTCAAGCTGATATGGAATATTTTCTGCACGAGCCAGACGAATAAGTGATTTTGTAAGTTTAGTGTTCATATTTGGCCCCATACCAATCATAGTGCCACCACCAAACTCAAAGGTTTCGCTAGAAGGTGCATCAGGTGTATGAGCATGACTTACATCAACAGCTATAGCTATATCTGGACGCAAACGAAAAGCACCAGTTATAGCACCAAGTGAAGTTATCTCCTCTTGAGCAGATAATAAGACAGCAATATTTACCTTTAAATCTTGTCTGCGTAGCTGCCTTAGTGCTTGTAAAATCGCCTGAATACCTGCCCTATCATCTAAGCATTTTGAGCATACTATGCCTTTTGAAAGATTTACAAGCGGTTTTTTGAAAACAATAGGTGTACCAATAGGGATTTTAACATCTAAAAGCCCAGTATCAATTAACATTTCATGTACAGGTACAGCATTTTTTCGGTCTTCTTCACTTGAAAGGTGAGGAGGAATAGAGCAAATAATGCCCTCGATTGGATTGTTAGTTAAAATGGTAACTTCACAGCCAAGTAACATACGAGGGTCTACTCCGCCAACCGATGCAAAGCGTAAAAAACCGCCTTCAAGAGTTTCGGTTACAATAAAGCCGATTTGGTCAAAATGTGCATCAAGCAAAACTGTTTTAGCATTTGGTACAGGGCAAATTAAAAGACCAGTAACCGTACCAAAAGCATCAATATCTACTTTATTTACTAAAGGCATAAGCATTTCAGCAAGAGCCTTAGCACTGTTTAACTCAAAACCTGTGACCGCAGGAAGTGAGCACAGTTTTTCCAGAGATTCTATTTGATTCAAAAAAACAACTCCTATTCTGTTTTATAAATATTATAACACTGAATTGATGAAAAGATAGCTTTTGTTATTAAAAAAACCAAAATATTTGACAGAAAATATTAAAGACTGTAAAATCAGATGAGTAAGGAGAGATAAGAATAATGAGATGTGTTACATATAAAGTGGAAAAAGAAGAAAATGATATAACAGTCGAAAAGTTTCTTAGAAAAAAAGGTGTTTCAAGACGAGTTATAATAGATTTAAAAAAAGAGCCTGATGGAATAACTGCAAATAATGTGCATATAAGAACAATCGACAGGTTAAAAACAGGGGATAACCTTACAATAAGAGTGAGAGAATACGATTTTATAGAGCATATTATACCACAGGATATACAACTAGATATTATTTATCAAGATGATGATATGACCGTTATTTCAAAACAAGCGGGAATATCTGTTCACCCATCGCCAAGAAATAGGGAAAATACAGTTGCAAATGCACTTGCATTTATAAGACAAAAAGAACAATTTGTATTTAGGGCAATTGGTAGACTGGATAAAAACACATCTGGATTGCTTGTAGTTGCAGAAAATCCACTTTCAGCAGCTATGTTGTCTGATATGTTATCAAAAAAGTTAATGCGTAGGGAGTATGTAGCAGTATGTACTGGTGATTTACCCGAAAGCGGTAAAATAGATGCACCAATAAGACGACAAGCAGAGTCGGTTGTTACAAGAGTGGTTGCAGATGATGGTGAAAGAGCTGTAACTCATTTTAAGAAAATTGCATATAAAGATGGATTTTCACTTGCTCATATTTGGCTAGAAACAGGAAGAACACATCAAATAAGGGTACATATGAAACATATAGGACACCCACTCCCAGGAGATTTTTTATATAATTCGGACTATAGTATAATTTCAAGACATGCACTTCATGCAGCTTTTTTAAGTCTAACTCAGCCGATAACAGGCGAAAAACTAGAATTTTTTGCCCCGCTTCCAGATGATATGCAAAAGTTTTTTCCAGAAATCACATCAAACGAGCTAAAAAAATTATGTGGTAAATAAAAAATGCGTGATACAAGTAAAATTTGTATCACGCATTATATTTTTATGGCTGTGGCTGCTCAAGAACCATTTGATTATAAGCAAGCCTACTAAAACCTAATCCATCATATAGCTTAGCAGCACGAGTATTTTGGCTTGTAACCTCTAAACGAAATCTTGCAGCATTTGGATAGGTTTCACCAACAGTTGCAATAAGCATTTGTCCTATGCCTTTGTTACGAACAGTTTCATCAACCATAATCTCATCAATCCACACACAAAGCCCACCAGCTTCATTAGACCATGTTATAGAGCATAAGCAATAACCTTTAGGTATATTATTTTCATCAGCTGCGATAAAACAGCGAGCATAAGGGGTATTGCTCATAAGTAGATTAAATGTTCTTTGTGCATGTGAGTCAGGGATTTGGTGGTTAACAGCAGAGCTGTTATAAAACTTTTTCACCATATCATAGAAGTAGCTTTCATCCCACGGTAAGATTTCACGAATTTCCATAATTCACCTCATAAATATTTAAATTTGTGCAAGAGCTTGGTCTAAATCTGCAATAATATCATCTACATTTTCAAGACCTACAGAAAGACGAACAAGTGCAGGAGCAACACCAGCGGCTACAAGTTGTTCATCAGTAAGTTGACGGTGGGTTTCACTTGCAGGGTGAAGTACACATGTGCGAATATCTGCAACATGAACTTCATTACAAGCAAGTTTGACACTATCCATAAACTTCATGGCAGCCTGTCTGCCACCCTTGATGTTGATTGACATAACACCAGATGTTCCGAGTGGTAAATATTTTTTAGCTCTTTCATGGTATTCATCACCCTCGAGAGCAGGATAACGAATGCTGTCAATTTTCTCATGATTTTTAAGATAATTTGCAACTTTAAGTGCATTTTCACAATATTGCTTCATGCGAACAGGTAGTGTTTCAAGACCAATATTTAATAAAAATGCAGAGTGTGCAGCAGGATAACAGCCAAAATCACGCATAAGCTGCATTCTTGCCTTAATAATATAAGCCATATTTCCAAAATCACGAGTATAAACAACACCATGATAGCTTTCATCTGGCTCGGTAAAATCAGGGAACTTGCCAGACTTGACCCAGTCAAAATTACCGCTGTCAACTATCACACCGCCACACTGTAAAGCGTGACCGTCCATATACTTAGAAGTTGAATGTATAATAATATCAGCACCAAACTCAAATGGACGACAAAGATAAGGGGTAGCAAAGGTGTTATCTACAATAAGAGGCACGCTGTTTTTATGTGCTATATTAGCCCATTTTTCAATGTCAAACACGCAAAGGGCAGGATTTGCAAGGGTTTCGCCAAAAACAGCCTTGGTATTATCTTTAAATAGCTTTTGAATTTCTTCTTCATTTGCTTCAGCATCAGCCCAGATAACCTCAATGCCAAGTTTTTTAAGTGTAACACCAAAAAGATTTATACTTCCACCATAAATGGTAGAAACTGCGATAAAACTATCACCAGCAGAGCAGATATTTAAAATAGACATCATAGCCGCAGCTTGACCAGATGTAGTAAGCATTGCACCTACACCGCCTTCAAGGTCTGCAATCTTCTTTTCAACTGCATCACAAGTAGGATTTGCAAAGCGTGAATACATAAACTCTGTTGGCATGTCGAAAAGAGCAGCAATATGCTCGGTTGAGTCAAAACGATATGTAGTAGACTGCACAATAGGCATTACACCTGGAGCACCATTTGCAGGTGTGTAGCCTGAGTGCAGACATTTGGTTTCAATGTTCATTATTAAACGCCCCTTTTTCTGGTTAAAATGATATTAGATTTATTGTATCATGTTAACTAGATAGAGGTCAAGAAAACTTGTATTTTGTTTATTTTGGGTCTATAATAATTAAAACAAATTTTTTATTTTGAAAGGTTAATTTAAGTTATGGAGCAGAAAAAAATTGATAGAATAAATGAACTTGCTAAAAAGGCTAAAACCGAAGGTTTGACCG
>CALWMO010000068.1 GCA_944381965.1 uncultured Butyricicoccus sp.
CACCATGCTTGTTTTTCTTGAGCAGAGCGGTTGGAATAAACTGTCTTGCATCTTCGTTATCAAGCAGCATACGTAATGGAGCATCAATACTCAGTACCAGAGTAGAGAACTGACCAATAGCATTACATGCAGCATAAATAATCATAAGTGCATTGCCAACACCATAGTATTCGCCGAGTTTCTCAAATGCCCAGTAAGAACCATTTGATACATAAGAGTTAAAGCTATCTGTGCTTTCGTTAATAATAGCTGGATCGAACATCATACCCATAGCAATTGTACCAAGCATAGCACAAACCACAACCATGATAGCTAGAGAAATCATACCACGAGGGAAGCCTTTTGATGGGTTTTCAACCTTGTTAACGTAAGGAGAAATCTTCTCACAACCACCAACAGCAAATACAAGAATGGAAAGAGAAGTAAAGTACTGTACGTTAAACTGAGGAATAATGTTATCCCAAGAGAAGTCAAGGGAAACAAAACCACCGTTAGGATTGATAACTGGAGCTGCAAACATCATAATGATGTAAAGAATGGACATTACGAACATACTTGTACCAGCAACAGTTGTTAGCTTTTTAAGTGGGTTTAGACCACGGCTAGCAACCCAGCAGAAGAACAGGAATACAACCAAAGTTGCAATCTGAACCCAATGAGTTGGGAATGTATCGTAAGTTGTACCATTTTGGAAAATCATCCAGCTAAGAGCCTTTAAGCCGCCACTGCCTTTACTTGCAATATAGGTAATATGACAAGCCCAGTAAGTCCAACCTGCATAATAAGCACACTTAGCACCGATGGTTTCATGAATCCAAGAGCTAACGCCACCGCCTGAATTTTTGAAAGCAGAGCCAAGCTCACCAACCATAAGTGCATAAGGAACGAAGTACAGAGCGAACATTAGAATCCAGCTGAATATAACCTGTGTACCATTGAAATAAACGAAACCGTTAAGAACGTTTCCGAATCCCCATACAGTGGAGAACGCCATAAATCCAAGTGTATACCACTTGATTTTCTTAGAGTTTTCCATTAGACACCTACCTTTATTAAATTTTAAAACGAACAACAAGCATTATAACATAAAAAAGGTTTATATTCTAGTATTTTGTATCAAAGTTGCATGTTTTATAACTTTTATACTAATTTTACAGCGATATTTTGTATAACACATATATTTTTTCACTAAATATCTTATATTAATTTTATTATTCACTGCTTTCTTTTGGAACAAGTGTCCATGATGCTACTTCATTACCACATTTTTCACCATTTAAAAGTTTTATGATAAGTTTTGCCGATATTCGTCCTATATTTTGAATTCCATGTGAAAGAGAGGTTATTCTAGGAATTGAAAGTTCACTATATTGACTGTTATCAAAACTGACAACGCTGATATCTTCAGGAATATTTACACCCGATTTTACAAGATGATTTATTAGCCTGCTTGCAATTTCATCATTATAGCAAATAACAGCAGTACAGTCATTTAATATAGGCATAATATTTTCAATACCAGTGTTATCACCGATAAGCTTATTTTTAAACTCGGTATTATACCAAAAAACTTGTTCATCATCAAAAGGTAAATTTTTTTCTCTTAATGTATCTACATATCCGGAATACCTTTGATGACCTTGTATATCATCACTTTTAAAAATACCAGCAATTTTTCTATGTCCTTTTTTATATAAATACTCTGTTAATATCTGACCGCCACCATAATTGTCATCAAGCACACAGTAACAGTCGGATAACTCAGGATAATTGCTGTGTAAAAATACAATAGGTATGTTTTTATCTATTAGTTTTTTATATAAATCTAAATTTGGATTTGGAAGTCCAGTTTTAGTGCCTTCGACTAAAACCCCATCTAAATTATCAAGAGATAATAAGTTTTTCAGTATTTTTCGTTCATTTGAAACCTGATTTTGTGTTGCAAATAGTAAAGGAGTACAGTTATTACATGAAAATACATTTTCGATTTCACGTAAAATACTTGGGAAAATATAATCACTTATATATGATGTTACAACAGCTATGGATTTTCTTGGCTTTATCAAACCATCATCACATAATATATGAGAGCCACTACCTTGTATTCGCTCTATAATCCCATCAGCTGAAAGTATAGAAAGTGCTTGACGAACAGTTTGTCTGCTTACATTGAACTGTTTACATAGTGCTTGTTCGGTTGGAAGTAATGTTTTATATATACCATCTGAGATATTATTTTTAAGCTCATCAGCAACTAATTTATATTTAGGTGGCATTGAAAACACCTCTTTCATATAAAATGTTATAGACAGTATAATATATTTGTATTGCTTTATCAAGTGATTGTATTTATAAAAAGTAATGATTAATATATAAAACTATACAAAAGTACCAAAATAAAAAAACACAAAATATCTAATAAAATTAACTATTATATATGTTTAAAACCTAAAAATACGATTTTTATATTAAAAACAAATTTGTATTTAAAATTCATGATACATCACGATATATTTGTATTGTTAATACATATAAAAATACAAATTATACGAATGAATTATTGACATATATCTTTGATTGGTACTATACTACAATCAGAACAAATCAAATAGGGAGTGTTCGTCAATGGAAAAACAAGAAATTAAAGCTTTAATTGAGTCAGCTAAAACATATTTAGGTATTGAGCTTGGTTCAACAAGAATAAAGGCGGTTTTAATCGCACCAGATTACACAAGCATAGCGTCTAGTGACTATGCTTGGGAAAATAAATACCAAAATGGTTACTGGACTTATGATATACAAGATGTTTGGACAGGTTTACAGTCTGTTTTTGCATCTTTAGCACAAAATATAAAAAATGAATATGACGTTAGTTTAAAACGTGTTGCATCAATGGGCTTTTCTGCTATGATGCATGGTTATATAGCTCTTGATAAAGATAATAATTTACTTGTTCCATTTAGAACTTGGAGAAATACTACAACAGGTAAAGCAGCATCTGAGTTGACAGAAAAGTTTAATTTTAATATTCCACATCGTTGGTCTATCGCTCATTTATATCAAGCAATGTTAAATGGTGAGAAACATATAAAAGATATAAGCTTTTTAACAACACTTGCAGGTTATGTACAGTATATGCTGACAGGTAAAAAGGTGCTTGGCATAGGTGAAGCAAGTGGTATGTTTCCTATTGACAGTGAAATAAATGATTATAATAATAAAATGCTTGATATTTTTGATAATCTAGCAAGTGATATGCCATGGAAAATCAGAGATATTTTACCTAAAGTATTAAATGCAGGCGAAAATGCAGGCGTTTTAACCGCAGAGGGAGCAAAACTTTTAGACCCTACAGGAACGCTTGAGGAGGGAATTCCACTTTGTCCTCCAGAAGGCGATGCTGGCACAGGTATGGTGGCTACTAATGCGGTAGCAGTTAGAACAGGTAATGTGTCAGCAGGTACTTCGGTTTTCGGTATGATTGTACTTGAAAAAGCACTGTCTAAAGTTTATGAAGAAATCGACATGGTAACAACTCCAACTGGTAAACCTGTTGCTATGGTTCATTGCAATAACTGTACAAATGAAATCAATGCTTGGGCAAACGTATTTAAGGATTTTCTTGTTTCAATCGGTCAAACTCCAGATATGAATAAAATCTTTACCGCAATGTTTACCGAAGCTTTAAACGGTGAAGCAAATGCAGGCGGATTACTGCTTTATAATTATTTATCCGGTGAGCCAATCACTGGACTTACAGAAGGTAGACCACTTCTTGCAAGAACACCAGAGGGAAAACTAAACTTTGCAAACTTTATGCGTGCACAACTTTACTCAGCTCTTGCAACATTAAAAATTGGTATGGACATTTTAAAAAATGAAGATGTCGCTATTGATAAACTTTTAGGTCATGGTGGATATTTTAAAACTCCAGTTGTAGGTCAGAGGCTTATGGCAGCGGCTACAAATGCCCCTGTTTCGGTAATGCAGACCGCAAGTGAAGGCGGTGCTTGGGGCATGGCAACTTTGGCAGCTTATATGTCACAAAAAGAAGAGAGTGAAACCCTAGAAGCTTATCTTGATAGTAAAGTGTTTGCTCATCAGCCAGTGACAACTATTGAGCCTAACAAGGAAGATATTGACGGCTTTAATCAGTTTATGAAAAATTATATCGCAGGTCTTGATATTGAAAAATCTGCATGTATAAATCTTAAATAATAAGTTTTTAGGAGGGCAAAAAAATGAACAATAAAGAATTTTGGTTTGTAGTAGGCAGTCAGTTTTTATATGGTGAAGAAGTTTTACAAACAGTTGCAACCAGAGCTGCTGAAATGACAGAAAAGTTAAATGCATCAGGCAATTTGCCTTGCAAGCTCGTTTATAAAGTAACTGCTAAGACTAATAAGGAAATCACAGATATTGTCAAAGAAGCTAACTATGATGATAAATGTTTAGGTATTATTACTTGGTGCCATACATTTAGTCCATCTAAAATGTGGATTAACGGCTTTGTAAATCTGCAAAAACCATACTGTCATTTTGCAACACAGTATAACAGAGAAATTCCTAATGATGAAATTGATATGGATTTTATGAATTTAAACCAAGCAGCTCATGGCGATAGAGAACATGGCTTTATTGCGGCTCGTCTGCGTATGCCTAGAAAGGTTATCGCAGGTTACTGGCAGGATGAGGCAGTACAAAAGCGTATCGGCAGTTGGATGCGTGCAGCTATTGGCGTTGCAGTAAGCAAAGAACTAAAAGTTATGCGTTTTGGTGATAATATGCGTGAAGTTGCTGTTACTGAGGGCGATAAAGTCGAAGTACAAGCAAAACTAGGCTGGCAGGTCAACACATGGCCAGTTGGTAAGCTAGTAGAAACTATGAACGCTGTAACCGAACAGGAAATTGACGAGCTTATGAACGTTTACAAATCTAAGTATGATTTTGCAACAGATAAAATTGATAGTATTCGTTATCAAGCTCGTGAAGAAATCGCAATGAAAAAAATGATGGACGCAGAGGGCTGTAAGGCATTTTCTAATACATTCCAAGACCTTTATGGAATGAAACAACTCCCAGGGCTTGCAAGTCAGCACTTAATGGCTCAGGGTTATGGCTATGGCGGTGAAGGTGACTGGAAAGTTGCTGCAATGACAACAATTATGAAAGCTATGGGCGAAAATGGTGAATCTGTATTTATGGAAGACTATACATATCATCTTGCAGAAGGTCAGGAATACAGCCTTGGTGCACATATGTTAGAAGTTTGTCCATCTTGTGCTGCTGACCGCCCAAGAATTGAAGTTCACCCTCTGGGCATTGGTGATAGAGAAGACCCTGCTCGTCTGGTATTTGAGGGCAAGGAAGGCGATGCTATTGTAATAAGCCTTGTTGATATGGGTGGCAGACTTCGTTTAATCTGTCAAGATATACATTGTGTAAAACCTATTATGGATATGCCAAATCTTCCAGTTGCTCGTGTTATGTGGAAGGCTGAGCCTAATCTTACAACTGGTGTGGAATGTTGGATTACTGCGGGCGGTGCACATCATACTGTACTTAGCTATGATGTTACTGCTGAACAAATGAAAGATTGGGCGAATATGATGGATATTGAATTTGTTCATATCACAAAGGATACAACTGTTGAGTCTTTAGAACAACAACTGTTCTTAAATGACCTTGCTTGGAAATTAAAGTAATAGTGAAATTTTGGCGTGTGCAGAATGTATAAATCTGTACACGCCTTTAATTATTTGGTAAAATAAAAATATAAGATAGGGGGGATATATATGATTAAAAAAATGATATCCAGTTTTTTAATATCGGTTACTTTATTTTCTAGTGTAAATGCTACAAACTGGGGACTATCGTATACAAACGGTGCAAACCAGCCACCAAATGGAGAGGATACCGCTCAAACACTTGAACAGTATAATACATATTTTATGGGCGATGCATCAGATAAAACTATATATTTAACCTTTGATGCAGGTTATGAAAACGGTTATACAGCAAAAATTTTAGATGTGCTTAAAAAGCAAAATGTACCCGCTGCTTTTTTTCTTTTAGAGCATTATATAGATGCAAATCCTGAGCTTGTTAAACGCATGTCAAATGAAGGGCATATTATAGGCAATCATACAAGCAATCATCCTAATATAACTAAAATATCAAACACAAAACTTATAAATGAAGTTGATAATTTAAGTATAAAATTTCAAAATCTAACAGGAAAACGTTTAGACCCATATTTTCGTCCGCCAGAAGGCTCTTACACATATGATAAACTTAAAACTCTGCAATATTTAGGTTATAACACTATTTTATGGAGTGTAGCCTATGCAGATTGGGATGAAAATAATCAGCCGTCATATGAAAGTGCGTTAAATATCTTAAATAAACGTATGCATAACGGTGCAATTATACTTTTACACCCTACATCTTCAACTAATGCAGGTATTTTAGACACATTTATAACAAATCTTAAAAATCAAGGCTATGAATTTGCTTATATATCAAGTTTACCTCAGCTTAATAAGGGTATAGTTAAAGCTATTCCAAGTGCTGGCAAATTTTATATTAATTCAAAGCTAGTTAATATAACATCATATTTAATTGATGATACGAATTATATAAAATTTCGTGATTTTGCTGCCATATTAGATGGAACATATGCTGAATTTGCAATAGATTTTGCCAATAATCAAATTACAATTACAAAAAATAGTGAATATAATTTTATAGGCTCAGAGCTTTCTGGTAAAGCAGATGTGGCTGTAAAACAAGCTAAAAAAAGCTCACAGATGTTTAATAATTTGGAGAAGTTTAATTCATATAATATTGACAATAACAATTATATATCTATAAGAGAGCTATGTGACGTTTTTGGAGTGCAAATTGCATACGATGCTAGTACAAATAGTGTTAATATGCAAGTAAAATAAATATATAAACTCCCGAATATAATTTTTCGGGAGTATTTTACTGTAAAAAGGAGAATAAAAATGCAGTTTATAGTTAGTGAAAAATTATTAGATGATGCAAGCAAGATAAGAATAAAGGTTTTCAAGGAGGAACAGGGGTTTAAACAGGAATTTGATGATATAGATGATATTGCAACACATGTGGTTGGTTATATAGATAACAAAGCTATATGTACATGCAGAATATTTTTAGAAGGGAATAATTATCACATAGGGCGTTTTGCTGTTATAAAAGAATATAGAGGCAAAGATTATGGTATAGAGCTTATGAAAAAAGCTGAGCAAGTTATAAAAGACTTAGGAGGTAAAAAAATAGAACTATCATCACAGCTAAGAGCAAAAAACTTTTATGAAAAATGTGGATTTGAAGCAGAGGGTGAAATTTATATGGACGAATTCTGTCCACATATTTTGATGAAAAAGGAGATTAAATAATGAAATTTAAACATCTAAAGGAAATAGAGCCAAAAAAATTATTTTTTCTTACATTAGCGGGAATTATAAATGCTTTTGGAATAACCGTTTTTTTGTCACCTGTTAATTTATACGACAGCGGGATTTCTGGTACATCAATGCTACTATCTCAGCTTACACCTGAGAAATATGGACTTTCATTGTTTCTAATGGTTTTAAATTTTCCATTGTTTTTATACGGTTTAAAAAGACAGGGTAAACTATTTACAATTTATGCGATTTATACAGTTACCATTTATTCACTTTTTGCATGGCTTATAACCGATATACTGCCGATAGATGTAAGTATTGCTTCACCTCTTGCAGGTTCGGATTTATTATTGTGTGCTTTATTTGGTGGTATAATTTCAGGTTTTGGAAGTGGTCTTGCAATTCGTTTTGGTGGAGCTATGGACGGCATAGAGGTAATGGCAGTTATATTTGCCAAAAAACTTGGTATGTCAGTCGGAACATTTGTTATGGGATATAATATAATTTTATATATTATATGTGGTTTTTCAATTAATAGCTGGATTTTACCACTTTATTCTATTGTTACTTATATGGCAGCATTAAAAATGGTTGATGCGATTGTTGAAGGCTTTGATAGGGCAAAATCTGTTTATATAGTTACAACAAATCATGGAGAAATTTGTAAAAAATTATCGAGTACATTTGAACAAGGAATTACTATACTAGATGCAAAAGGCTATTTTTCTGGTGCAAATAGAAAGGTCGTTTGGATAGTATTAAACCGTTTTCAAATAAGCAGTATGCGTGAGATAGTTCATAAAATAGACCCTATGGCATATATAGCAATTTATGATGTTGCAGACTTATATAAACTTGAAGAAAATAAATAAAAAATGATATGTTTTTTTGTTAATTATGAGTATTTAATATTTTTTAATAATGGTGTAATCTGATAGCGGAAATCAAGAGAAAGAGTGGTATTTTTTTATGACTAAATCCATGACATCAGGTGGGCCTGCCCGCCTTATTTTTCTATTTACACTTCCGCTTTTAGGTG
>CALWMO010000069.1 GCA_944381965.1 uncultured Butyricicoccus sp.
ACTTGTAGATAAAAAAGCATTTATATTTTGCGTGCTTTCGGGAGTACCTATGTGCATTTTTGCTTCGGTTATAGCAGATAAAATACCACTTGATATTTTAAAAAAGCTATTTGGAGTTTTTTTACTTTATGTTGGATTTAAAGAGCTTTTTCAAAAATAAAAAATCCGCTTATCAAAAGCGGATTTTTTTATGCTTAATACTCTAAATTTACCATAACATCAGAAACATCTGGCTTTTCAGAAATAATGCCTTCATCATATAACCAGTCGATGTTTTCCTGCCAGCACTCTTCAGTTTGGCTTAAGAATTTTGCAGATTCAGTTTCCATAAGTGGTAAAAGGGTTTCAACTGACTGCTTTTCAACGTCTGGGTCAAGTGGGAAATTAGCCTCATCTTGATTTTCAAGCAGTACATTTAAAACTTCATCTGGTGAGTTTTTAAAATCCTCAAAGCCCTTTTCACAAGCTCTTAAAAAGCCCTCAAGCACTTCCGGTTCATTTTCTATCATTGTGTCATTTGCAAGGAATACACCTTCGTAATACTGAGGTACACCAAAATCATCAGGGAAGAAGTAGTTTACTTCAAAGCCTTCCTTTTCCATCTGAGGTACTTCATGGTTTACCAGACAACCTATTGTAGCGTCCACTTGACCGGTTGTCATAGATGCCATAAGCTCAAAACCTACGTCAATCATTTCGACGTCTTGAGCACTAGCACCTGAATTTTTCATAATGCTATGGATAAGTGCCTCAGATAATTCTGTACCCGCATAGCCGATGGTTTTACCAACTAAATCCTTTGGCTCGGTGATGTTTTTATCCTTTAATGAAAGCACAATGTTAAGTGGGCTTTGTACAACTGCACCAATTGATTTTACAGGTATATTTTGGTCAGCTCTTGACTGAATAACATCTTGCTGATAATAAAGACCTATATCTGCTTGACCTGCGGCAACCATACTGATAGCATCATTTGTGCCTGCTGGTGCTTGTAAGTTTACAGTTAAGCCCTCCTCGGCGAAATAACCAGCTTCTTCAGCTTGATATAAAAACGCATGAAGTGCATTTGGATACCAGTCTAAAACAACAGTTAGCTCTCTTAGTTCATCGCCATCACTTGCAGAGCCATTATCAGCAGTAGTATTATTTGCTGAACAACCTGCAAGTAACATTGTCGCAGCTGTGAATGCTGCAAAAATTCTTCTTTTCATATTAAGTCCTCCTATTATAGATACGTTTTTTATAAATCTCCACGCCATGTTATAAGTTTTTTCTCAAGATATGAGATTATGCTTACAATAATCATTGCAATAGCACTTAAAAGCACTATCGGTGCAAATACACCTGCACCATCTAGCTGTGTCATCATTCGGCGGCTAAAATATCCAAGTCCTGCGGTAGCTCCTAGCCATTCGCCAATCGCTGCACCGATAATGGACATTGGAATTGCCATTTTCATTGCAGAGAAAAAGTAAGGTAGGGCAGCGGGTAACTTTAGCTTAAAGAATATCTCATAATCGTTTGCACCGAATGTATGCATTAAATCAATCATATCGGTTTTTGCAGAACGTAAGCCGTCAAAAAGTGTTACAGTTATCGGGAAAAAGGTTATAAGCACAGTAACCAAAACTTTACTCCAAATTGTATAACCAAACCACATTACAAAAAGCGGTGCAAGTGCGGTTGTAGGTATTGTTTGAGATGCAATCATAACAGGATATAATGTTTTTTCTGCAAGAGGAAACATATCCATAATAATTGCAAGTGCAACGCCTAAAACAATGGAGATAAGCAAGCCTATACCTGTACAGGTCATTGTTGCGGGTAAATGTGCTGTGAAAAGTGGCTCTCTAAGCTCCCAAAGTCTTTTTATAATTTGAAGGGGTGTAGGTAGAATGTAAGCAGCATTAACTTTCATCGCACCAAACTGCCAAATAATCAGAAGGGCAAAGGTGAAAATTAAAGCTGGTAAATTATTGTTCTTTCTCAAATTAAATTTGCCTCCCTTCTAAGCATTTTTATAAGCTGCTCTCTAAGGGATAACATTTCCGGCTTGGTAAGACTTTCACGATTTCTCGGATAACCACAAGGTACATCAAATGATACAAGCTTTTTTATTGGTAAATCTTCAATTACAAGCACTCGACCGGATAAAAACAACGCTTCTTCAACATCATGGGTGATAAAAAGTACGGTTTTATGCTCACGCTCCCATTGTTCTAAAAGCCACTCCTGCATAGAAATTCTGGTTAAAAAATCAAGTGCAGAAAAAGGTTCGTCAAGCAGTAGCAAATCGGAACCGGTTAAAAGTGTTCGGGCAAATGCGGCACGTTGACGCATACCGCCTGAAAGTTCACTAGGTTTTTTGTTTTCCAGTCCAGAAAGTCCGACTTTTTCAAGTGTTGATTTAACCTTTTCGGTCATTTGCTCTTTTGTAAATGTTTTTTGTATCTGCATAGGCAGTTTTAAATTTTCGCCAACCGTTCGCCATGGGAAAAGCAGGTCTTTTTGTGGCATATATCCACAGTAGCCTTTTCTTTGGTCAATACTCTGATTATCAACCAGTATTTGACCATTTTCACATTCTAATAATTTGCATATTAAACGGAAAATTGTGCTTTTACCACAGCCAGATGCCCCAATTACAGAAACAAATTCACCCTTATTTATATGAAATGATAGATTTTCAAGCATATAATAATCATCACTGTCATATTTAAAGGAAACATCTTTAAATTCTAGCATGGTTATCACTCCATATTCCATGCCATATCCCAGAATTTATATTCATATTCTGAGCAGATAACAAAAATATCAATAAGCTTTTTAGCCTTTTCATCACTGATATTTTCACATAGCTTGTTCATAAGATTTTCTAGGGTTCGGTTTGAATTTGCATATTCTTCACCAGAATAACCGCTGACCCATTCACCATAAAACTCATGGTTTACCGAATCAGGATAATTTTTAGCTATCCATTTGCCGATAAATTCATAACTTATTGCACAGGATAAAATTGCCGCAAGACCTGCGGTTTCATCGCCATGCTCTGCAACATTCAACATATATGATGTATAAGAAAGATTGGTTAAACTGAGTTTAACGTTTTCGACTTCATCATCTGTTATGCCCATTCGGCTCATATAGCCTTTATGGATTTTCATTTCACCGTTTAAAATGTTGTTTATACTAAAAGCGCAAAGCGACATTATTTCTTTATTATCGGTTTTAGTCAGTGTGTGTGCAAAAACTTTTGCATAGTCAAAGAGATATAAATAATCTTGCAAGAGATAAAAGCGGAATTTTTTAATATCTAAATCACCATTTGCAAGAGCTAAAATAAAAGGGTGCTTTAAATAGCTTTGCCAGATATTCTCGCTTTCTTCGAGCATACGCTCTATAATAGGTTTAGTATTCAAGGTGGTACCCCCAATGAAAAAATTTATTTTTTTAAGATTTCAAGTTTTATATTTTTTGATAAATCTTCACCCGAAATCATACTTACAAAGTCAATAAGACGTGTTCGGAATGAGGCGGTGCCCTCCGTCAGTTCCATAACACGCTTTTGTGCAAGTTCGGCTGATACTTTCATAACAGCCGCCGCAGTCACTGCACTTTCAAAACATTTATCTGGATTTGCTCCCAAATATGCCCCTGTAAGTGCGGTGAGCATACAGCCTGCACCGGTTATTCTGCTCATCATTTCACTGCCGCCACGAAGTGCAGCAGTTTTTATGCCGTCGCTTATTAAATCAATAGCTCCGGTCATCATAATTACGCAGCCCGTTTGTAAACTGTAATCGCACACCATTTTTATAGCTTGATTTAAATTTTGCTCGGTTGTGCGGTCAATTTGGTTTACTTCAACGCCTTTTGTTGTTGTGCTACCATTGGCTAGTGCTCTAATCTCAGATGCATTACCACGAATAACACTGATTTTTGCATTTTCAAGCAGTGTTTTACCCGTTTCACTTCTGAGTGTTGATGCACCTACCGCCACTGGGTCAAGCACAATAGGATGTTTAAGCTCACTTGCTTTTATTGCGGCTTTGAGCATTGCATCTTGTGCTTTTAAAGCTCCAAGATTTAAAACAAGCGATGAACAAAGAGAGGTTATCTCCTCAACTTCTCGCTCATCTTGTGCCATTGTAGGTGCTCCGTAAGCCGCATGAATTATGTTTGCACAATCATTAACCGTTATATTATTAGTGATTGCATGAACAAGTGGGCGTTTGAGTTTTGTGTTTTCTAAAATATTGTTTATTTCTTTTATCAACGCAGTGATACCTCAAGCTGATTTAAAACATTTGTGCGTTTGAGTGCTGATAACACTAAAACAGATATTAAAGCACCAATAGCGGTTGATACTAAAAATGATGGTACAAAGGTAAACAGTGCAGCAGCTTCATTATTCATAAGCCATGCAGCAAGTGGATATGACGCCATACCGCCTAAAATACCTGTGCCAAAAACCTCGCCGATATAAGCGGCTGGAAGCTTTGGACATGCTTTGTATAATAGACCGCAAAGCAATGCACCAATCATAGAACCAGGGAATGCAAGTATACTGCCAAGTCCTAAAAGATTGCGAAGTAGTGAAGCGACAAAAGCCATACCTACTGCATACCAAGGGCCAAGCACTACACCGGCAATAACATTTACCATATGCTGTACTGGTGAACACTTAGCACCAAGCACTGGAATGGAAAATAAACTGCCTACAACAGCGATTGCTGTTAGCACTCCCGCAAGTGTAAGTTTTTTTGTGTTCTTCAAATTTTAAACCTCCCTATATTTAAAGCCATGGTCAAGTGGCCCGCTACCTTTGCCAAGGTCAAGCTGTGCATTTAATGCTCCTGTGATATAATCCTTTGCGTTTTGCACAGCCTGTGCAAGAGCATAGCCTTTGGCTAGATTACACGCAATAGCAGAGGACAATGTGCAACCTGTGCCATGAGTGTTAGGATTATCAACACGCTCGCCTGAAAACCAGTGAATATTGCCGTTTTCATAAAGTAAATCATCTGCACAGCCCGTTAAATGACCGCCCTTAATTAAAATGGCTGCACTTGTTACTTCAGAGATTTTCTCGGCTGCCTTTAACATATCATCTTTGGTTTCAATATTAAGACCAGATAATACTTCAGCTTCAGAAATATTAGGTGTAATAAGTGTTGCAAGTGGCATAAGTTTATTTATAAGTGCATGTACAGCATCATTTTTCATAAGACTACTGCCGCTTGTCGCAACCATTACTGGGTCACAAACAATATTTTGTGCATTATATTCTTTCAGCTTTTGGGCAATACTTTTAATAATGCTTGCATTTGATACCATACCGATTTTTACGGCATCTGGGCGAATATCTTCAAATACACAATCAATTTGCTTTGAAACAAACTCAGGTGATGCCTCTAAAACATCATATACACCTGTTGTATTTTGTGCGGTAAGTGCGGTTATTACGCTCATACCATAAACACCATTTGCTAATATGGTTTTTAAGTCTGCCTGAATACCCGCACCGCCAGAGCAGTCCGAGCCTGCAATAGTTAATACCTTTTTCAAAACTCAAATCCTCCTTTTAAAAACAAAAAAACCGAAAACAAACCACATAAAAATAGGAATGTTTCCGGTATTAAGTCAAAAAATAACAAAATTTCGTCAGCGTCCCTACGTTGGCATTATCCAAATCAGGTTAAAGGTCGAGGGGAAAACGCCCCTCCTCTCAGCCTTCCTTACGAAAGCTCCCTTGCAAGAGAAATGCTATCACTAAACACAAAATTTGTCAAGCATTTTACAAAATTAGACTTGAAATTTGAGTTTAAATAAATTATCATTCTAAAAAAATATGTAAATTTAGGTGATATATAATGATAAATACTACACTATGTTATATTGAAAAGGATAATAAATATTTAATGCTGCACTGTAAAAAACAAAATTTAAACAATGATAAATGGTTAGGTGTTGGCGGAAAATTTGAGGACAAAGAAAGTCCAGAGGATTGTGTGCTTCGTGAAACACTTGAAGAAACAGGCTTGACTTTAACATCTTATCAGTATAGAGGTATAATTACATTTGTTTCTGATAAATATGAAACCGAATATATGCATTTATTTACTGCTGATAAATGGGAGGGCGAAATAAAAGAGTGCGATGAAGGTGAGCTTGTTTGGGTGAATAAAAATGATATTAGCTCTTTGCCAATATGGGAAGGGGATAAGCTGTTTTTTAAACTCTTAGACCAAAATGTGCCATTTTTCTCACTTAAATTATGCTATGAGGGTAACACTCTAGCTTGTGCTGTGCTAAACGGCAAACCGCTTTTATTAGGCTAATATTGTGTCGATTTAGTGAATATTTTATTTATTTTCTTATCATTCATAAATTATTTACATACACCCCTTGACTTATTGCTCTTATGGTGGTAAATTAATTTTAGCACTCAGAGGTTAAGAGTGCTAAATGAAAGGAGGGCTCCGTGATGGAGCTTTCAGAACGTAAAAAACAAATATTGAAAGCTATTATTGGTGATTATATTTTAACAGCCGAGCCTGTGGGTTCTAAAGCTCTTGCTGCTCGTCCAGAGCTTAAATTTTCTTCTGCTACCATAAGAAATGAAATGAGTGAGCTTGAAGAAATGGGTTATCTTGAAAAACCTCACACATCAGCTGGTAGAATACCGTCACCGCTTGGCTATCGCTTATATGTAGATGAGCTTATGGACGTCTATGATATATCTGATAAAGATATACCGCCAATAGAGGCAATGCTAAAAGGCAAAGCAAAAGAGCTTGACAGACTTATTCAGGAAGCGGGTAGACTGGTTTCCAGTCTTACAAATTATGCATCTGTCGCTGTAACTCCTGATATGAACAGATGTGTTATAAAACAGTTTGAGATTATAACTGTTGATACAAGTACATTTGTTATTGTAGTTGTTACAGACACAGGGCAAGTTAAAAATAAACTTGTGCATACGGCCGCTCCTGTAACTAAAGATGAGTCCGAATTGCTAACTTATATTTTAAATCAAACACTAACTGGTTTGCCATTAAGTCAAATAACAGCAGAGCGTTTTGATGTTGTAAGACGTGCAGCGGGGCTTTCAGCACTGCTTGCTCCAGTTGCTGAGTATATAGCAGAGCTTATAGAAGAACTTGGCAGTCAAAAGGTATTTTTAGACGGTGCAAATAAACTGCTGAGATTTCCCGAATATCGTGACCCTGACAAAGCTCAGGCACTGCTTGACTATATAACAACCGATGATAAACATTTACTTCCCGTTTGCAAAAACATGGACGGTGTTCAGTTTTTCATAGGCCCAGAAAATGGAGAAAATCCACTTTCTAATGCATCTATGATTTATGCAAAGTATGACATTGGTAATTTGGGTCAAGGTGTTATCGGTATTGTAGGCCCTACAAGAATGGATTATAAAAGACTTTCGGCAAGGCTTTCTCACTTTGCTAAAGAGCTTAATAAGCTGATAGCTGAAACTTTTTTAGATGAAAACAAATAGTTTTAAGGAATGATATAATGAGTAAAGAAAAGGAAATCCTAGAGGAAGAAATTCAGCAAGCTGAACAAACTTCTGAGGATACCACAGAAGCTACTGAACAGGCAGAAGAAACCATTTCTAAAAAGCAGTATGACGAGTTAAACGACAAATTCGTTAGACTGGCTGCTGAATATGATAATTTCCGTAAGCGTTCTGCAAGAGAGCGTGAGGCAGCTCATAGTGATGCGGTTTCTTATGCGGTTAAAGCACTGCTTCCAACATATGATAATCTTGAAAGAGCTTTAAAAGTTGAAACAAGTGATGCTGAGTACAAAAAAGGCGTTGAAATGACCATGACTCAGCTTGTTGATAGCTTAAAAAGCATTGGTGTAGAAAAAATCACATCTGATGTTGGAACAGAATTTGACCCTAATTTCCATAATGCTGTAATGCATATTGAAAATGAAGAGCTTGGCGAAAATGTAATCGCTGAGGTTTTTCAGCAAGGTTTTAAAATCGGCGATAAGGTAATTCGCCATGCAATGGTGCAGGTTGCAAACTAATAAACACTAATTTGTTAAATATACTATCTATATAAAAGGAGTCTTAAATCATGGGTAAGATTATTGGTATTGACTTAGGTACAACCAATAGCTGTGTAGCTGTTATGGAAGGCGGCGAAGCTGTTGT
>CALWMO010000070.1 GCA_944381965.1 uncultured Butyricicoccus sp.
ACAGTTCGAATCTGTTTAACAGCTCCATATACTTTAAAACCAGTCCATAAAGGACTGGTTTTTTTGATGATTATAAAAGTTGTTTTCCGATATTTAAGGTATTATATCCGCCCATAGCATTTAAAATATTTGCAAAATGCTCAGATTTTAATACAGAAATGAGAGTTCTAACTTGTGGTTTCTCTAAATCTATTTTTCTAAATACAATATCATATTTTTCATATTTAAAATCAATAAAATCAATGCCATCAGTTTGTTTTGCAGCTTTTTGATTGCCTATTGCACAATCAAAATTACCAGATGCAACCGTAGCAGCAGCTTCTAGGTGTGAACTTGCAATCTCAAATGGTTTTGCTCTTATTCCATATTTACATAATAAGCTGTCAGTTAAAACCCTTATTCCACTGCCTTTTTCTCTAGCAATAAATTTGATATCATCTTTAAATAAATCTGTAAACTTTGATATATTTTTAGGATTACCTTTTTGTACATAAAATCCTACTTTTCTTTCAGCTATATGAAATGCACATATATCTTCTCCAGGGAGAAGTCTTTTAAAAAAAGGCAAATTATAAGTATCTGTTTCCAAATCCCATAAATGTGCACTAGCTGCATTAGCTTTACCTTGATACATAGCATATAAACCGTTATAACTACCTAAATGTGTACGTACGAAATAAGGCTCATCACAAAGATTATTAGCTTGTTCACATAATAAATCAAGCAATGCATCTTGACCACATATTATAAATTTATCGCTTGAACTATTTATAGTATGACTTTCACCTAAAACATTGTTTATTTCGTCTGCACATACACGAAATTGTTTGCCCATTTTAATAGCCTTAATATTTCCACGGCGTATCATATCATAAACAGTTGTTTTTTTTATTTTTAATCTTTCTGCAACCTCTTGGACGGTCAAATAGTTCTCAGTCATTAAAAAATCCCTCCTATTTGCAGTATTATTTTATCATAATTTTGTATTGCTTGACAAATAATTTGTTGTTTAGTATAATAAACAAAACTAAATAAAACTAAACTAAACTTAAGTGAAATGAAGTGAAAATATGAAAAAATTATTATGCACAGCCTGTGCATTATTTATGTGTGCAAATATTACTGCATGTAAACCTAGTAATGACTCAGCTGAAACAACAACATTGACTGTATTTGCAGCTGCATCTATGACTGAAACTATGGAACAAATAGCTGATATTTATGAAAATGATAACGAAAATATAAATATCGAATTTAATTTTGATTCATCAGGCACTTTAAAAACTCAAATAGAACAAGGTGCAGTTTGTGATATATTTATATCAGCAGCTCAAAAGCAAATGAATGAGCTTGAAAAAGACTTTGTAAATACTGATTCAAGAGTTGATTTGTTAGAAAATAAAGTTGTAATGATTGTTCCAGAAAACTCAAACAGTGATATAACTTCATTTGAAGATGTAAAATCAGCAAATTTAATATCACTTGGTAATTCTGATGTACCAGTAGGACAATATTCAGAGCAAATTTTCAAATCTTTAAATTTATGGGACGAATTAAATAATGGGAATAAAATAAGTTTTGCATCAAACGTAAAAGAAGTTGTTTCACAGGTTGCAAGTGCGTCGGTTGACTGTGGCGTTGTTTATGCAACAGATGTAACAAAAGATAGCAAGGTAAAAATTGTAGCAGATGCACCAGAAGGCAGCTGTGACCCAGCAGTTTATCCAGCAGCTGTATTAAAAACAAGTGAAAACCAAACTGAGGCACAAAAATTTCTTGATTTTCTTTCCGAAGATGAATGTAAAAATATTTTTTCTGAGGCTGGATTTACACCTTTAACATAATTTATAATAAGCACAGGCAGAAAATACTGTCTGTGCTTTTGTTTAGTATATAAGGAGAATATTTATGGATTTATTTCCGCTCTATAATTCGCTTAGAATAGCGTTAATTTCTACTTTAATAACATTTTTTTTGGGTATTTTTGCAGCATATTATATTGCAAAAGCACCAAGATTATTAAAAGGTGTTTTAGACTGTGTTTTAACACTTCCAATGGTTTTACCGCCGACAGTAGTCGGTTTTTTTCTGCTGATTATAATTTCACCTAATGGTATAATTGGAAAATACCTATTTGAGTGGTATAATTTAAGAATAACTATGACTTGGTATGCAGCAATATTGTCAACTTCAGTAGTAGCTTTTCCGCTTATGTATCGTACAGCAAGAGGTGCTTTTGAAAGTTTTGATAAAAATCTATTATATGCTGGTCAGACATTAGGATTGTCTAATACATATATTTTTTGGAAAATTATAATGCCAACATGTAAACAAGGCATTTTAGCAGGTGTAGTATTATCATTTGCAAGAGGTCTTGGAGAATATGGTGCAACAAGTATGGTAGCAGGTTATACACCTAATAGAACAGCTACTATTTCAACAACTGTTTATCAGCTCTGGAGAGAATCAAATGATGCTTTAGCTTATAAATGGGTATTAATAAATTTATTTATATCGCTTTCTGTACTGCTTGCGGTCAACTTACTTGAAAAAAATCATAAAAGGGGGAATTAAAAATGCTTGAAGTAAATATCACAAAAAAACTCAGAGCATTTACCTTAGATGTAAACTTTAAAGCAGATAATAATGCCCTTGCACTGCTTGGTCAGTCTGGTTCTGGTAAATCTATGACATTAAAATGTATTGCAGGTGTGGAAAAGCCTGACAGTGGTAAAATAATTCTTGATGGTGAAATTTTATATGATTCTGCACAAGGGATATGTTTGCCGCCACAAAAACGAAGAATAGGACTATTATTTCAAAATTATGCATTATTTCCAATGATGACACTGCTTCAAAATGTGATGTCAGGTTGCAAACAGATACCAAGAAAAGCAAGAAAAGCACATGCATTAGAGCTTATAAAAAGATTTGGTTTAGAAGGCTTTGAAAATATATATCCAAACAAATTATCAGGTGGAGAGCAGCAAAGAGCTGCACTAGCGAGAATGCTTGCAGCTAATCCTAGACTTTTGCTTTTTGATGAGCCTTTTTCTGCACTTGATACTCATTTAAGAAGACAATTAAGCCAGATGACAGCAGATGTACTGAGAAGTTATGATGGTTCAGCTATTGTTGTGTCGCATGACTGTGCAGAAGCATTTAGGCTATGCCCTCAAATTGCAGTTATGGAAAAGGGTAAAATAACCGTTCATAAAGATAGAGTGTCTTTATTTAAAGCACCAGAAACCGTTGTGGCGGCTAAACTTATAGGTTGTGAGAATATTTTGCCTGTGAGAACAGGTGAAAAAAGTGTTATTATATCTAATCTAGGTATTATTGTAGATAAGATAAAATCAGATGATATAACAGCAATAGGTTTACCAGCAAATGCTATACATATAGATAATAATGGTGAATATAAATTTAATGCTACGGTTATACAAATTATAAACTCACCATATGAAGTTACATTGGTTTTAAATATGGATTATAGCAAATATGATATTTTTTGTAGTTTACCAAACAGCGTAGAAATACCAAAATTATATTCAAATGTAACTTTTTCATTTGATAAAAAAGATATATTTTTTCTTAAAGAGGGTAATTAACAAAAATTTCACCCTAAATACTAAAAATTGCAGTATAATAAGTAAGTATATTATAGACAAAAAGGAATGATATTTATATGTCAAAAAAGATTCTTATTGTAGAAGATGATGATAATATTAGGGAGCTGCTTCGTTTATATCTTGAAAGAGAAGGTTTTCAGATTTCTGAGGCAGAAAATGGTGCAGTAGGATTGTCGACTTGGAAAGCAGAAAATCCAGATATGATGCTTTTAGATGTTATGATGCCTGTAATGGACGGTTGGCAGGTCTGTAAAGAAATTCGTGCGTCAGGCTCTACTATGCCAATAATTATGATTACTGCTAAGGGTGAAACCATGGATAAAGTATCTGGTTTAGAGCTTGGTGCAGATGATTATATTGTAAAACCTCTTGAGATGAGAGAGGTTATAGCACGAGTTCGTGCGGTTTTCAGAAGATTTGCAGGAGATGATACAGGTAAGCTCACATTTGATAAACTTACTATTGATAAACAAGCATATGACCTTGTGATAAATGGTAAGCGTGTAGATGCTCCACCAAAGGAAATAGAGCTTTTATATTTCCTTGCACAAAGTCCAAATAGAGTTTTTACTCGTGCACAGCTTTTAGATGATGTATGGGGTTTTGATTACTATGGTGATACAAGAACAGTTGATGTACATGTAAAGCGACTTAGAGAAAAACTTGAAGGTGTTTCGGATAAGTGGGAGCTTAAAACCGTTTGGGGTGTAGGATATAAGTTTGAAACCAAGGGGTAATATATAGTTATGGACAAACAAAGTTTTTTTCTTAGAAATTACTTAGCACATAGTATCTTGATATTATTTGCATTTTTGGTTGCAGGCAGTGTGTTTACTCAGCAATTTGGTTTATATATACAGTCGGAAAAACAAAAACAGTTACAGTCTACGGTTATTTCTGTTGCAAGTCAAACCGCTGTTGTAACATCAGAGCCAGAAAATAAGCTAGTAAAAGAGCTTTATAATGTGTATATTTCTCAGATAGCTGATAGTGATGATGTAAGAATATTAGTCACTGATTTATTAGGCAATGCTATTTTTGATGCAGCACCAAAGGAAGCTAAATCTCTTTTATCAGAAAAGGTAGATGAGATGAGTGTATTACAATTAAAGAAAACAGGAGAGTTTAATTCAAAAGGTACATTAGGAAATGTATTGCCTGAAGAAAGCTATATTTCAGGTGCAGTATGCACAGATGATAATGAAAATCCAATAGCACTTGTATATGTAAGCTCACCTTATAGTGTAGTAGAGCATATGATGAATAATGTTTCTCGTATGTTTGTTGTTATTTTGCTTTGTGCACTTACAGCAGCACTTGTAATATCATATTTTATATCTGCTAGAATGACACAGCCACTTAAGATTATGGCAATGGCAGCAAAAGAATATGCAGCAGGTAATTTTGATATAAGAGTACCAGAGGATAATCACTGCACAGAAATAGATGAGCTTGCAGTATCATTTAATAATATGGCAAGAGATTTAGCACAGCTTGACGAGCTTACAAGGGGTTTTATTGGCAATGTATCACATGAGTTTAAAACTCCGATGACAACAATAGGTGGTTTTGTTGATGGAATGCTTGACGGTACAATACCAAAAGACCAACAAGAAAAATATCTTCGTATTATTTCTGAAGAAGTAAAACGTCTTAGCAGAATGGTAATTCGTATGCTTGATGCTGCTAAAATACAATCTGGCGAGCTTATTTTAAATACTGCACCATTTGACTTTACAGAAATGACAAGCCAAATAGCATTGTCATTTGAGCAAAAAATAGTGCAGAAAAATTTAAATGTTGATATTGATTTTGAAGATAATTTGATGGTCAATGGTGATAGAGACCATATTTTCAGAGCTGTTTATAACTTGGTAGATAATGCAGTTAAGTTTATAGACCAAGGCGGTAAACTCACAATGAAAGCGTATGCAAACGGCAATTTTTGCGAATTTGCAATAAAGAATACAGGTACAGGCATTTCACCGGAAGATATACCTCATGTATTTGATAGATTTTATAAAACCGACCGCTCAAGAAGTCTTGACAGGTCTGGAGCAGGATTAGGGCTTTATATAGTCAAAAATATAATAAATTTGCATGGTGGAGATATTTCTGTAAGGTCTGATGGAGGAGAAACAGAATTTTCCTTATCACTTCCGTTGATGGATAAAAAAGCTGTTGCTAATTTCATGAATTCTTCACAAAGTGAACAATAAACATGCACATGAAATCGATATAATAACACCATCAAAGGAAAACAAGTTACATACAGAAAGGACGCTGTTTTATATGAATACAAATTTTAATAATGACCCTAATTTAAATAATGATGTAAATAATACACCAAATGAGGCTAATGAGCAAACACAGTATCAAACACCATATCATGCATCAAATGATACTCAAAACAATGGTGGATATAATCCATTTGAAAAGAACACACAAAGTTATACAACATATGAGCAGTGGCAGGCACAGCAAAACACTGCTAATGTGAAGAAACATCGTAAGATTAGCAAAAAGCCATTTATTGCTGTTGGTTGTGTAGCGGCGGCAGCTGCAATTTTCTTAGGTGGTCTAGCAGTAGGTTCTAATGGTTTTCCAGTAGCGGGAAATAACAGCTCTGTTAGTAGCAGTGCAAATAAAAACTTACCTACACTTAATATTTCAAGCACACCTAAGGACGAATCAGAAGCAGCTGATGGCAGTGTCTTAACAGGTAAGCAGATTTTTGATAAACTAGACCAGTCAGTTGTAGCAATACAGAGCATGGACGCAACCGGTCAAGCGGCATCATCTGGTTCAGGTGTGGTAATGAGCAAAGATGGTTATATTGTAACCAATGCTCATGTTATCAATGATGAAGATACAAATCAGCCAATGAGCAATATATCGGTTTTATTCTCTGATGGTTCACAGCTTGCAGCTACTGTTGTTGGTAGTGATACACAAACAGACTTAGCTGTAATTAAGGTTACACCAGAAAAGGATTTAGTTCCAGCTGAATTTGGCGATTCTGACAGCTTGCAAGTAGGTGAAACCGCTTATGCAATCGGTTCTCCTGGAGGAGTACAGCTTGCAAATACTATGACAGATGGTATTATCTCTGCTATAAATCGTGATATCACCGTAAATGATAGAGTTATGAGCCTTATTCAGACAAATGTTACAATCAACCCTGGTAACTCTGGTGGTGCACTTATTAACCAGTATGGTCAGGTAATCGGCATCACATCTGCAAAACTTGGTATTAGCTATTATGAAGGTCTAGGTTTTGCAATTCCAATTAACTCTGCAAAGGAAATTGTTGATGAGCTTATTGTTAATGGTTATATTGCAGGTCGTCCGTCTATCGGCATTACAGGTGGTGTGATTACTGAGCAGATGGCACAGTTTAGAAATCTGCCTATGGGTGTACAGATTGCATCTATTGATTCTCGTGCAAAGGCTGCATCTGAAGGGTTAATGGTAGGCGATGTTATTACTGCTGTAAATGGTACTAAAATCACCACAATGGACGAAATAAACGAAATCAAGGAAGATATGAAAGCTGGCGATAAGCTAAGACTTACTGTTTACCGTCCATCACAGCAAAAGAGCTTAGATATTACTATTACATTAACAGATGCCCATGACCTTGAAGGTACAGACCCTGCAACTCAGCAGCAACAACAGTATAACTATAATCAAGGCAATAATGGTAGCACATATATTGACCCATTCCAATATTTCTTTGGATATTAATAAAATTTAGCTTTCTTTTTCATTTTTCTTTCTTTTTACTGCGGTAGGTTTTGACATCTGCCGCAGTTTTTATCTGTTTTTTGAAAGGATATTAATATAAAATGAGTGTATTTGAAAAGATATATGATGTAGTAAAACAAATTCCATATGGAAAAGTGGCAACATATGGACAAGTGGCAATGCTTGCAGGTAATCCACGTTGGGCAAGGGTGGTAGGATATGCACTTCATAAGAACCCAGACCCAGAAAATATACCATGTTATAGAGTGGTTACAAAGGACGGTAAAGTTGCAGACTCATTTGCCTTCGGCGGGGGTAATGCCCAAAGGGCATTACTGGAAGCCGAAGGTATAAAATTCTCTGAAAATGGCAAAATTAATATGCAAAAATATCAGTGGTAAATAAAAAAAGCACTTGTTTTTCAAACAAGTGCTTTTTGATTTGTGGCGGAGATGGTGGGATTCGAACCCACGGACGGTGTTACCCGCCAAACGATTTCGAGTCGTTCTCGTTATGACCACTTCGATACATCTCCATATATAGGCTATAATTTATAGCCTATATAGTATATCATAGTGAGTTTTTATTTGCAAGGTTTTTAGCCTCTTGATAAAGTGTCTGCATGGTTTTTGCGTCTTCTGCTTGAGTACCAGCAGATTCACAGATTATAGTAGGTGTATAATCTCTTTCTACAAGCACATTTGCAAGTGGCTCAAACTCTGGGCCATATATCTTATCATCAAATGTTAAATGTCTGACTTCACCTTTATCACTATATTCTATTTT
>CALWMO010000071.1 GCA_944381965.1 uncultured Butyricicoccus sp.
GGTGGAAAGGCGAGGTAAGAGCTCACCACGTCCCATGGTAACATGGGAGGTCTGTAAACTCTATCCGCAGCAACGTCGACTGAAACTATGGGCTGCCCGTCCGTTTCGACTGACGGCTTGAGGCGTGTGGCGACACACGTCCCAGATAGATGACCGCCAAATACAGAACCCGGCTTACAGACTTACTCACATTTCTACAAAAGTATTAATCCCTTCTTATATTAAAGAAGGGATTTTTTATTTGTTCCTTTTACTGAATTTTATAATAACTAACCATATAAACGAACATATTATGACGCCATAAATAATCCACGCCCAAGGCTCGATATTGAGAATTTTATCTGTTATATCTTTATCAAATGCCCAAGCGTGTTGTTGTGTAGTAATCAAAAAACATAATAATATAACGACTAAATTTCTAATAAAATTTGTTTTTTTCATATTAACACAACCCTTCTTAATAGTTAATTTATGTTTACATATTAACATTTTCAGGTTATATTTTAGGTTATAAATTTATAAAAGTCTGTGTAATTTTTTTATTAAAAATACACAGACTTAATTTTTATTTTTATTTATTTTTTATCTTAGCTTTCTTTGAATCTGTTCAGGGTGGTCTGCATATGCAAGTGCAGTTTCTTTTGTTATTTTGCCCTGTTGATATAGATTAAATATAGATTGATCCATAGAAATCATGCCATCGGCTGAACCAGTAGCAATAACGTTATCAATCTGATAGTTCTTACAATCACGAATCATATTTCTTATCGCACCTGTCATATTCATAATTTCATATACAGGCACAAAGCCACCGTTTACATCAGGTAAAAGCTGCTGAGATACAACTGTATTTAAAACCATTGATAACTGAACTCTCACCTGTCCCTGTTGAGAACTTGGGAAAGAGTCTATAATTCTATCAATAGTGTTTACAGCACCTTTTGTATGAAGTGTAGCTATAAGCAAATGACCTGTTTCAGCGGCGGTCATAGCTGTTCTTATTGTGTCATGGTCACGCATTTCACCAAGCAAGATAACATCTGGAGCTTGACGCAAACAAGCCCTAAGAGCAGATGGGTAATCTTCGGTATCAATAGCTATTTCTCGCTGACTTACAATACTGTTTTTATCTCTGTGAAGAAACTCAATAGGGTCTTCAAGAGTTATGATATGAGCGTGTTTAGTTTTATTAATTCTGTCAATAATACATGCTTGAGTTGTAGATTTACCACTACCAGCTGTACCAGTTACAAGAATCATGCCATGGTTTAATTTAGCTAAATCCATAACTTGTTCAGGAACATTTAAGCTCTGATAGTCTGGTATATCAAATGATACAATTCTTATAACAGCGGCAAGTGAACCACGCTGACGATAAGCATTTACACGAAAACGAGCAAGACCACCTACTGCAAAAGAAAAATCATCATCACCCTTTTTCTCATAAGTATCCATTGAGCGTTTTGCAAGGTCATAAATTTCATTTATCAGTTCACGAGTTTGGTCTGGAAAAACACGTTCTTCACTGATAGGCTTTATTTGACCTTCAAGTTTATAGCTTATTTGACCACCAGCTACTATAAATATATCCGATGCACCATCTGCTACTGATTTAGATAAGTAATCTATGAGTTGTGCCATTAATTTTACTCCTTTCAATCACCTGTCCAAACTGGCAAAGTATTATCACTTTCCCATTTTTCTGAAGGGATAATCTTCCATCGCAAGATATCATAATCATTCCCTTTTATTCTAACACAAACATCAAGTATTTGTGTATCTGAAATATCAACCTTATAATACACCAAATCGTTCTGCTTTTTTACATCTGAAACCTGCTCACCCAAACGGAGTTTTGCGAGTATTTCTTCAGCTTTCGCATCAGCATTATAATATGCAATAGTATTATTTGCAGCCGAATCACCTAAACGACTATTTGCTTGTACTGTTGACAGTGCTAAAAGTGCAAATACAGTTAAACACAGCACTGCAAATATAACAATCAAAGAGCTACCACCTACTGCTGGTGGTGTGAATTTTTTCTTATCATTCACTTCTTCACTCCTCCTGCCATGCTAACTCAAAATTAAATATAACTTTTTCATCTATATAAAAAACTGAAACCTCAGCTTTTCCAAGACCTTGTATATCACTTGGTTTTTCAGCTATTTCAATTTTACACTGTGATTGATTTTGTTCACAGGACTGCCATTGTGAGTTCCAATATGTTACCCAAGTATTGTTATCTATGTTTCCGCCAAATTCGCTCATAGCTTTTTCAGCATCACCTTTATAATATTTATATGTTTCTGCAAGCGTCTGAGCCTGTACAAGTGCCTGATCTCTAAGTTCATTTTTAAGTGAGAGTTGGTCTGAGTAAACAAAAGTTCTAACACAAATAGCAGCTGCAATAGAAAATACAACTAGCATTATAAGTTGTTCCATAAGCACTAAAGGGGCTTTACTTCTCATTATTTTGCCCTCCTTTGCTTCTAAGTGTTAAAATTTGTTGTACCTTTGTATTGTTTTCATCTGTTAGACTTACAGCTAATCTATTATCTTTTTGACCTAGCTTCATTTCTTTAAGTGGCATTATCTGCGTACCATCTTGCAAGTTCATACTAGCATCTTCTGAGGTATAAAGTTCATATAAATAGCCATTATAACAATAAATACGAGTTATATATGTCTGTTTTCCGATAATTTCTGAGAGAAACAGTGTATCGACCTGTACGTTCTCGTCAAAATCATCAATCCATACCGCACCAGACTCATCTGTTTGTCTTATTTTAGCTGTTATATATTGTATACCTGTTCTCCACTCATAAACTTTAGAATCCCTAGAAGCAAGTCTTTTATAGCTTGATGCACCTGTTAATAAAACCATAAGTACACACACTGCAAAAATGCTCATTAGGAGTAAAACTGCAACCGAGCTTACTCCATGTTTATCACGCTCTTTATACATTTTACCCTCCAAGCTCTATAACTGTGATTTCAGGCATCAGGTTTTGAGCTTGTACATCATAATATACAACATATTTGCTTTCATCAATCTGAATGCCATAATGTTCTTTTAGATAGTTTATACTAGACGGATAACTTCCTTCTGAGGCATAACAGCTCAATGCTGCTCTTTTTATCGCATCTTCAAGCTGTTTTTTGCCCTCCATATCCTTGCCTGACTCAAGGTTAGAAATTGCAGTAAAAAGCCATAAAACAGCACAAACTGCGATAACAGGCAATAAAATCCAGCTAATCGACTGAAGTTTATTTGATTTATATTTCATATTTTATCACCCGATTGCTGACATAATATTCATAAGTGGAAGCATTACAGAAAGAAGAATAATACCAACTAATATAGATGTAACTACAACTAATGTAGGCTCAACTTTTCCCACAAGCTGTTCAAGAGCCTGCTCACCATCTTCTGACATTCTGCGAGAAATTTCCTCCATAACAGTATCACCGCTACCACTTCTAACACCTAATGCAAGCATTCTACAACTTGCAGCTGGGAAAATATCTTTGTCACTTAATGCATCAGATAAACTTATTCCCTGCTGAAGCTCATCTAAACAAGCCTGATATCTTGCATAAGCTGTTGGTATATCCTTTTGAAAAGAAGACGCGAGTTCAAATGCATCTTCAATAGGCAGACCGCTACACATACCCATAGATAATGCCTGTGCAAATCGAGCAGTATTTATTCTTCTTGCTATGCCTTTGTCGCCAAATTTAGAACGCCAATAGCCATATAATTTATCACGAACTTTTGAATTTAATGCTGTAACCACAGCAGTTACAACTAATATAAACAAAATAACACAAAGCACTGGTAAAACAGCGTATATACTTTGTCCGAGTGCTAAAAGACCACCTGCAACGCCAGTTAAACGCCCTCCAAGAGAAATATAAACATCATTAAATACAGGTAAAACTTTGACAAGTAAAATTCCTATAACCGCAAGCATAAGTACAAGTAAAATAACAGGATAAAGCACCGCACTTTTAATTTGTGCAACTAAACGCTCTCTTCGGTCGTAATAACCAGATAATGCATTTAATGCCTCTTCTGAACGACCTGACTGCTCACCAACTTCAATAAGACCACTTACATACTGCGGAAAACGGTTTGTTGACTCCATAGCTTCGGCTAATGTCATGCCTTCGTCAACCTTATCTGCAATTTCCCTTAGTAGTTCCTTGCTTTCGGATTCTTTTTCCTCATCTGCAAGAAGATGTATACCATCGCTTACACCTACGCCTGAATGTGTAAGAAGTGCAAGCTCCATACATAAATTAGAGATTTCGCCATTTGTTAATTTTCTCATTTTAATCCCCCCAAGGACCGTTGTATTTAAAAAAACAGGCATGCATAAGCACACCTGTCTTTATTTTACTAATATTAGTATAGATATTTTACAGTGTAGTTAGAACCGTCACCAATATACTGCATAATAGCTTCGCTCTGATTGCCAGAAGATGCAAAAGTAGGATCCATTCTCTGCCAATTAGTTCCATCGAAATAGATTGCACCATCAACCCAACCAGATTCCTCTGACCAAACACTAATCCATGCATGATATGCTGTGCCAGCATATCCAACAACAAGTTTACATGGAACTTGCTGACTGCGAAGCATACCAGTCATAAGTGCGGCATAATCAAAACAAATACCAGTCTTTTTTTCAAGGACTGTATCAAGCACAGGAAGATAACCACTTTGTACACTTTGAGCTAAAGCCTTATCATATGTCATATTATTAACAACATAATCATAAACCTTTGTAACCTTTTCAAGTGGGTCAGACACACTACCAGCAAGCTCCTCAGCCTTTGCTACGGTTTTTGGTGCTGAGGCAAAATCTACATACTGGTTAGAACATAGAAATGGTGCGAACTCATCTTTTAGAGTTACATTCATTGTTTCAGATAAAACGGTTGCATATTTAGTACCTGTTGTGTTTTCAAAAACAGTTACTTTATACTCACCGCTTCCATCTGAGAGTGAGAATACAGTCCAATCATCACCTTGTGTAAGGTTATAGGTATAAGTAGTTGTAGGGCCTTTTACCTGCACTTTAAGTTTTGTAGATGTTTGACCTGTAAATCTAACCATTACATATCCATCAGCGGTATTAGAATAATCAATTTCTGAACGGTCATTCTTTTTAACAAGAGTACCTGACGCAACAGCCTTGATTTCATTTGATACTGCCGGTGTAGATGTAAGAGCAATTGCTTCTTGTTCTAGTGAAACTTCCTGAATAGATACAGAAGATGATGAAGACTGAGTAGAGTTTTTTGTTTGAGCACCTTGCTCAGTCTGACCACACCCAGAAAGCATAGCTGCTGCAATCACCAATGGTACGGTCATCTTGAACCATTTATTCACAAAAGTTCCTCCTTTCAGTAATCAATAATAATTTTTTATATTGGTGTATATTTTCTATTTATAGTATAACATCACTGTATAAAAATTGGAAGTGCTTTTTTAAATTATTTTTTCTGTATTTAATTTTTTGTTATATTTGAATTATTTATAAAAATATGTTATTTTATATTTGAATTATATCATAAATGGGGTATATTTAAAATGCCTTTTTCTACTTTAAATATAAAAATGTTCGGTGATTTTTCGCTTGAGTACAATAATAAAAAAATTTCAGACTATGATAATCGTTCTAAGAAAGTTTGGATTTTGCTTGCATATTTGGTTTATTATCGTCACAGAGCAATTCCTAAAGAAGAAATTATTAGTTTATTATGGCAAAATGATAAAAAATTCTCAGATACTAATAACTTACTAAAAGCGGTTTTTCATAGATTGCGTAAATTTCTTAAAACTTTAGATTTAACACTTTCAAAAGAACTTATATCTTTAAATAAAGGATATTTTAGTTGGAACCACGATATCCCGCTTAAATTAGATATCGAAGAATTTGAAAATCTGTGCAATTGTGGACTAAATACCCAAAATTCAACTGCAAGACTATCTTTTTTCCTAAAAGCCATAGATATTTATAAAGGTAGATTTTTATCAAGGATAAATAGTGATTTTAAACTCCTGTCTGTTTCTAGTTTTTTTCACAATCTATATGTACGCATTTCACAGCAAGCAGTTTTAATCTTAGAGCATGAAAATAAATACAATGATGTATGCAAAATTTGTAAAAAAGGTTGTGAACTTGACTTATACAACGAATTTTTTTATCAGCATCTTATGAAAAATATGGCTTATACAGATTCAGCTTCAGATATAACATCTGTATACTACAATATGGAAAGGTTATTTGAAACATCTCTTGGCACAAAACCTTCAACAGAAAGTGTAAATATTTTTCATTTAGCGACAAATAAAAGTGATAATAAAAATTTAAGTACAGATGATATTTTTTCTGCTATTAAAATAAAAGATATAGACGGGTGTTTTTTCTGTAATTACGATACTTTTCAGGCAATTCATAGATTTATTGCTTGTAGCATCTCAAGAAGTCATACTTTAGTACATACAGCCATATTATCAGTTAAAGATATATATGGAAACCCATTATCTTACCGTAGTTTATGCCATTGCAATGAACAAATTGACTCATTACTTAAAAATCATTTAAGAAAATCTGATATAGTATGCAGATATAATAAATCAGATTATTTATTATTGTTGCTTCACAGCACAAAACATAATTGCTCAAAGGCTTTGGATAGAATAATATATTTGTATAAACGTTCTTATCCACGCTCACCTGCAGTTTTATCATATTCATTAAATGAGGTAAATCCAATCATATAATAAAAATCACCTCCATACCGAGTATGGAGGTGCAAAAAAGCTCGAATTTAAAAATCCGAGCTTTTCTGGTGCAGATGGAGGGACTTGAACCCTCACGTCCTTGCGAACACTAGCACCTGAAGCTAGCGCGTCTGCCATTCCGCCACATCTGCAAATATTAAATTGGTGGGTGGTTGGTGCGAGTGACGGGACTTGAACCCGTACGTCGTGTGACACACGCCCCTCAAACGTGCCTGTCTACCAGTTCCAGCACACTCGCATTTATCACTTATTTAAGTGCTTTGTTTCAGCAACAATATGTATTATACACGACTATATGACCTATGTCAACAATTATTTTTGTTTTTTTGATAAAAATATTTTCTTACAAATGAGAATGATAACTATTGACAAATTACCTTTTTGAATGTATACTAAGTTTGCAAACGAAAGGAGGTAAGTTTCCGGTGAGAATTACTCATGAAGCCGATTACGCAATTCGTGTAGCTCACTGTCTTGCTTGCAGTAAAGATAAAATAAGTGCCAAGCAGATTTCTGAATTCACCGGCGTTACGCTTCGTTTCGCTCTAAAAATCTTGCGAAAGATGATTAAAGCAGATATAGTTAAATCCTTTAAAGGTGTTTCTGGCGGTTATATGCTTAACCGTTCCCCTGCTGATATCAGCTTTGGCGAGATAATCGAAGCTATTGATGGTCCAATCGCTATAAATCACTGCTTAACTGCTGAATTTGACTGCACTCGTGTGGCTGTGCAAAAAAAGCAATGCAATTTTAGAGAAGTTTTTGCATCTATCAACCAGCAATTAAGAGATGAATTGTATAGCATTACATTAGATAGGTTCGTATCATAATTTAGCTTTATTTGAGCTTATTGCTCACTTTTTAAAATCAAGGAGGAAATTATTATGAAGTTCGTATGTTCTGTTTGTGGTTATGTTCATGAAGGTGATTCCGCTCCAGCTGAATGCCCAGTATGCCATGTAGGTGCTGATAAGTTCATCGCTCAGGGTGACGAGAAGGTTTGGGCTGCTGAACATGTTGTAGGCGTTGCTTCTGACGTTCCAGAAGATATCAAGGCTGACCTTCGTGCTAACTTCGAGGGCGAGTGCACCGAGGTTGGTATGTACTTAGCAATGGCTCGTGTAGCTCATCGTGAAGGCTATCCAGAAATCGGTCTGTACTGGGAAAAGGCTGCTTGGGAAGAAGCTGAGCATGCTGCTAAGTTCGCAGAGCTACTTGGTGAAGTTGTAACTTCTTCTACTAAGAAGAACCTCGAGATGCGTGTTGAAGCTGAGAACGGTGCTACTGCTGGTAAGACTGACCTTGCTAAGCGTGCAAAGGCTGCAAAT
>CALWMO010000072.1 GCA_944381965.1 uncultured Butyricicoccus sp.
TATGGTGCACTTTTAATTGTTGATGCTGTTGCAACTCTAGGCGGTGCTGAAGTTAAGGTTGATGACTGGAAACTATCAGCTTGTATTTCTGGTACTCAAAAGTGTGTTTCTGCACCATCTGGTTCTGCACTTATTACATATAATGAGCAAATCGAGCAAATTGTTAAGGCTAGAAAGCGTGTTGAAAAAGGTATCCGTACAGATGCTGATGTACAGGGCAAGCTTGCACATATTCCAAGCAACTATCTTGACTTAGCTCAGCTTGAGGATTACTGGAGCCCACGCAGACTGAACCACCATACAGAAGCTACAAGCATGCAGTATGCTGTGCATGAAGCTCTGCGTTGCATTGTAAATGAAACACTGGAAACACGTTTTGCAAGACATAAGCTCAATGACAAGGCACTTGTTGCAGGTCTGCAAGCTATGGGTCTTACTATTTTCGGTGATTTAGAGCATAAAATGCCAGTAGTAACCGCAATTAACATTCCAGAAGGTACAGACGGCAAGGCAATTCGTGGCATGCTGCTTGATGATTTTGGTATTGAGATTGCAACTTCTTTCGGTCCACTTGACGGCAAGATTTTAAGAATTGGCAACATGGGTTACTCAAGCCAAAAGAGAAATATTCTAATTCTTCTAGGTGCACTCGAAGCAGTTATGAAGAGAAATGGTGCTAAGGTAACAACTGGTGAGGCTGTTAATGCTGCACTTGATGTTTATAAAGCAAATAGCTAATTTTTATGTATAAGCAAAGACGCTTAAACTCAAAGGGGTTTAAGCGTCTTTTTTTAGTATTTTGGATATTGTGTTTAAGCAGTAATAAATTCCGCAAAGAGTATCAATACCAGATGAATGACCGATTTTATTAAAATTATCATAAATTTCATCTGATGATTTATATTTACCAAGATTTAAAACTATATTGCTGAAATTATCTTCTAATGCACAGCTTAAAAAAGCTCTGCTTATATCATTTGTGTTTTGCAAACTATTCTGTATTTGTTTTTTTAGTAGCTCTACGAATAAATGTTTTCCTAGATTATCAAATATGAAACCTGCAAGCACACCACAAAGAAAATCATCACCGCTAGGAGTCAAACCTATTCCAAGACCGATAAGACTTGAAAGTATATTTGCGGCATTTTCATAGTTTTGGTTTAGTAGCTCATTTGTACAGATATCTATTTTATTTTTTGCTGCATTTATTATTAAAAAGTTATTATTTATATCTATATTTGGTGAAAAAATATTGTTAAAACTTGAAAAGTTCGATTTATATATAGCTTGTTTTAGCATATCGCATGAAATATTTAATGCATTTTTATGCATTTTTGAATCTATAATTTGGGTTTTTGAATAATCAAAACAAGAATTATCAATAAAAATACAGTTATTACTTATATATATTTTTGAGTATAAATTTATATTAAATGAATTTAAATTTGTAATAAGACTTATTGGGGATATAACTGTATTATTAGTTTGTAATGCTAAAATTTGATTGTTAATTGTAAAATTTACAGTATTTTCGTATATAGAGTGAATTTTAATGGGCATATTTGAATTTAAAACATCTATTGCGTAGTTTGTAGATTTTGTTACATATTGATTGAACATTTAATAAATCTCCTTAATTATATAACATTTTCACTGAAAAATAAAAAATATTTAAAATATAGAATATTTATGAAAAAAATGTCTTTACATATAACAAATATAATGATAAAGTATGTCATAAAGGATAAAAAAGAAAAAATTTTTTTCATAAAATAGTAAAAAGATTTTTAGCTTAGGGAGGTAAAATATGTACGATTTATTGGTGAAAAATGGTAAGCTGGTAACTCCAGACCGAATTTATGAGGCAGATGTAGCTATTAAAGATGGCGTATATTCTGCATTTTTGGCAAAAGGAACACCAGTAGATGCAAAAGAAGTTATAGATGCTAGTGGAAATTATGTTTTCGCTGGAATTATTGACTGTCATGCACATTTAAATGAACCAGGTTTTGAATATCGTGAGGATTTTGAAACTGGTTCAAGGGCTGCCGTATCAGCAGGTTGTACCTGTTTAATTGATATGCCACTTAACAATGACCCATCGCTTATTAACAAGGATATCTTTGAGCTAAAGATGAGCAAAATAAGCAAACATTCAGCGGTGGATTTTGCACTATGGGGTGGAATTATAGGTGATTTTAATGGCAAGCAAACCAATAATATGAACGATTTAGTTGAGCTTCATAAGTGTGGAGTTGCTGCATTTAAAGGATTTACTTGTCCAACTGGTGAGATTTTCCCAACTGTTAATATGGGAAATGTTAGAAAAGCGTTGGAAATTTTAAAGCCATATAACGCTGTTTGTGGTTTTCATTGTGAAGAATATGGTCAGGTTTTGGAAAGAGTCAAAGAGGCTAGAGCTAAACAAAACAGAACAGATAAAGAGAAAATTAGAGATTTTCTTGATGCACATGATGTTTGGGCAGAATATGTAGCAACTAAAAACATTATTGATATGTCAAGAGCTACTGGAGGCAGAGTGCATATTTGTCATGTAAGTCACCCAATGGTTGCACAGGTAGTCAAGGATGCAATACATGAAGGTCTACCAGTAACAGCAGAAACATGTCCACAATATTTAGGTTTTACAGAGGATTTTGTTTTTGAAAAAGGTGCTGCTGCTAAGTGTACACCTCCTATGCGTAAAAAGGAAGATATGGAAAAATTATGGGATTATGTTTTAGATGGAACATTATCCTGTATAGGAAGTGACCATTCACCATCAGCTGATAATGAAAAGCGTGGTAAAGATATTTGGAGTGCTTGGGGTGGATTAAATGCAATTCAAATTTTCTTACCTATGATGTTTGATATGATTGTAAATAATAAAGGTCTTTCACCAACTCTTATTGCTAAAGTTATGGGATATAATCCAGCTAAAATTTTCGGATTATATGGTAAGAAGGGTGCATTTGAGCTTGGATTTGATGGTGATATTGTAATTGTTGACCCAGAAAAATCATGGAAATGTGAACAAGAAAAGCTATTTACAAAAGGACACACTAGTTGTTTTGACGGTCTTGAAGGTAAAGGTGCACCAGTTTATACAATTATTAGAGGTAAAGTTGTGGCACAAGATGGCGTGTATAAATCAGATGCAATAGGCTATGGTCAGTATGTAACACCAGTGAAGTAAGGAGGGTTTTACTTAATGAGTGATAAGATAAAAGAAAGAGAAAGTGACCAACTACGACCAATAAGTGAAGAAAAGCGTATTATGGGTTGGGGCTCGTATCTTATGCTATGGTTAGGTGGTTGTATTTCAATTGGTACATTAACTATGGGCTCAGCTCAACTTGATAAAGGTTTAAATTTATTACAAGTTTTTCTTGCTGTACTTATTGGTACAACGATTTTGGTTATTGGTATATGTGTAAATGATAAATTTAGTTACACATCAGGTGCACCATATGCGATTCAGCTAAAAAGTGCATATGGAACAAAGGGTAATTTATTACCTGTTATGATTAGAGGTTTACCTGCGATTGTTTGGTATGGTTTTCAAACTTGGCTAGGTGGTTCAGCTACAAATCAAATATCAATAACATTATTTGGTTATGATAATGTGGTATTATATTTTATTCTATTTCAGGTTTTACAGATAGTTCTTTCTGTAAAAGGTTTTCACGGTATAAAATGGGTTGAAAACATTGGCGGTGCAGTAATTGTATGTGCTATGCTTTACATGCTTTTTGTATGTGTGACACAGTATGGAGATATTATTGGTGATAAACTTATAAACAAACAAGGTACATGGGGTATACCATTTATATCTGCAATTATAGCGTTTTTTGGAAATAGTACAACTGTTATGCTTAATGCAGGTGACTATTCGAGAGAACTTAAAGCAGGCTATTCAATGGGCAAAAGAGGTATAGCTTATTTTATCTCAATGGTACCAACAACAGTTTTACTTGGTCTTATAGGTGCTATGACAACAACCGCTACAGGTATAGCAAATCCAATAAATGCATTCTCACAAATGGTAAATAATAAGGTGTTACTTGTTGCAACATTAGGATTTATACTATTTGCTCAAATGACTACAAATCTTGCAAGTAATGTTGTACCACCAGCATATGCATTTATGGACGCTTTCAAAATCAAGCACAGAACAGCTGTTATTTTAGTTGGTGTATTAGCGGTTTGTACATGTCCTTGGATTTTAACAAATGATAGTTCTGCTGCTGGACTTGATGTGTTTGTTAAAATTTATACTGCGTTTTTTGGCCCAATATTTGCAGTTTTAATTACAGACTATTATATCATGCATAAAGGTAAATTTTCAAATGATGAGTTAGAGGATTTATATAGTGATGATGGAAACCATGCAGGTATAAATAAAGCTGCAATTATAGCTACAATAGTAGGTGTGATTATTGGACTTATAAATGTTAATATTTCATTTTTTACAGCAACGATTCCAACAGGAGTTGTATACTATCTATGTATGAAATATATGAAGTCATGTGCAAGATTTAGAAAAGGAACAATATTAGAAAAATAAAAAAGGACAGGGAAAAATGGAAAAAAAGAAATTTTCAGTTTCACTTACAACACAAATATTAATTGCTACAATAGGCGGTTTAGTATTTGGTACATTTGCTGGTGAATGGGCGTCAAATCTTAAATTTATAGGCGATATATTTTTAAGACTTATCCAGATGTCGGTAGTAGTGCTTGTAATGTCATCGGTTGCCGGTGCGGTTGGAAGTGGTGATTCAAAAGATGTAGGTAAAATGGGCTTACACACATTCAAATGGATTATCATTTTTACCGTTTTTTCAGCAGCATTAGGTGTTGCACTATCACTTCTAGTAAAACCTGGTTTGGGTATTGACTTATCAGGTGCAGAGAATCTAGCAGAAACCACAATAGCTTCTGCATCTTTACAGGAAACACTGACAAACTTTGTACCAACTAATATAATTAAGGCTATGGCAGATGGTTCAATGGTTCCATGTATTGTGTTTGCACTGTTTTTCGGCATTGCAACAGGTCAGTATACCAAGCAGACACAAAACAGAAATATTGCTGATTTTATAACTGGTGTGAATACAGTTGTAACCAATATTATTAAAATGGTTATGAATGTTGCACCAATCGGTATTTTCTGTTTACTTGCAGATGTAGCGGGTTCAACTGGATTTACAGTTATTATTCCTATGCTTAAATTTTTAGGTATTTTACTTGTAGGAGATTTAATTCAGTTTATAATATTTATTCCTGTTACAGCTGTACTTTGTAAGGTAAATCCTTTCAAAATGCCAAAGAAATTCGCTAAAATGTCCATTATGGCTATAACAACAACTTCTGGTGCTATATGTCTGCCAACAAAGATGGAAGATGCGGTTAAGAAGTTTGGTGTTAGTCGTAAGGTAGCAGATTTTACTGGCCCTATCACAATGTCTATGAATAGCTGTGGTGCAGCTCAGTGTTATGTAGTTGCTATATTCTTTATGGCACAATCAACAGGTATAAATATGACCACATACCAAATGGGTATGGCGATTTTACTATCTTGTTTAATGTGTATGGGTACAATTTCTGTTCCAGGTGGTTCGGTTATCGTTTATACATTCCTTGCATCATCTTTAGGTCTGCCAATGGAGAGTATTGCTGTACTAATCGGTATCGACTGGTTTGCAGGTATGTTCCGTACACTTATGAATGTTGATGTTGATGTTATGGTTGGTATGCTTGTAGCAGAAAAGCTTGGAGAGCTTGACCATGATGTATATAATGAAAAGAAAATAGCAGAATATAACTAAAATATTTTTAGCGTGGAGGATAAGCCTCCACGCTATTTTTATATTATTTTATTTCAACTAAAACTAAAAAGAATAAAACAAAAAAGCAGAAGGTGGTATCAAGACCTTCTGCTTTTTGCTATTAGGAGATTTAAAAATAAGAGGGTGAGGATGTCAAATTTAATTATCGCTGTACACGACCAGAACCGTCGCCACCAGCTAATTTTTCTACTTCAGAAACGGTTACCATATTGTAATCGCCTTCAATAGAATGCTTAAGTGCAGATGCTGCAACAGCAAATTCAATAGCATCTTGGCTATTCTTGCCACTGAGCAGTGCATAAATCAGACCGCCACCAAAGGAGTCGCCGCCGCCTACACGGTCAACGATATGCAGATGATATTCCTTAGAGAAACAGTAATTCTCGCCATCATACAGCATAGCAGCCCAATCGTTGTCGTTTGCAGAAATAGAGGTACGAAGAGTGATAGCAACCTTTTCAAAGCCGAACTTATCAGCCAGCTGCTTTGCAACGCTCTTATAACCTTCCTTGTTTATCTTACCACCATAAATGTCGGTGTTTTCAGCTTCAATGCCAAATACGTCCTTTGCATCTTCTTCGTTAGCGATACAAACGTCGATATATTGACATAAATCGGTCATAGCAGCCTGAGCTTCTGCACGAGTCCATAGCTTGCCACGATAGTTAAGGTCACAAGAAATCTTAACGCCACGCTTCTTAGCAGCGATACAAGCCTGACGGCATGTTTCAACCATGTTTTCACCTAGAGCTGGAGTAATACCAGTGAAGTGGAACCACTCTACACCTTCAAAAATGCTGTCCCAATCGAATTCAGAAGGCTGAGCCTCTGCGATTGCAGAATGAGCACGGTCATAGATACATACAGAACCACGCTGAGAAGCACCCTTTTCTAGGAAGTAAATGCCTACACGGTCGCCACCACGAACAATCTTAGAAGTATCAACACCATACTTGCGTAGGGAGTTAACAGCAGACTGACCGATTGCATGGCTAGGTAGCTTAGTTACAAAAGAAACATCTAAGCCATAGTTTGCCAGTGAAACAGCAACGTTAGCTTCGCCGCCACCAAAGGTAGCCTGAAGTTGGTCATCTTGAAAGAAACGATAATAGCCATTAGGAGCAAGACGAAGCATAATTTCGCCAAATGTTACAACTTTTTTCATAATTTACGCCTCCAAGCGTGATTTAAAATATATAAGAAGAAATAAGAAGAATATAGAAGTTTGTTTATATTAACCGTTACGAGCAGCCTTAACGATATCAACAGACTTTTTACAAAGGTCAGTGATTTCGTCCCACTTGCCGCCTTCGATAAGAGCGTCCTTAACCATATAAGTGCCACCACAAGCAACAATAGCAGGAGAAGAGATAAACTCAGCAAGATTGCTAAGAGAGATGCCACCAGTTGGCATAAACTTAACCATAGAGAATGGAGCATGCAGAGCTTCAATCATAGACAGACCGCCAGACTGAGCTGCTGGGAAGAATTTTAGAACTTCAAGGTCATAAGCTAAAGCCATCTGAATAGCAGTAGCAGTAGTACAGCCTGGAAGTGGGAGCATATCAAGAGCTAGAGTAGCTTCAACGATTTTAGCATCAAAACCAGGGGATACGATAAACTTAGCACCAGCTGCATGAGCCTGCTTAACCTGCTCAACAGTCAGTACAGTACCAGCACCAACTAGCATATCAGGGCAAGTTTCAAGCATAGTAGCCATAGCTTTATCAGCACCTGCTGCACGGAATGTAACTTCTGCTGCTGGAATGCCGCCAGCACACAGTGCCTTTGCAAGGTTAGCTGCATCACGCTCTGGATTGTTTAATTTAATAACAGGAACAACACCAATAGAAGAAATCTGCTCAGTAAGCTTGTTCATAATCAATCGCCTTTCGTTTCATAATATGGAATAGTGTTTCACAAAACATATCTTATGTAGAATATTATAAGGTCTTTTGTAAAAAATGCAAGAGAAAATACGAAACAATCTGTAAAAAAAATGTCTTGAATTTTTGTGTAAACTATATTAAAATGAAACAAGGTTTTATAATATGAAACAGGAGGAGAGTAAATGGCAGAATCTTCTGTACAATCACTCGAAAGAGCATTTGATATATTAGAGCTTTTATGTAAAAGCAGAAATGGTTTATCTATTGGTGCTTTAAGCAGTCAAACGGGGCTT
>CALWMO010000073.1 GCA_944381965.1 uncultured Butyricicoccus sp.
ACGCCGCAAGAATACTCATCATGCCATTCTACATATTTATCATCTGGACAAAGATAATGAGCCGCAAGTGAATTAACTTCTGTGATATCAGAAGTAAAAGCCGCAAAAGATGAACCAACCGAGCCACGAGAACCCACTAAATAACCATCTGCAAGCGATTTTGTAACAAGTTTCTGTGCGATAATATACATAACTGCATAACCATTGCTGATAATTGAGTTAAGCTCTCTGTCAAGACGCTTTTGCACCACTTCTGGAAGTGGGTCACCATAAATTCTTTTAGCTTTTTCATAGCTCATATTGCGAAGGTCATCTTCTGCACCGTCAATTTTAGGCGGATAGTTTTCTTTTGGCACAGGTCTTACATCTTCGCACATGTCAGCTATTTTATTTGTATTAGTCACCACAACCTCATATGCTCTATCTTCACCAAGATATGAAAATTCTTCAAGCATTTCATCTGTTGTTTTTAAATATAATGGTGCTTGATTATCTGCATCAGAAAATCCCTGTCCTGCCATAAGAATTCTTCTGAAAGCCTCGTCCTCTGGCTCTAAGAAATGTACATCACCAGTTGCACAGCAAGGTTTGCCAAGCTCATCAGCAAGCTTTAAAATTTTACGGTTTAAATTTCTTAGCTCTTCATCATCGCTAACCGTGCCTTTTTCAACTAAAAACCTGTTGTTTGCGATTGGCTGAATCTCAAGATAATCATAAAAAGATGCTATTCTTTTGAGTTCTTCCCAGTCTGCACCCTCTATAAGTGCATGATATAACTCACCTGCTTCACAAGCAGAGCCAAATATTAAGCCTTCCCTATGCTTTATAAGCTCAGAGCGTGGCATAAGCGGCTTTTTATAGAAATGATTTAAAAAGCTATAAGATATTAACTTGTAAAGGTTTCTCAGTCCCTCACGATTTTTAACCAAGATAATAAAATGATGACGCTTTAAGTTTTTAAGTGAGCCGCTTTTATCACGAATACCGGCTAAAAGAGGGTTTATATCAGAGATATTAACAGCATTATATTCTATACATAGCTTGTCTATGAGCTTGCACCAAATTTTTGCAAGTACGGTTGCATCTTCGCTTGCTCTATGGTGTTCAAAAGACCCTACCGCCAGTTCTTTAGCTAAAATATTAAGTTTATATCTACCCAAATCTGGAAGTAAAATTCTACTCATTTCCAGTGTATCTATATAAGTAAACTCTCGTTCAATATTAAGTTTTTTACATGCAGCATTTAAAAATGACATATCAAACCCTGCATTGTGAGCAATAAGCGGTCTGTCATCTACAAACTGTAAAAACTTATTAAGTGCATCAATTAGTTCTGGTGCATCTCTTACAGTTTCATCGCTAATGCCTGTAAGCTCGGTAATCTCTTTTGGTATTGGCTTATGTGGATTTACATAGCTTTGGAAAGAGTCAATAATTTGACCATCACGCACCAAAACAGCAGCGATTTCTGTTATCTCCTCTTGTGCTGGTTTTAAACCGGTGGTTTCAAGGTCAAAAACAATAGCTTCACCTCTAAGCGGTGCATCACCTGTACCACGCACAACTGACACGCTAGCCGCATCATTTACATAATAAGCTTCTACACCATAAAGCACTTTAATATCAATTTTATTTCGCTCTACTGCATGCATAGCATCTGGATAAGCCTGAACGACTCCATGGTCAGTTATAGCGATTGCAGGGTGCTCCCAGAGTTTAGCTCTGCTCATAAGTGCTTTTGTGGACGCTATACCGTCCATTGCACTCATATTGGTATGTAAATGCAGTTCTACTCGTTTTTTATCCGCCTTATCCATACGGATTTTCTTTTTGGCTTTCATAATGCCAGCTGGCTCTATAATACTTTCCTTTTCATAAGTATCATATGTCACTTTGCCTTGCACCATTATATAACTGCCTGTTTTAATCAGCGGAATAATAGGCTCTGCTTGCTCTTTTGATAAGAATTTACTTACACGCACAGAGTTTGTGTTATCTGTGATATCAAAAGCAAGTTTAACCCACTCTTTGCCTGTTTTTTTGGAGTTAATTTCTCTATGGTCAACAAGGAAAATTTCACCCTCAATGGTAACTTGACCATGTTCATTCATAGCATCACGAATAGCAATAGTTTTTTCTGAGTATAGCTTACCATAAATCAAATCTTCATCAGAAACTTTTTGCACCTTTTGACGGTGATATGTTTTATTATCCGATGATTTAGCTTGTTTTTCAGTCTTTTTATGCTCGATAGGCTTTGTATTTATGTTTTGTGATGCCTTTTTTAAAGTTTGCTCTCTATCCTCATTTTGAGTTTCAAGCAGTTTTTTTGCAGTATCATCGTCAATTTCAACCGCATTTACCTTGATATCAAGTCCTGTTTCTGCATATATACGTTCACTCATTTTATGAATTTGTATTTTCAGATGTTCTTTTGCAGATTCACTCATACTTATCTCAAGAGCATTATTATTTACTGTCCATTTGCTATCGGCAAGAAGTCCACAAGCAGATGGAATTTCCATTAACACACGCTCTCTTAAAGTGTTTATATAAGGCTCGGTGAGAGTATCGAGTGTATAACGTGGAGAAATACGCATACGATTTATATTATAAGTTTTGGCAATATTTTTTTCTATTTGACTTAGTGAGCTTATAGGCACGATTTCATTAAAACCGACCTGACAAATCATAGTTTTTTTATCCGCACTGATTGCTAAAGAGCGTACTTGACCTTGTTCAAAGTACGCTCTTTCGGTTTCATTAAGCTCACATCGGTCAAACAAATCAGTTAAACCTTTTGTCATGCTTACTCCTTAAATTTATTAATTTCGTCCATAAGTGCATTTACAAGCTCAGCTTGTGGCACTTTTTTTATAACTTTACCTTTTTTAAATATAAGACCTACACCGTCACCGCCTGCAATACCAAGGTCAGCCTCTCTTGCCTCCCCTGGGCCATTTACTGCACAGCCCATAACAGCAATCTTTAATTTTTTGCCTTTAATGCCAGCTACTTTTTGCTCAACTTCTTTTGCGATTTCGATTAAATCAATTCTTGTTCTGCCACAAGTTGGGCAAGATACAACTTGAACACCATCTTCATTAAGTCCAACAGCTTTTAAAATCGCCTTAGCCGCATAGATTTCTTTTACAGGGTCATCGGTGAGTGACACTCTAATGGTATCACCTATACCAAGAGCTAAAAGCCCACCTATACCCGCAGCCGACTTAATTGTACCCATGTATTCTGTACCCGCTTCAGTAACACCTAAATGAAGTGGATAATCTGTTTTTTCACTTGCAAGCTGATAAGCCTTCATGGTATAAGACACAGAAGACGATTTCATAGACAAACATATATCTGTAAAATCAAATTTTTCTAAAAGGCTTGCATGATAAAGAGCAGACTCAACAAGTGCCTCAGGAGTTGGCGAACCATATTTTTCGAGTATTTCCTTTTCAACCGAACCAGAGTTTACACCTATTCTGATAGGTATATTTTTTGCTCTAGCAGCATCTACAACCGCTTTAACTCTATCATCAGAGCCTATGTTACCAGGGTTAATACGCACTTTTTGCACACCAGCAGCAATAGACTCAAGTGCTAAACGGTAATCAAAATGTATATCAGCAACCACTGGTATAGGTGATTTTTCGCAGATTTCGCCAAGTGCATGAGCGGCTGTCATATCTGGCACAGCACACCTTGCAATCTGACACCCTGCATTATAAAGCTCATTTATCTGTTTTAGTGTAGCATTTGCATCTCTGGTATCAGTGTTTGTCATAGACTGAATAACAATAGGTGCACCGCCACCGATTAACACATTACCAACTTTAATTTGCTTAGTTTTCATTTATTTTAACCTTCTTTATACTTTTAACCGAGCAGTCTTAAAACATCATTACCTGTTGCATAAACCATAAGTGCTAAAAGGAAAATAAGACCAGCTGCGTTTACATAGCCCTCAAGTTTTGGACTAAGTGGTTTACGTCTGATTGCCTCTACAATTAAGAATAAAATTCTGCCTCCATCAAGTGCAGGTATAGGAAGCAAGTTCATAACACCCAAGTTTATAGAAATAAATGCAAGCAATTGTAAAAATGGTTTAATACCAAACTGAACGGTTTGACTCATAACAGCAGTAACACCAACTGGGCCAGAAAGTTGGTCAACACCAACCTGACCACTTACAAGCTGACCTAGTGAGTCCCAAATAAGTCTTGCCATATCAACAGAATCCCAAAATGCAAGTGATAATCGCATAGGGATAGTTGCATCTACCATTGCAAATTTAAGACCATAAATTTTTCTGCCGTTATCCTCGATTTCCGGTTTCATAGCAAGGTCTTTTATCTCGACTTTTTCACCGTTTCGCTCTACAACAATATTAAATTTACCATCAGCTGCACCTTTAGTTATTGCCTTATCTACATCTGCTCTACGGTTGATTTTATAGCCATCAATCTCAAGGAAGGTATCACCCACCATAAGACCGTCTTCACCTTCATACTTAAATCCTTCATAAAATCCCTCAAGTGTAGGTGAAATAACCTGACCATTTTGCACATTAGGTGCAACAAATAATAAAATCAAAAATCCTGTGATAAAATTCATCACAACACCGGCAACCAAAATAATAAATCTTTTTGGTCGGCTTGCTTTGCCAAATGAACGCTCGGAAATCGCTTCGCTGTCCTCGCCTTCCATCACGCAAGCACCACCTATTGGTAAAAGTCTTAAATAATAAGTGGTTTCGCCCATTTGTTTTTTTAGAATTTGAGGGCCCATACCAATCCAAAATTCTTCTACTTTTACACCGCTTTTCTTTGCGGCTACTAAGTGACCTACCTCATGCACCATAATAAGTACACCAAAGCCAATAAGTGCTAAAATTATTCCGATTAAATTACTCATTAGTTACCTCTTAAAGCTGAATTTACAAGCTCTCTAGCTTGTTTGTCATACATAATAACATCATCAAGAGTTATATTTTGTTTGTATTTTATTTGCTCCATAGCATTGTTTACAAGCTCTGGAATATCTAAAAATCCTATTTTTTCTTTTAAGAATAACTCAACAGCAGCCTCATTTGCACCGTTCATAACAGCACCCATATTACCCTTTAAACTTGCAGCTTTTCTTGCGAGTTTTAAAGCTGGGAAAGCGGTTTCATCTGGTGCAAAAAATGTCATTTTGCCGACTTTAGCAAGGTTTAAACGCTCCATTTTGCATGGCACACGCTCTGGATATGTGAGTGCATACTGAATAGGCAATCGCATATCGGGAACATCAAGCTGAGCTAATACCGCACCGTCTTCAAATTCAATCAGTGAATGAATAATTGACTCACGATGCACAACAATTTCAATTTTCTCCTGTGGCATATCATAAAGCCACATAGCTTCTATAAGCTCTAAACCTTTGTTAAACATTGTAGCCGAATCAATGGTTATTTTTGCACCCATTGACCAGTTAGGGTGTTTCAAAGCCTGCTCACGGGTTACATTTTTAAGTTCTTCGTATTTTTTGCCGAAAAATGGCCCACCAGATGCAGTTAAAATAATTTTATCCAGTTTATTACCCTGTGCTGCTTGCACACACTGAAAAATAGCCGAATGTTCGGAGTCCACAGGCAAAATTTTAACACCTTTTTTTCTCGCTGCCTCGGTAACAATAGAACCTGCACAAACTAATGTTTCTTTGTTTGCAAGTGCAATATCATGTCCCGCTTCAATCGCTGCCATAGTTGGAAGTAAACCTACCATACCAACAACAGCGGTTACAACTATATCAGTATCCTCCATTGCTGCGGCATGAATTAAACCGTCAATACCGCTTTCTACTTTAATATTTGTGTCTGCAAGTGCAATTTTTAAATCCTCAGCCGATTTTTCATCAAATGCAACTGCAAGTTTTGGCTTTAACTTTCTCGCTTGCTGTTCGAGTAATTTTATATTTTTATTTGTTGTCAGTGCTGTAACCTCTGCATTTATGCTGTCTAGCACATCAACAGTTTGAGTTCCTATTGAACCCGTACTTCCTAAAATGGAAATGCGTTTTTTCATATTTTATGCAACTTCCTTTAATATTATGATACACCAGAAATACGCAAAACAAGCTCTGCAAGTGGTGCTACAAAAACAACGCTATCAAATCTATCTAACACACCGCCATGCCCTGGGAATAGATGACCATAGTCCTTGATACCTGTTTGACGCTTTATAATTGAGAATGACAAGTCACCAATCTGACCAAAAACAGCACCAACAGCACCTAAAATAGCCGCAGATACATAGTGAATCTCAAGACCTGCCTTAGTGTTAAAAATAAACGCTACAAGTAACATAATCAGAATAGCACCAATAACGCCACCTACTGCACCCTCAACCGTTTTTTTAGGACTGATTACAGGTGCAAGCTTGTGCTTACCAAAAGCCATACCGGCAAATAATGCACAGGTATCAGAGCCCCAAGCAGCCACAAGTGGCATTAAAACTAAGAATTTACCTCCGGTCATAGAGAAAATTCTCCAAAGAGACAGCATCATAGCTGGCACTACAATAGCGGCAAAAAATGCGGTTGTAATTTCTGGGAAAGTAACTGTGTCGTGATGTCTTAAAAGGGCGGCAAAAAGTGCAATAATAGTTAAAACTACAACCGCAGCTATAAGCATAAGACAAATTTTCTGATTAAAAAACAGTGAGCCTATGGCATGAAAAATAGAAAAACTTAATGCAGAAATGCTTGCTATATTCTGAACTATACTGTTTTTAACTAATTTAGTTGGGGTTATAAGCTCATAGGTCGCAACTGATGCGAGTGTACTAAGTGCAATCGCAAGTACAACCGGTGGAAAAACATAAAGAGCGAGCAGAACAAAAATAAATCCTACAACGCCAAATAAAACTCTTGCTTTCATAAAACTAAAATATCCTTTTTGTGAATTTAGACACCGCCAAAACGACGGTTACGAAGATTAAATGCATTTATTGCATCGTCCATATCAGATGTTTTAAAATCTGGCCATAGTACATCGGTAAAATAATATTCACTGTAAGCACTTTGCCATAAAAGAAAATTAGAAGTTCTAATTTCACCTGATGGTCTGATAATTAAATCTGGGTCAGGCATTTTTGCAGTATATAAGTATTTAGAGATAGTGTTTTCGGTTATATCCTCTGGGTTTATTTCACCCACTTTAACTTTCTCTGCTATTTTTTTAACTGCGTTTTTGATTTCATCTCTGCCGCCATAGTTAATACAAAGGCTTGCGGTTGCCGCATTTTCGCCAAGCTTATCGGCTATTTTATCAACCTCTGCAATTTGCTTTTTTATATCCTCTGGCAGTGGAGATAAATCGCCTATAACACGCACAGCAACACCACTCTCAAACATGGTTTCTGCTGCCTCAGTTAGATATTTGCGGAATAAATCCATAAGTGCATTTACTTCCTGCTCAGGTCTTTTCCAGTTTTCAGTGGAAAAAGCGTAAACAGTAAAATACTGTACACCTATATCCTTACAGTAAGTTGCAATGGTTCTGAATGTTTCCGCACCTACTGCATGACCAGCAGAACGTGGCATACCTCTTTTTTTAGCCCATCTGCCATTGCCGTCCATAATAACCGCAATATGCCTTGGAACAGATGAATGATTTAAGGCTTCGTTATTTTTATTCTTTCCAAAAATATTCTTAAAAATCCCCATTTATACCTCACTATTTAATAAAAAAGGGACGACAAAATCGCCGCCCCTTTCAGAATTATTTTAAACTTCTGCAAGTTCCTTGGACTTCTTAGCAACGATTCCGTCGATTTCCTTTACAAACTTGTCAGTAACCTTCTGGATTTTATCTTCTGCATCATGCAGTTCGTCCTCGGTCATTTCGCTCTTTTTATGAGCTGCCTTCCACTTGTCAATAGCCTCACGACGAACATTACGAATTGCAACCTTGCTATCCTCACCGATTTTGGCAACCTGCTTGATAAGCTCTTTACGACGCTCCTCTGTTAGTGGTG
>CALWMO010000074.1 GCA_944381965.1 uncultured Butyricicoccus sp.
GTATTCATAATTTCCTACACTATCACATAGAGAAATTACTTTTCTCAAGATATCTTCTTTCGTAAGTTCACTTGAAAGCATATTTTCTTCACAGCCCATCATCTCTATTGCACTCTGAAGTTTATGAATATCTGGACTAAATGCAATAAACGGTCTATCCAACATATATGCTGCAAGTGAATGATGAAAACGACCTGATATTACTATTATAGAATTTAAAATACAATCTAACCAACTATCAGTTGTTCGTACTGTCATTAATTCAATCTCTGTTTGACATAAATTATTTAATTTATCATAAACTTGAAGATCTGTTGTGGTATCTGCCATAGGAATATCAGAAAACAAAAAGCAAATTTTAGCATTCTCATATTTTTTCTTAATTTCACATATAACATATGCTAACTGTTCAACATTCTTTTCTGTTATTGAATTACCTCCTGAAATAGTTATATATCTTTCTTCTGATATTTTGGGAGTGTATTGATTTTTAATATATAAAAGTATACAGTCAAATGACAAAACACCTACATTTGGTATAATTTCATTAAGAACCTCTAACGATTTACATTCCCTTAAAGCAACAAAATCCATCTCACTATACACTAATTTTATAATTTGTCTAAATTTCATTTCATTTGTATATATATTTTCTTTAATTTGCGTATAAATTCCATTTCTAATGCAAAGTGAATGATTAATAATTCTGCAGTTTATATTATATCTTTTTTTTGAAATATATGCAAAATAAAGCAAATTTAATGTACCTGCACAATATTGTGTAATGCACCCTTCTCCATTTATTACTATACTTTTTGACTTCTCAATATAATCAATTAATTTATGATTATTTTCAGACCATATTTCAAAAAATTCATCAGATATAAAATCATCTACCGTCAAAGGAAATATACTTACATCATTACATAACAATGGCATAGGTAAAATGCCTATATTTTTACCAGTACTTTCTAATTTATTCAAAATTGCTTTACTAGTCGCACTTGATCCATGATGATAAGTATTAAATGTATCGTTTGCAAACAAAATATCAATATATCTATTTTTATTTTGTGCTAATTCCCTTTTCATTTCATAAGAGTCTTTATCTAATTTCATATATGATGATATGATTTTATTCTCTAACATCCATGTCTTACTATCTACTGTTTGATTAATCAGTTTTTCAGCATTCCATACTCTTGTATCTGTTGTTTGATTGATTAACTTTTCAGCATTCCATACTCTTGTATCTGTTGTTTGATTGATGAGCTGTTCTGCTTGATAAATACGTCCATCTGTTGTTTGATTGATGAGCTGTTCTGCTTGATAAATGCGTCCATCAACAGCCTGAATCACTGAATTTTGTGATGTAGTTATATCTAATCTGATAGACTTTAATTCTTGTATCATATCCTTGACAAGACTCTGCATCTGCTTAATATATTCATCTTGCTGTTCAATCTTTACTTCAAGTCTATGATAATAGTCATACATATGACCATCTACATCATGTATTGTTTTTTCTATTCCACCTAGCATTCCATCTTGACGCCAAATAGACTCTTGAATACCAATCAAGCGATTTTCATATCGAATACGGAATGGTTTATAGAGTGGCTTTATTATTTTTTTAAGCATTTTTTTCAAAATTCCTTTCGAATTATGCTCTAGTTCACAAGATGAAGATATACTCTTAATTACACTTTCTTTTTCAATTCCTGCCCAAACTTTTCGTTCATAAATGAAGCTAGATAGTGCTTTTTTATCCAAAATACTAATTTGATTATTTTTATCTTCAATTTCATTTAACAGTACATCTTCTCTACTTCTGAGTTGTTTCACATCATTGGTTTCATCCATAAATGGATTTTTCCAACCAGAAAGCAACACTAAATCTTCATCAGGAATTTCTAATCCTAGTGTGTTATAAAGATTTCTTCGAACTAACTTTTGTGCTTCTATATCTAGCATATCCATCTTTTTAGCAGTAATATTCTCACCATTCCATCTATACTCACCTAGTACCTCTGGAATTGTAGCAAACCACATGTTTGGAGATACCCTAGACCACAATTCAAAATCCTCTGATAGGTATGTGTCATCATATATAATATCTAACGAAATAAATTTATCTCGTCTAAGCATAACCGTAGAATGACATACATCACACTTAAAAATCAAATTTACACGCATTTCTTCCTTGGTTGTAGCTGGTTTATGAATATAGTTACGCTTTCCAAAATGCCTTTGCCACGTGCCACATACATCAATCTCTGGGTGATTATCTAAAAATTCAACCTGTTTTCTCAATCGGTCACTTGGATACACATCATCTGCATCTGCTCTTGCTATATATTCTCCCTTAGCTATTTGGAAACCTAAGTTTAATGATTTTGCAAGACCTAATTTGGTACTATTTTGAATAAACTTTATTCTTTCATCTTTAAACAGCTCAACACATTTTTTCGTTCTATCATCAGAACCGTATTCATTCATGATTAATACTTCAAACTGTGTATAATCCTGCTCCAAAATAGACCAAAGTGTATCCATAACATAACTTTCGCTGTTATATGTTGGAATAACAACCGAAACTCTCGGTGATACTGATATTTTGTTCGGTAAATAGAATTTTTCTCTTCTGAAAAATCCACGATCAATTGCACGCTGAATTTGACCGTCATCCATAATCTCTGAACGCCATCGTACAGCTTCAAAAGCATCCATCCATCTACGATGTAAAACTTGATATAATAAATCAATTCCAAATTTATCTCTCAAAGTATCACACAAGAATACCTCTTTTAAAAGTAAATCTAGTTGCTCCAAAATATCTTGTGCCTGCTCAACTGACTGTGCATATGGATAAGTATTTGGGGATAAAATTCGAATTTCATCATTTGTAAATTTTAGTCCCCATCTTTCAAATGCCGATTTCATAACTTTATTCTGCAGTTGTAATCCTTGATTACCTCCTACATTTGTAGCATTTGTAGATAAATAACGATAATGATAACTTTTAGGAATTTCTAAATTGGTATAATTTAGAAGATGAGAGGCTCTTTCAAAAAACTCATAATCTTCTGTATAAAAAAATGTTTTATCATATTCAAGATTATATTTTCTTATTGATGAGCTTCTCATCATAATCGTAGGGTGAATAAAAGGTGTATAAAAAAGGCAAGAACATCTCAAATATTCTGGATCTGAATATACTTTCCAATCCCATGTTGATTCACCAAACATATCTACTTTCATGCCGCAAATATCAATTTCTTTGTGTTCATCTAGATATTTTACTTGATTTAATATCCTATCTTTACCAGAAATATCATCTGCGTCCATCCTTGCAATATACTCACCATTTGCTGCTCTTAATCCAACATTTAGTGATTCTGCTATACGCAAACGGGTTTCATTCTGAATAACACGAATTCGGCTATCTTGTTTTTCATAATCATGCAAAATATTTGTAACAACCTCATTCGAGCCATATTCATTTACAATAATAAATTCCCAATCTGTAAATGTCTGTGCAATAATACTGTCGATTGCCTCTTTTATATATGCCTCTCCATTATATACAGGCATAACAATTGATACCTTTGGCATTTTACTTTCCCTTTCAACATGTTTTAATTCTTCAAATGCTCTTTTCCACAAAGATATTTATAAAAAATACTCATCATCATATGGTCGAAAATCATATGAATATCTTCTGTTACCTGCATACTATTAACAGGTGCATGAAGTGAAATATCTGACATTTCCTTTAGCTTACCACCTGAAAAGCCAGTCAGACCAATTATTTTACAATCATGCTCCTTTGCATATTCAACCGCATTAATAACATTTGGAGAATTGCCACTACCTGAAATAGCAATCAGAACATCATTCTCTTCTAAATTATTTCTCAGCTGAAAACGAAATATTTCCTCATATCCGATATCATTTGCAATCGCCATAATTGTAGACATATTGTCGTTTAAGCAATGAAAGCGAAATGGTACATCTATATATTCAGAAACACCCTTATTAAAATCGTTCTGAAAATGTGATGCAGTAGCTGCACTACCACCATTTCCACAGATATAAATACGACCTTTTTTCTGACGAGTTTCATTTAGTAAATTTAATGCAGCATTGATTTGCTCAACATCAAGCTTCTTTAGAATTTCAATTTCCAAAGCAATGTAATCTTTAATATCATTTATATAATTCATATATATCTCCATTTTATTCTGTTATTTTTATTATAGCTTCGAGTAAATCATTTGCAATTAAATCTGGTTTTACATCATATTTTCCATCTTTTCCGGCATCACCTGTAAGCACTAATGCGGTCTTTGTTCCTGCATTTTTACCAGTCTTAATATCTACGGTTGTATCACCGACAAACCAAGAATTTGACAAATCTATGTTATATAACTCAACACAACGCTCAATCATGCCAATATCTGGTTTCCTGCAATGACATGAAATTTTATAAGCAGGATTTTCTTCTGGATAACCCTTATCTGGGTGATGTGGGCAAAACTGAATATCATCTAAGTAAACGCCCTCTCTTCCAAGTAATGTTTCCATCTTTTTGTGAATATTGATAACATCATTTTCCTCACAAAGCCCTCTTGCAACTACTGGCTGATTTGTAATAACAATTGCAAGATAACCAGATGCGTTCACCATTTTAATTGCTTCCACTGTACAATCTTCAAGTATAAACTGTTCTTCCTTATATACCAAACCATTTTTACGATTTATTGTTCCATCTCTATCAATGAAAATCGCCTTTTGCTTATTTTTAAGGCATCGTCCAGCAATAAATCCACTTTTCAATTCTTCCTCTGCATGATGAATACGTTCTACTGTACCAACGTCTTTAATATACTCTGGTGAACGATATCCATAAACAGCATTACCACTTTCTATCATGTTAGACAGCAATTCTTTTTCAAGATCTATCTTTAGTCCCTTTGGTACACGCTCACAAATGCTACTATTCATAAGATAAAAGCCAGCGTTTACACAGTTTTGATACCAATAATCACGTACATTGTGTTTTGAATCAAAACGCTCCACCAAACCATTCTCTTTACAGATTACAAGGTCAGAGTCAAACGGGTGTGTATTAGGGTGCACAAATAGAGTTGCCTCTGCATTTTTTGCCTTATGGTACTGCTCCATACGCTTTAAATCAATATCAAACAGTACATCACCAAAAATAAGAAAAAAACTATCCTCTTTAAGAAATGGAGGTAAGAGTGAAAGTGAACCTGCTGTTCCAAGTGGTACTGTTTCCTCGATATAGTCGATTTTAATACCAAACTTACTACCATCACCAAAATACTCTCTGATTTTATGCCCCAAATGACCAATAATTAAAACAACATCTACAACACCCTGTCGCTTTAGGCATTCAATCTGCCACTCTAAAATTGGTTTGCCTCCAACTGGTGCCATTGGCTTTGGAATTTCATCATTTGTAATCGAACGTAGACGAGTTCCCTTACCGCCTGCCATAATAACTGCCTGCATATTAAAGTACCTTCTCCACTGTTTTTGCAACTGCTTCATCACTTGTCATGCTTGCTTTCCAACCATCAGCATGAATTTTATCTAAATTATATGCAAATACTGGAACGTCACCTTTCCAGCCGCCTCTACCGCCTGTATATTCAAACGGAATACCAGTTAGTCCCATTTTTTCACATACAATTTCAGCAATACGAGTAACAGAAGTCTGGCTTTCTACACCAACATTATAAAGTGTAATACCTTTATTAACATTCTTAAATTTCATAATAGCATCTACTAAATCAAGTGCATAAAGATAAGGCTTGCTCTGTGTACCATCACCCAAAATACGCAGATGAGATGGGTCATCTTTTAGACGTTTTACAAAATCATAAATAACACCATGTGTCAGTCTTGGACCAATAACATTAGGAAATCTAAAAATAAGAACACTCATATCATTCATATATGCAAAGGAAGAAATAATGCCTTCTGAACCGAGTTTTGCACCACCATAATAAGAAATTGGTTGAAGTGCTACCGTATTTTCACTCACTTCTTTGCCCATCTGCTCACCATACACAGCAGAAGTTGATGCAAAAAACAGCTTTTTAACACCACATAATCTCATACACTCAAGTAGAATAAATGTAGTAGAATATGTATTCTTATATTCAATCATAGGACTTTGTGCACTTGCTTGAATATCAGAATTTGCTGCCATATGGAATACATACTCCACCTGCTCAGCCTGAAAAATTTTCAGCATAGCATCAAATTCTGCTAAATCCTGTTCATAAAACTTAAAATGAGGATTTTTGTGTAAATGTGCAATATTCTCCTTTGTACCTATAAAAAAGTTATCCACACATACAACATCGTTTCCTTCTGCTAAAAGTGCATCAATAAGATGACTACCAATAAAACCAGCACCACCGGCAACCATAACTTTCATAATATAAAATCTCCTTTTTTTAATTTAATCCCAGTATTTATCACCAATATATGCAACAGATGCTCCATCTTTTTCAAAAGAAAATGGAAATTGACGCATTTTAAGAGCAACTCGCAATTTTTCCTGATTGTTTGGTGGACAATAAAATAGTAGGAAACCTCCTCCACCTGCACCAAGAAGTTTACCACCAAGTGCACCGTTTTTCATTGCAATTTCATATGCCTCGTCAATCAATGGATTTGAAATACCACTTGCAAGCGTACGTTTAAGTTTCCAACCCTCATTTAACAAATCACCAAAGCTATCAATCTCATTTTTCTGAAGTGTAACCAACATCTCTTCTGCAAGTGTACACATTTGTTTCAGATTTTTTGTTTTTTCTTCTGCACCCATATTGTTTTTCTGTTCTTTTAATATGGAATTTGCAGAGCGTGTGCTGCCTGTATAAAACATCATAAGATTTTTTTGTAAATCATGATATGTTTTAGGTTGCATAACAACTGGTGATACTGAAACTTCTCCATCACTATGAAAACGAATAAAATTTAGTCCCCCAAACGCAGCTGCATACTGGTCTTGTTTACCTATAGGGCTACCTAACTTTTCAATTTCAATTTCGCAAGCCTTTTCTGCGAGCTTTCCTTTTGACATATACTTTCCTTGATAGCAGTTAAGAGCATTTAAAAGTCCAACAGTAAATGTACTTGATGAGCCAAGACCTGTTCCACCAGGAACGTCAGCAGTAGATGAAATTTCTACACCGCTTATTTTACGCTCATTTAGCACACAGTTCAAAATGCTATGTTTAATTTCAGACAAATTGCTTACAAGCTCATTTTCTGAATACTTTAGCATGGTATGAGTTTCATCAAAATATGGATGTACTGAAATATAGCAATAGCGGTTAATGCTTGTACTCAGCACACAACCGCCATATTTCTCATAAAAATCTGGCAAATCACTTCCACCACCAGCAAAACTAATACGAAATGGTGTCCTTGTAATAATCATAATTTCACTCTTTTCTTTATACTTTATTTTTTATTATGCAATAAATCTTAATAACCTTGCGTTTTAATCCTGGATAATTAGCACAAACTGACTTTATCTTTAAAATCATCTGTTGTATTTTCGATATCTCACTACAAAGTTGGGTTTTATTATACTGATTTTTAGGAATATAAAATCCAATCTGATATCTAAGACGCAACCACTCTGCTTGCAAAGATTTAAAAAGGGCTTCTTGTTCATATGCACCCATTTTTTCGTTTGTTTTCTCTATTTTAAGTAGCAGCATTTTTAGGTCATCAAAACCTTGCTGTCTACTATTTTTATCTATAAATCTCTCATCTTCATAAAATGGATTGCTCCACCCTGTAAAGTAAGCAGCTTGCTTTTTGGTTAAATCAATACCTAGAGTATGCTTTAGTGTTTTTGCGGCAATCTGACCATTTTGCT
>CALWMO010000075.1 GCA_944381965.1 uncultured Butyricicoccus sp.
ATGCTTACCATTTATATAAACACTTATATAAACAAGACCAACAGGTTTTTCATCAGTGCCACCATCTGGGCCTGCAATACCTGTTATACCAACACCTACATCAGTTCCTAAACGCTCTGCAACACCCTTTGCCATCTCCTCAGCTGTCTGAGATGACACTGCACCATATTTCTCAAGCGTCTCAGCCTTAACACCTAAAACTTTCATTTTAACTTCATTAGAATATGAGCAAACACCACCCATATAATAAGCAGATGCACCCGCTAAATCGGTTATACGTTTTGATAATAAACCACCTGTACAGCTTTCAGCCACAGATAAAGTCATATTATTTTTAATTAACAGCTGACCTACAACTTGCTCGAGTGAATCAACATCAACACCATAAACATCATCACCTATTATATCTTTAACTTGCTCAACAACAGGCTCAAGCATTTTTTCGGCATCTTGTTCGTTTTCAGCCTTTGCAGTAATTCTGACAAAGCACTCTGAAGTTTTAGCATAAGGTGCTATTGTAGGGTTCTCCATAGACTGCATAATGTCATGCAGTTTGGTTTCCATAGCACTTTCACCAATGCCAAACATTCTCACATTGTGCGACTTAATACAACCACCTGCAAGCGGATATAAAAACGGCATAGCATATTTTTTAAATATAGGTTCACATTCTCTTGGAGGCCCTGGGAGCATTATCACATATTTGCCATCACATTCAAAACCGCAAGCAGGAGCTGTACCCCATTCATTAGTAAAAACAGTACAGTCTTCTGGCAGCCATGCCTGTTTTTCATTGTTAGAGGTCATTACCTTGCCTATTTTGTCAAAGAATTTTTTTATATCTTCGAGTGATTTTTCATGTAAAACAAGTTTTTTATTAAAAGCCTCAGCAAGTGTTTCTTTTGTAAGGTCATCAAGTGTTGGCCCTAGACCACCAGTAGTGATAATAATATCAGCTCTGCTTTTAGCCTCTAATATAGCACGTTTTAGTCGCTCTGGATTATCCCCAACAACTGTCTGATAATAAACATTTATACCAAGCTCGCTAAGACCTTGGGAGATAATCTGAGCATCAGTATTTACAATCTGACCTAGTAATATTTCTGTTCCGACTGCGATTAATTCGGCATTCATGCTATCGCCTCCAAAAGATTTTTTATAGTGCTTTAAATTTAGGGTAAATAACCTCTGTGCCTTCTACTGCCTCATCAACTAAAGCATCAACATCAAGATTTTTTTCAGCCTCTAATATTTTAAACATCTTAGGCTTAGTGTTAGGGTGTTTAGGAGTAAATACTGTACAACAATCCTCATAAGGTAAAATTGAGGTTTCAAAAGTACCGATTTTACGAGCGATTTTAATAATTTCCTCTTTATCCATACCGATAACAGGACGGAATACTGGAAGTTCACAAACCGCACCAGTAACCGCCATAGCAGGCATGGTTTGGCTTGCAACCTGACCTAAGCTTTCACCCGTGATTAAGCCGCCACAACCCTCACGAATAGCGAGTTTTTCAGCAATACGCATCATAAAACGACGCATAATAAGGGTAAATAACTCCTCATGGCAATGTTCTCTGATTTGCTCTTGAATTTTGGTAAAAGGAACAACTAAAAGAGGCATACGACCAGTATACGCTGTCATAATTTCAGCAAGCTCAATAACTTTTTCTTTAGCTCTTTCTGATGTATATGGATAGCTAAAGAAATGAATTGCACAAAGCTCTAAACCACGCTTAGACATCATGTAGCCTGCAACTGGAGAGTCAATACCACCAGAAAGTAAAATAGCCGCCTTACCATTTGTACCAACAGGCATACCGCCCGCACCCGCTACCGCACCAGAATGAACAAATGCATACTCATCACGAATTTCAAAATAAACAGTCAGTTCTGGTGTGTGCATATTAGGTTTCATATGCTGATATTTATATGCAAGCTCACCACCAATTTTCTGAGAAACCTGAATTGATGTCATTGGAAAACGCTTGTCACCACGTTTTGTTTCAACCTTAAAACTGTGAGCTGTTGCAATTTTATCCTTGAGGTATTCTTCTGCGGTCTGTTGCATAGACTCAAGAGTTTTTTCACAAACAGCTGCACGGCAGATTAAATTGATACCGAAAATTTTAGAAACAGTGTCAACAATAGCGTCAGCATCTGCATTTTCTCCAATCCAAACATAGATTACGGATTGACGCATATTTACTTCACAATCTGCGACATGTTTTAATCTTCTTTTGATATTTCCAAGCAGTTTATCTTCAAAAGCCTTTCTGTTAAGACCTTTTAAAATAATCTCGCCACATTTTAATAGTAAAACTTCTTTCATTTCTTTTCCTCACTTAATTTTATCTTTTTAGCATTTTAATGCCCTGTTCAAAGCCATCTAAAAGAGCATCTATATCTTCTTTTGTGTTAAATGGTGCAAAAGAAACTCTAATTGCACTGTCAATACGCTTGTTATCAAAACCCATAGCCTTTAAAACAGCACTTTCCTTGCCCTTTGCACACGCAGAACCAGCCGAAACATAAACTTCTCTGTTTTCAAGTATTCTAAGCATAACTTCACTTTTACAACCCTCAAGCGAAACATTGAATACATGAGGCACATCAGGCTGACCGTTTTGCTTTGCCCAAGGTATACGCTTTTCAAGCTGACTTTTTAAATACTCTGCAAGCTCGCTAACATGTTTTAAATCATCAGCCATATTTTTCTGACGGATTTCACAGGCTACCGCAAAACCTGCAATACTAGGCATAGGCTCAGTTCCTGAACGCATATCTTTTTCTTGACCGCCGCCGACAATATAAGGTCGAATTTTTATATCTCTTGAGATATATAAAGCACCAATTCCCTTTGGTGCACCGATTTTATGACCGCTCACACTCATAAGCTGGCAGTTCCACTTTTTAGGTGTAAGCTGAGTTCTAAAAAAACCTTGCACAGCATCAATATGGAAAATAGCTCTTGGAGCTTTGCTTTTGAGAATTGAGCCGATTTTATCAACAGGCTGGAGTGTGCCAACTTCATTATTTACAAGCATAATGCTAACTAAAATGGTGTCCTGTCTTAGTGCATTTTCAAAATCTTCTACTGAAATATGTCCTGTTTTATCTGGCTTTAAATATGTTACTGCAAAGCCCTCTTCTTCCAATCTTTTGCAGGCATTTTTAACCGCTGAATGTTCAAACTCTGTTGTTATAATATGCTTGCCCATGTGACGATTTTTATGTGCTGCACCAAATATCGCAGTATTTATTGCTTCTGTTCCGCCCGATGTAAAAGTTATTTCATCAGCATTTGCACCCATAGCCTTGGCTACAATTTCACGATAATTTTTAAGCTCTTTAGCCGCCTTTATACCCATACTATGCTGACTTGAAGGGTTTCCAAAATCAGTAAGCATAAGTTTTGTCATAACCTCTACTGCTTCTGGTAATACAGCTGTTGTAGCTGAATTGTCCAAATAATGCATTTTTTCTGTCCTTTCTATTACTTTTATTCAGTCTGAATTATAACACAATATATATTAAAAAACAAACTGGTTTATTTTATATGCTCTATATGATTTTTTTATTAAACGTAATTGAAAGAAGAATAAATTCATGCTATAATGCAAATGTATGCTATTAGATGTAGAAAAAGCATTTAAAACCGCAATTTTATTGAAAGGGGCATTATAATTCATGCCAGGCAAGGTAATTTTAGGAGCTCAATGGGGCGACGAAGGCAAGGGCAAATTTATTGATATTTTTGCAGCACAAGCTGACTTAGTAGTTCGCAGTCAGGGTGGTAATAACGCAGGTCATACAGTAGTAGTAGACGGTGTTAAATATAAACTTCAGCTAATTCCTTCTGGTATTCTATATCCAGAATGTACAAATGTAATTGGCCCTGGTGTTGTTGTAGACCCACGCAACATCTTAAAGGAGATTGACACTCTAGCAGAGCAAGGTGTATCTGCTGACAAGCTGTTTATTGATGCACGTTGTCATTGTATTCTTCCATGGCATTTAGAGCTTGATGCTCTGAGTGAAAAGGCTCGTGGCGGTGATGATATTGGCACAACCAAAAAGGGCATTGGCCCTACTTATATGGACAAGTCCGAGCGTATCGGCGTGCGTATGCATGACTTTGTAGGCGAGCGTTTTGAAACTGCAATGCGTGAGGCTTGCGAGCGTAAAAATAAGGTTATCGTTGGTGTATATGGTGGCGAGCCAATCGACATCGAGGCTGTTTTAGCTGAGTATCGCACATATGCTGACCGTTTAAGAAAATATGTAACCGACACTTCCATTATGACATGGAATGCAGTTAAGGAAGGCAAGTTTGTACTGTTTGAAGGTGCACAAGGCACACTGCTCGACCTTGATATGGGTACTTATCCATATGTTACATCTTCTCACCCAGTAGCTGGTGGTTGCTGCATTGGTTCTGGTGTTGGCCCAACTGCTATCACTGATGTTATGGGTATCTTTAAGAGCTACACAACCCGTGTAGGTAAAGGACCATTCCCAACTGAGCTATTTGATGAAACTGGTGATTATATCCGTAATGCTGGTGGCGAGTTCGGCACAGTTACAGGTCGTCCACGTCGTACAGGTTGGTTTGATGCAGTAATAGCACGTTATACAATCCGTGTAAACGGTCTTACCGAAATGGTAATCAACAAAATTGACCCTCTTCGTGGCCTTGACAAGCTAAAAGTTTGTGTAGCTTATGATTATAAGGGAGAGCGTATCACTGAATTCCCAGCAAATTTTGCTGACTTAGCTGACTGTACTCCAATTTATGAGGAGTTTGAAGGCTTTGATGAGGACATCACAAACTGCCGCAGCTTTGATGAGCTACCAAAGAGTGTACAAAACTATATTCGTGAGCTTGAGCGTATATGTGGCTGTAAGGTTACAATGTTAGGCGTAGGGCCTGCAAGAGACCAAGTTATGAATATATAAAAAATAGCAGCAAGTCGAATTATCGACTTGCTGTTTTTTGTTTATCATCAGTATTAAAAGTATATCTTTCAAATGCGTTTATAACGCTTGTTTGACCTATCTCTTCCAAGCGTTTATATTCTGTGCCATAGTTCAAGTGTGTATGACCATGTATAAAGTAATCTGGTTTATATTTATCTATGAGAGTATTAAACACCTGAAAACCCATATGAGGCAAATCTTTTCCGTCACCAAAACCAAATGATGGTGAATGTGTAAGCAAAATATCAAAACCTCTTGAGAAAAAGAGTTTTGTTCTTAATTTTTTGACTCTTTTTTTCATTTCCTTTTCGGTATATTGATGCTCTCCACTGCTATAACGCATAGAGCCACCGAGTCCTAAAATACGAACTCCATTATGATTGTATATTTTATCCTCTATGCAAATACATCCGAGAGGTGGTTTTTTATCATAAGATGTATCGTGATTACCATGGATATATAAAATAGGAACTTTTGCAAAAGTTGCAAGAAATGAAAGATAATCAGCAGATAAATCTCCGCATGACAAAATAAGCTCAATACCTTCTAATTTTTCAGGCTTAAAATAATCCCATAAATATGCCGATTCTTGGTCTGCTAGTGCTAATATTTTCACAATGTATCTTGCTCCTCTGACTTTTCTTCTTCAGGCAGAATACCTATTACATTTTCTGCGAGCCAATCCATTTTCAATATATCTTGAGGCTTCATAGGACTTGGGTCACTATATTTTATCTCGCCATTTTGGTCTTTCAAAGTGCCTGTAAATGGCCCTATTCTACCACTGCAAATAGCCTCTTTAAGAAGCTCTGCAAGTTGTCTTACGCCATCTGGTAAGCTTCTTGAGTAAATAACTTCTACAACTCCAGAATCCATACCCCACCAATAGCTTATTGCACTGCTGCCTTTGGCATCACTTTTCCAGTTGCCATCTAATATACGATAAAGCAATTTTTGATAGAATTTACCCCATCTGCCTATTGCTATTGCTAGATTTTTAGGCTTTTCACCTGTATTATCATATAAACCTACTGCACGAGGAGTGCCTGTCGGCACAGGTAATAAATCAAAATCATCCATATAGAACATTTTTTCATTTGTTACACCCTGCTGAGCAGTATCAGACACCAGTTCAAGATAAATTTTAGCACGAGGATTTGTCATCTCAGCACCACGAGCAAAAGCATTTATACTAGCAACCGAGCCTTCTGTTGGTTTACCGCATAAATAAGCTATTCTGTCATTAGGAGTTAATGCACCTGCAAGTGCACCCGCTAAAAATTTAGCTTCATACATTCTTAGGTAATATGTGCGAATCATATTATGAACAGTATTTAGTGAGCAGTTAAGAATCTTGACATCTGGATATTTAGCGGCTATTTGTACACATGCACGAACCATTTGAGGTTCTGGAGCAAAAATAACATCTGCACCATCTTCAACCGCTTTCTCCATAGCTTCAACAGCATTTTCCTCTGTTTGAACATCACCATAAACCATGGTAGTTATTTGACCATTCATAATAGCTTCTGCATCACGTCTGCCAAGCTCATGTGCATAAATCCATGCACTGTCTTCTGGCAAATTTCCATAGATAAATGCTACTCTTAGCTTAGTGTTTATAAGTCCTGAAAACAGTGATTTTTTACTTTCTGAATCAAGCATAAGTGTCATACCACTTTGTTCTATACGCCTTGCAATTTCAGGTCTTATTTTTTCTAGCTCTTTTTCTATTTGAGATGGAAGTTTACGCTTTGAACTTTCAAAATCATATATACGGAGATATGCAATAAGAGCTTCTGGAGCTTGATTACTTTCTCCGCCTTGATTTTTAAAAGCGGCTGAAAACATACTATAAAATGTTCTAAAATCTCTTATTAACTCTGCACTCCACTCAGCATCTTGTTTAAAGCCCATAACCTCTAAAAGCTGGCTATAACCTCCAAGACGATTAAACTGAACTATGTACATGCCTGTTAAATTATAGAAATGTAAAAACTCCTTATATATTTTAACGCTCACATCATCACTATCAGCTGGGTAAAGTCTTGTTACCATACCTGTAACACTCACTGCACCAAAATATTTAAGTACACTAACTCTTTTATGTCCTTCTATAACATAGAATTTACCCATATATTCTACCGCTTTTATAGGGTCTCTCAATCCTTCAGTTAAATGAGCTTTACATAAATTTATCCATTTACTTGAAAATTCGGTCTTTTCAGGCATAAGCGGATAAAAACTCAGTGAAAAAGCGTTACTTCTGCCATCTGTACAAGTACCTGCAATCAAATCAAGCGGAATTTCAACTAAATCTAGTGATTCTCTCCGTAAAGTACCATTTTCCATACTTTCAGGCATAACAGCCATAATACCACTTTTACCATGAAGCATACTTAACCTTACTTCTTTTTGCCCCATTTTTAACGCTTTTCTATAATGTTCTTGCTCCATAATCATACCTCCTTTATTTGTTTTAGGGTAACATGTGGAACTTTAAAAATCAATGCTCATATAAATATATGTTAAAAATTTACCCTCAATATCAAAATTTTATCATTGTTGTTTTGCCTCCAAATGTGTTATCCTTTGGTTGTAGCAAAAAAGAACTTTAACACAGTTTTTAAGATAATTTTAATTTTAAATTGGAGGAAAGATTCCCATGGCAAGTATTACTTTTAAGCATGTAAACAAAACATATCCAGGTGGCGTTGAAGTTGTACCTGATTTAAACCTTGAAATTAAGGATAAGGAATTTGTGATTCTGGTAGGCCCTTCTGGTTGTGGTAAGTCCACTACTCTGCGTATGATTGCAGGTCTTGAAGAAGTAACTGGCGGTGAGCTTTACATTGGCGATAAGGTTGTAAACGATGTTGCACCAAAAGACCGTGATATCGCAATGGTATTCCAGAACTATGCTCTTTACCCTCATATG
>CALWMO010000076.1 GCA_944381965.1 uncultured Butyricicoccus sp.
TTTGCACTTTCTGGAACTGCATATTCATAACCTGCATCAATAACAGTTTTTAAAGCTAATACACATTTTCTGATAATGCCTATTCTTTCAGTATATAACTTTTCAAGTAGTTTTTTATCTTGTTTTTCAAGCGGGATAACATTTTTACAATCTATAAATACCATTCTATTATAAACATGGTCGCCTTTATCACCGCCAAAGTGTGGTTTTTGGTTTGCACAGAACCACAACACACCTTTATATTTAAAACTAAAGCCGTCCCTACCCTTGTGTTCACCGAATAAGGCATCACCGCCCGTAGCTTGTTTAAATATTTTTAGCTCATTTATTTTCATAAATCCCATATCTGAAGAACCCGCTAGACGTTTTCTATGTAGGTTTGCTGTGCCGAAACGCTTTTCAAGTCCCTCTAAATCAATACTACAATAGTTTTGACAGCCTATTATCTGTTCAACTAATTGTTTGTATTGGCTTTTACCACAGTCACCAGCACCCACCATAATAAGAGCTTTTTTCATACGATAGCCGTATATGTTAGACATTGCAACACCCGCAAACTGTTCTAAGAAGTGCTGTACAGTTTTATCATTATCGGTTAATGTTGCGATAAAGCTATCATAAACAGGGGTTTCTACGTCCTCAAATGACCATTCACAAGGTAGTTGTATAGTGCTTTTTATATCTGGACTGTGTGGCTTTAAGGTCATTGTATCAAGTTCTAATATACCATTAGTGAAATTTATAATATTTTCGTCTGCATCTATTAAATCACTTTGCATAAATACTAAGTCGGTCGAAAGGTCAAAGAATACTTCTTGTATATCTTTCATTTTTAGCAACTTAGGGTTGTAATTTACGATATAATTCTTGATATATCCTTTAAATTCATCATCTGTAACTCTACGATAACAACCGTTTTTGTATACATAACGCTGTATATCACTTAAAGCATCATCTTTAACAAAGAAATAATGTAAATTATCTCTTATGTGTTGAGCAAGTAAAGGCGGGATAATTTTTTCTCCAACTATTTCATTATGTTTATATACTGGTTCAACAAATGGCGGTCTTTCCTGTTCCTGTCCCGCTTGTGGTTCTGGTGCTGATGCAGTTAATGCTTGCTGTTCTGCATCTGTTATAGCTCTAGCAAGAGCGGGTTTGTTATTCATCAGAATTTCATTAGCATCTTTACATTCACCAAATATAAAACGACCATCAATAAACCTTGCTGTAAGCCTTGTAAGGGCGGTTATAAGCGTGTCTGTGGCTTTCTGTCCCGCTTTATCATTATCTAAGCATAAGACAAAAGGTGGTAACTGCTTTAAGTTTTCAAGCTGTCTAACAAGTAAATCTGCGTTACTGGTGCTGTTTAATGCTATTGCTTGTCCTTTTACTTCCATGATAGATAGAGCATCAATAGCACCTTCTACAATGAATATAGGGCGGTCTGATTGCTTTATAGCATCTAAGTTAAATATTGTGCTTTTACTTCCTTTAACATTGCTAAACCTTGCTTTGTCTGAAGTATTTGAATCTATGTTACGGGAAATATAAAAACTTTTACTAACAGGAATAATTAAAGCGGGGTGGTTCTGTTTGTCTGGGAAATATTCGCTTTCACTATATCCTAACTTGAAACGCTGTGCAAGTTCTGTACTGATACCACGATTATTTATATATTTTTCCGCTTTACTTCCTATAAAAACACTACTAGCACGATTTATTTTTTCGGTGAAGTCTAGTGTTGTAGCAGTTTTAACTTGTTTTTTCACTGGTTTTTCTTTCATTGATTGTATTTTATCATTCGAGCGGGTTTTGTTATCGGCATTGTAGAGGGAAAATGCGTACTGCATAGCCTCTTTACTTCTTAGTGGTATGCCATTTTTTAATGCTAAAATGTCGAAAGCATCAGCATTTTTAAAGCACCCTCCAGCCCAACAAGTATAATGATATGGGTTTTTAGGGTTTTCTGTTATTCCTGTGCCTTTATCACCACTACCACTTTTACAGATAGGGCAAATATATCCTTCACCTTTTCTATCTCGTTGTAGGTCTTGCTTAAATCTTTCATTTACAATAATTTTGTTTTCTTCATTCTTGACATTCCAGTCTTTAGATGTTACTCTATTACTAGAATTATGTTTTAAATCATTCATAAACATAAGCCTTTCTGACTACTGGGTTTGCGGACAGTAGTCTTTTATTTTATATTTTTTTATTTTAGCACAGCTTTTTAGCTGTGTTTTTTATTTCGTTTAATCGGGATAAAACGGAAATGGCAATCCCGCTTTTTTTATGCAAAAATTTTAATTTTCTTGCGAGTCGTAGCAACCACTTAGAGGCAAAAGTTTTACAGTACCTTAAGAATGTGCCATGTCGCTATTGTCATATGTGTCCAGTTTTTGGGTTAGTGTTTCACTAGCTAAGTAATTTATATCTTTTATCAATTCTTGCGACTTATCTACATAATCTTTGAGCATATCGCATTTTATGCCCATTTCATTGTGATAGCATAGCACTTCATCAGCGTTTTTTTTCTCATCTAAACAAAAATAATTATCTCTTATTTCAGCAATAAGTAATTTAAGTTTTTCAATGTTGCCCGCTAGTTCACCTGCTTTTGTTTCAATAGTAAAAACGTTGTGTAAATCTTGCTTAATTTCTTCTTTATTCATGGTGCACCGTCCATTCTATAATTTATTTATTGATTTATTCCAATAAACACCCCAAAGTGCGATATACTTCAAATATTTTGCAATCCCACTATCTCCATAAACAAGGCTAGTGCGTCATCATAAGCGGGTGTGTTATCACCTTTCATCAGCTCTAAGATAGACGGATAAATGTAATATACTAGCGACAAGCGTTCCTTTTCTTTCAGTTTAGGATAGTTCTGTATCTTATCCTTAAATGTCATTGCTATATCTTTTGATATTTCATTGTGTTTGTACTGCCTGTACAGCTCACGCAATAGAATATATGATATTTTATCATCATTGGTTAGACCTTTAGGGGCGGTAATGCCCTTGTAGGCTTGTTTGCATAGTTCATCATTGAGCATATTTCAATCCATTCCCCTTTGTGAGTGGCAACCATCACCTTTTTTCTAGTTTAGCACATACTAGCGGGACAAATCTTGCAAATTTATTAGCTGTGCTTTTTTCAATGGTTAAATTGTATCATTCAGAAAACTATAAATCAATACTTTTAAACCCTTAAAAGTTGCATATACTCCGCATTTTCGACATAAAACGCCATTTTTTCATGCATAAAAATTCATTAAAAGTTTAATTATTTTCATCATTTTTTTGCATTTTTTATTTTAAAACTTTTTATTCATTTTAAAACCATATAGTTCAAAGGCTTTATGCACTCTAATGCATAAAAATTTTTTTTCGCCTAAGTATGAATTGAACAAAAGATATATTTTGATTAAATAACGATTATATAAACGAAAGACACACTATCTAAAATAACACGACACTCAAACCTAGAAGTGTGTCAGCTTGATTTTTAACTATTGGTTGATTTTCCTAAAATCGCATAAGTTAAGCAGTCAATATTATTAGCTATTGCTTGCATTTCCAGAATATAATCTATTACAATATCACATTTGATACTAGCACTATTGTAATAATACAGAACGTTTTCAGGCTTTTTATTTTCATCAAAACAAAAATAATATTCTCTAAGGTCATTGGTAAGTAAACGCAATTTTTCCAGACTGATTTCTAATTCAGTAGTATTCATTTCTAGTTCTAAAAATTTCTGATGCGTTTTATCTTTACGTTTCGCTCGTTCCTTGCGTACACCGTCCAGAAGTCCCGCTAGGTAGACGGTTTGATATATGCGTTTTTGTTTCCATTCGGTGTCTTTTTCATTTTTAAGCTGATTTTCACAATATTTTGCAATTTTAAACGCATTAAACATTGTTTTTTTCAGTGTCAGCATACTTTGCAAGCTGTAAAGCCTCCTCTGATGAAGCAAATTCAATCTGGTCTAATTCTTTTCTGTCCATTGGTTACACCGTCCTTATGTCATTTTTTATCCCCCCGCCCCCGCCAAAATAAGATTATCAGTACCCATTTTTTTTAATCATATTTTTTTATATAAGCACCCGCTAGTATGGCATCTACTAAGTAGAAAAGGGGAGTGTGGGGGCATGAGCGGGGGAGAGAGGGGAAAGGCAAATAAAAAACCGTATTCAATCCCAAAGTCTGCTAAAACCTTCAAAACATAGCAAAATGTTTGTGAAAAGGGAAAGAATACGGCTGTTTATATCAAAATCATACAGGAAAATAATGGCTGTATATGCCTATTATATGCCTATAAATTTTAACATCAGCTTATATTAGTTTGCTATTATTTAATTTTGAAGATTTTAGCATTTCTATTATAATCAAATGAAAAATAAAAGTCAATGGCAAAGATATGGCGGGACAATGTTTATTTTATCAATATCAGTATCAAATCTAACGTTATTATATCAAATATCAAAAGTATTATAAATGCTATTTTCATACTGTCTTAAATCTAGTATCAATTTTAACGGTTATTTAATTTAATATTTTATTGATGGTTTTCTAATATAAAAATATTTATATTTAATATGCAATATATTGATATTGCAATGCAATAATAGTATAATATAAGTATAATGCAAAACATGATAGGAGTTGATTTAAATGGCAGCTACAACTAATTTTAGTGTTCGTATGGACATTGATTTAAAAAAACAGTGTGAAAATTTATATGGCGAACTGGGAATAAACCTAACAACAGCAATCAATGTATTTCTACGTCAATCTTTAAGAGTTGGCGGTTTTCCTTTTGATGTGCGTTTAGACCAACCTAATAAAGAAACAATCTTAGCTATGCTAGAAAGCGAAAAGTTATTAAACGATACCAATGTTAAGCGTTATTCTGATGTAGAGGAAGCCTTAAAGGAACTTAAAAGATGAAAAATTTAGACGTAGTTTGGACAAGTAAATTTAAAAAAGATTATAAATTAGCAATAAAACGCAATAAAAACATTGAATTGCTAGACGATATAATACGAATGTTGTCGAGGGGCGAAACATTACCAGAAAAAAATCAAGACCACGCATTAAGCGGGAACTGGTCAGGATTTAGAGAATGTCATATACAACCAGACTGGTTATTGATTTATCGCATTGAAAATGATGTTTTGGTACTAACTTTAGTCCGTTCTGGTTCTCACAGTGATTTATTTGATAAATAATTATATTTGAATTAAGTTAGTTATTAAGTTTTTCTTAATTTAGTAACTAACTTTTTTTTATTTGTCAAAGAACAAAGTGTTAAGAATACGACATTTTTAATACTAGTTGCTGTTCCAGTTTGTATGTATACCTATAAATATGAAGTCGCAACTAGCTACCCCATGTTTAATAATTCGATTTAAAATCGAAAAAATATGTTGTGTAACTGTTTATTTTACTTGTTTCAAGCTTGCTAAGTTAAACTTAGGCATTATACAAAGTAAAATAACCGCACGCACCACAATAAACCGCCTATTGTATTGATATTTCCCGCTCGATATTGATACATCATTTTTAATACACTTATCCTTTTATTAAGTTTTAATGTCAACCTTTGTCAACAATTTAAATTTTCAGATGTCCACTTTATTGACTTCTAAAAATAGTATTCATTTGTCAGATGTCGATATTACCGACTTCTGAAACGCTGATGGAGTGCTATGTTCTCATATCCTTATGTCATCTATTTTTTATGATATGCAACTTTTGAAAATTGCCCGTATTTTTCTAAAAATAAAAAGAGCTGAAAGCAATAATTCCCCACTCAGCTTAATTTTGCTCATTTTTGAGCGGGTTCCCAAAATGGGAATACGCCCCACGTCATAACATCTTTGCACCTCGTGAAAGTGTTATAGTGGGTTATTACACTTTTCCAAAGTGCCTGTTATACCTGCTAGAATTGATACTTCTTGAAGTCTTGACCTGCTATGGAATCCATACCCGAAAACGTGTTGGAACAAGTATTAGCAAGCAACGAATTAGCCTGTACTAATTCAGCAAGGGGCAAACCCCTAGTAACCCCATAAATCATAAATGCACCATAAATTTAATACTTCTTGAAGTCTTGTTATTTAAGGGGTATATTTCGCACACCTTGAAACTACATAGCATTTTATATACATCTGATAGGTTAGTTATATTTGTACTGATACATAGCTGAAATACTGTTCTGGTACTGTTGATAGCATTTGCACCCGCTAGGAACAATGTATAACTTTCACTCATTTTTGAGTAATAGCGGGCGGGGCGGTGAAGTCGGTCGATTTTGACAAGGTTCAACTGTTAGGGCGGTGCAGTCGTGACACACCGTTACTATCTAACTAGCATGATATTGATATAACTTCAAATTATTTTACTGCTAGTGTCGCATTTCACGACATCAGTAAACAGTATTATTACAACAATAACACACCATATATAAATAAATGTTAGCATTTGTTAGCGTATAAAAGGGAGGCGATACAATCGACACCCCTTAAATCTGATACAAGGTATCTTATATATAGAAAAACCTTAGCAAACCTTAGCATTTTTGCAGTATCAGCAAGTAATCATGTTTTAGCTATGGGACGTTTTATCCCACCCTTTAAAGCTTAGATTTTAAATCAAACCTATTTTGCTGTAAGGTTACGAATAAATGTTTGTATCCTAGCGGGCATACATTGAGCAATACAGCACTTTATATAGTTTTAAGTCAGGTTTTGTCAGGTTCTCAGTTGAAAGCGTTTCAATATTTCTTAACATTCTAGCGGGAGTGTTCCTGTTTTGCCCGCTTGATTGATATAGTGAAAATGTTGTATGCTGTTTTCCAGAATATTCTAAAAAGTGGCAAAGTGGAATTCTTATTTAATTTCTTTCTTATATATTTAATTTTATATATTTTTTTATATTTTCTTTCTTTTATTTTTCCATATAAGAAGTTAAAATACTTTGCCACTTTGCCACTAATTATATTTTAAGTGTAAATAATAACGCATTTTAAGGGGTTATATCTCTTTATAATGCATAAAAAATTATTTTTTTCGTTTTAACTTTGCCACCAACTTTGCCACCAACTTTGCCACTTTGCCACCAACTTTGCCACTAATGGCACTTTTGCCACTAATTTTATCAAAAGTTTTTTTTGCTACTAATGGCATTTCTTCACCAACTTTGCTACTAATGGCATTTCTTCACCAACTTTGCCACTAACTTTGCCACTAACTTTGCCACTAACTTTGCCACTTTGCCACCAACTTTGCCACAAAAAAAGAGGGTAAAAAACCCTCTTTATGTTGCTTATTTCATTTTTTCTGGTAAAGCATCATAACCATAAATAACATGATATTCATCTTTTATATCTTGTGCCAAGGTATAATCTTTGAAATATCTATATTTATTGGTTTTATAAATAGCATCTTGTGTATTTTCATATCCAAAATGAGTAATAAATACTTCTCTAAATGTATATTTGCCCTCTGCAAATAGCCTGTTATCCTTGCACCATTCTTTATAGACTTCATACATAATTTTAGTAGTGCAATTATCGACAAAACCCTCTATTGGTCGTTTAATTACACATTCGTCAATAAACATCAGAACGCTGTCATTTTCCTTTTTAAATACATTCAGGCTTTCTTTTGCACTTTCTGGGATTGCGTATTCATATCCCGCATCTATAACGCTTTTTAGAGCTAACACACATTTTCTGATAATACCTATTCTTTCAGCGTATAACTTTTCAAGTAGTTTTTTATCTTGTTTTTCGAGCGGGATAACATTCTTACAATCTATAAACACCATTCTATTATAAACATGGTCGCCTTTATCACCGCCAAAGTGTGGTTTTTGGTTTGCACAGAACCACAACACACC
>CALWMO010000077.1 GCA_944381965.1 uncultured Butyricicoccus sp.
GGCGACGCATGGTAAGTGGTGGGGAAATCCAACCGAACCTAAGCCGTAAGATTTACCTTGTCTGCTGTCACCTTTTTATCTAATAAAGGACTGGCTCGAAGCTTAGGTTTCGAGCCTTGTTTACATATAACACAAAAGGAGAATGCTAAAATTGAGTGATAAAAAACAAAAGTCTGGTCTGTTAAAACTTGTTAACTGGAAGTGGGTTAGCACAATAACTGTACTTAGCTTTTTTATCTCGGTTTCTATGTCTTATATATCATCTGAGGCATTAAGCAATGTAGGTAATATACTAGCTTTCATTATTTTACTAATATTTATAGGCATTGGCATTATTTTTGATGTTATCGGTATGGCTGCAACATCTGCAACCGAAAAGGAATTTCATTCAATGGCATCAAGAAAAGTTTCTGGTGCAAAAGAAGCTGTTTGGCTCTCACGAAATGCAAATCAGGTTTCTAGCTTCTGTAATGATGTTGTAGGCGATATTTCGGGTATTATTTCTGGTGCTACTGGTGCTATAATTATAGCAAAACTAACCGCTGGTATGTCTATTTTACCGACTACTATTGTTTCACTCACTATAACAGGTCTAATAGCCGCTATGACAATAGGCGGCAAGGCAATAGGCAAGGGTTTTGCAATAGGTTTTAGCGTTCCGATTGTGTTTGCTGTTGGAAGGATTTTATCTGTTTTGCCAATTAAACTTAAATAAAATCCTTTCATTGAGGAGAAGATATGAAAAAATATAGAATTTTAGACAATATCCAAAGTACAAACGACTTAAAAAAACTCTCCTATGATGAGCTTAATAAACTTTGCTCATCACTTAGAGAGTTTATAGTCGATAACGTTTCTAAAACAGGCGGTCATCTATCATCTAATTTGGGTATTGTGGAAATTGCTGTTGCTCTTGAACGTGAGTTTAACTCAAATATTGATAGACTTATTTATGATGTTGGTCATCAGTGTTATGTTCATAAAATACTAACAAGCAGAAAACATGATTTTAAAAATTTAAGACAATATGGCGGTATATCAGGTTTTTTGCGTCCAAAAGAGAGCAAAACAGATGCTTGTATAAGCGGTCATGCCTCAAATTCGGTGTCAGTTGCACTGGGAATGGCTCATGCCAGAACCATAACAGGGCAAAATTATAATGTTGTAGCTGTTATTGGTGATGGTGCACTCACTGGCGGTATGGCATATGAGGCTTTAAACAGTGCGGGAGATAGCAAAGAACCGCTTATAGTTGTGCTTAATGATAACAATATGTCGATTGATAAAAATGTAGGTGCATTAAGTCGACATCTTGCAAATCTAAGACTAAATCCGCAGTATTTAAACGCTAAAAATCAAGTTAAACGCTTTTTTGATAATGTCCCACTTGGCAAGCCTGTTTCGAGAAGTATTTCAAAAGTTAATAGTGCGATTAAATCGGTTTTACTTCATAGCTCACTTTTTGAAGAAATGGGTTTTGCATATCTAGGGCCTATTGATGGGCATGATATAAAATCTGTTTGTGAAACATTATCAATCGCTAAACAGATGAAAAAACCTGTTTTAATTCATGCAGTTACACAAAAGGGTAAGGGATACTTGCCAGCTGAACAAAGACCAGATGCTTTTCATGGTGTTTCAGCTTTTGATGCTAAAACAGGTGTGCTTCCAAAATCAAATACACAAAGTTTTTCCTCGGTTTTCGGAAAAGCTATGTGTGAATTTGCAAAGCAGGATATAAAGCTTTGTGCGATTACTGCGGCTATGCCAAGTGGTACAGGGCTTTCAACATTTGCAAGCAAATATCCAAAACGCTTTTTTGATGTTGGCATAGCCGAAGAACACGCTGTGTCTATGACAGCTGGTATGGCAAAACAAGGTTTAAACACTGTTTGTGCTATTTATTCAACCTTTTTACAGCGTGGTTATGACCAGCTTATACATGATGTTGCAATAGACGGGAATATTCATGCTGTTTTTGCACTTGATAGAGCGGGTATAGTTGGTGCTGATGGTGCAACACACAATGGCGTTTTTGATATTGCATTTTTACGCTCAATTCCAAATATGAAAATTTTCTGTCCGTCAAATTTTGCGGAAATGAAATCTATGCTTTATAATGCTATTTATAAAGAAAAGTGTGCAGTTGCACTTCGTTACCCAAGAGGAACAGAGGGACAGTTCAAAAAAGATACAGCAGATGAGCCATTTTCACTGATTTATACAGATAACAAAAAAGCTGATATAACATTTATCAGCTATGGTATAATGATAAATGAGGTTTTAGATGCTGTGCAAATACTTAAAACCGAAGATATAAAAGCTGAAGTTATAAAAATAAATGAAATTTCAGAGCAAACTGTGCAAACGCTCAAACAGCAAATGCCAAGCTTTGCAAAAAATATTGCAGTTGTTGAAGATGTGGTGCAAAACGGCAGTTTTAGCGAATGTGTTGCACGAATTGCAAATGATAAAAATATAATCTGTTTTAATACAGGAAATAGATTTATGCCTCATGGCAATGTCAAACAAGTCTATGAGTATTGTGGCATAAACAGTGAAAAAATTGCAGAAAAAACAAAATACACCTTAAAGAAAATAGGTAGATAATTATGGCAAAAAAAAGACTTGATGTTTTATTATTTGAAAAAGGCTTAGTGCCGTCAAGGGAACGTGCTAAAACCACCATTATGGAAGGTTTAGTATATATTAACGGTCAGAAAGCTGATAAAGCGGGTGAACAAGTGGCAGAAGATGCACAAATTGAAGTGCGTTCAAATGGCAAAACCTTTGTTTCCCGTGGCGGTAAAAAAATCGAAAAAGCACTAGGGTATTTTAATATTGACCCTAAAGGGCTTACTTGCATGGATATAGGTGCGTCAACTGGTGGCTTTACCGATTGTCTTTTACAGCGTGGAGCGGTAAAAGTTTATTCCATTGATGTTGGTTATGGTCAGCTTGCTTGGAGTCTTAGACAGGATGAGCGTGTTAAATGTATGGAAAGAACTAATATTCGTCATGTAACACCAGATATGCTTGATAGGACTCCAGAACTTGCAGTTATTGACGTTTCTTTTATATCTCTAAAACTGGTTTTACCGGTTGTGCATACACTTTTAACCTATGAAGGGCGTATTGCTTGCCTTATCAAGCCACAATTTGAGGCTGGTAAGGGCAAAGTTGGTAAAAAAGGCGTTGTTCGTGAACCAGAAATCCATTTAGAGGTTTTAGAGAATTTTGTTAACAATGCCCATGAAGCAGGATTTAATGTGCATGACATAACATTTTCACCTATCAAAGGTCCAGAAGGAAATATTGAGTTTCTCGGTTATCTTGGTAAAACGCTTGATGAGGGTGAATATAACCTTGCAGATGTTGTAAAACAAGCACACGAAGAGCTAGACAAAAAGGACTAATACAAATGAAAAATGTATTTATTAGCCCAAACCTTAGAAAAGAGGGCATAACAACAGCAGTTGAAGAAACTTGTAAAGTGCTTACAAACTGTGATGCAAATATAACAATGCCTCTTAAAGCTCAAACAATAGGTATCAAAAGTCAAAATATCAGCTATACAGATGATGATAAGGCAATACAGAATGCAGATTTTATTGTTGCTCTCGGTGGTGATGGCACGATTTTACGCATTGCCAAAAAAGCTGCTGTTTATAATGTTCCACTTATCGGTGTAAATGTCGGTCATGTTGGCTTTATGAGCGAGCTTGAAAAAAGCGAAATTGCTCTTATGAGCAAAATATTTGACGGTGAATACACTCTTGATAATAGAATGATGTTAGACCTTGAAATTATAAGAGATGGCAAGGTTATTTATACTAAAACGGGTTTAAATGATGTAACAGTCACAAAGCAAAACCCTTTTCATATTATATCGCTTGATATTTGTGCAGATAGTGTACCTGTTACCAAATTTCGTGGTGATGGTGTGATAGTGTCAACGCCAACGGGCTCGACTGCTTATTCTCTTGCAGCGGGTGGCCCGATAATTGAGCCATCAGCCGAAAATTTATCAGTAACACCTATTTGCCCGCATGATTTATCTGCAAAATCTTTTGTTTTTTCTAAAGAAAGAGAAATTGCAGTTACAGCATCTGGACTTGATGGCAGCTCGGTTTGTGTTTCGACTGATGGAGACCATGGGGTTGAGGTATTACCAGATGATGTTGTTATTGTGCGTAAATCTAAACTTGAAACAAATTTAATCAGAATTAAAGGCAAAAGCTTTTATCATATACTTAGAAAAAAATTATCTGACGGAGGGAACGAAAGATGAAATTCCAACGGCAGGCAAAAATACTGGATTTAATAGACCAGTTTGAAATCGAAACTCAGGAAGAGCTTTCCGAACATCTAAGAGATTTAGGTTATACTACCACTCAAGCAACCGTTTCTCGTGATATAAAAGAGCTTAGACTGATTAAGATACTGTCATCTACAACAGGAAAATATCGTTATGCGGTTGCGACTTCCGAAGTCGAAAACAGCTTTACTAACCGCCTTAGAAATATCTTTAAAGAGTGTGTAACCGAAATAAGTTATGCACAAAATATGGTTGTTATTAAAACGCTCCCAGGTTTAGGTCAAGCGGCTGCTATGGCTATTGACTCTATGCGTGATAGACGTGTTATAGGCTCACTTGGCGGTGATGACACCGTTTTTATCGTTATGCAAGATGAAAAAGTCGCAAGTGAATTTTGCTCTGAGGCTCAAAAAACCTTGTTATAACAAAGAAAGGACATAATAATGCTCAGTTTACTTCATATTGAAAATATTGCAGTTATTGAGCGGGCTGATATTGAGTTTGAAAGTGGTCTTACTGTGCTAACTGGTGAAACCGGTGCAGGTAAATCTATTATTATTGACTCAATCGGTGCAATTATGGGACAGCGTACAAATCGCTCGCTTATTCGTTCAGGTGCGGAAAAAGGCTTTGTAAGTGCAGTTTTTACCGAACTTGCACCAGAGCTTGTGCAGTGGCTGCATGAAAATCAGCTCGATAGCGATGAAAATGATATTTTGCATATTCAGCGTCAAATCTCACAAGATGGTAAATCGGTATGCAGAGTAAATATGAAACCTGTTTCGGTAAGCACACTCAAACAAATCAGCCCTTATCTTATCAATATACATGGTCAGCATGACGGTCAAAAACTTATGGACGAGAGCTGTCATATAGATTTTTTGGATAGCTTTGCAAATATTGACGAGCTTTTACAGCAGTATCAACCTTGTTATCATAAGCTTTTATCACTTAAAAGACAGATAAACGCACTTGATAAAAGCGAACAAGAAAGACTGCAAAGGGTTGATATGCTTACATTTCATTTGCAAGAAATAGACGAGGCACAGCTCAAAGAAGGAGAGGACGAAAAACTTTCTGAGCGTAAAGCGTTTTTTGATAATGTCGGCAGACTTGTAAATGTTTTAGAGCAAGCTTACTCGGCGTTAGATGGTGCAGATGAAATGATGGGAGCTTGTGAGCTTTTGTCAACTGCATCTAATGCCCTTGGCAGTCTTGCTGACGTTTCGACAGAACTTAGTGAGATGACAGAAAAAGCTGAAGAAGTTAAATATTTAGCTATCGACCTTAGAGATTCTATTGCTCAAATACGTTCAAGAACCGAATTTTCTCCAGAAGAAAGAACGGCTATCGAAGAACGTTTAGATTTAATTTATAGATTAAAACTTAAATATGGTGCTGAAATAAGCGATATTTTAGCTTATGCCGAATCAGCTAGAAATGAGCTTGAAACGCTAGAGTCAGCCGATGAACAGCGTTCTGAGCTTTTAAGAGAATACAAAGAGCTTAGAGAACATGCAAGAGAACTTGCAAGAAAAATTTCAAGCGTTAGACGTGAGGCTGCAACAAAGCTCGAAAAAGCTATTGTTTCTGAGCTTGTAGACCTCGATATGAATAAAGTAAGACTTGCAGTTAGAGTGGAAACAGGTACAAAACTTGCTATCAAGGGTTTTGACAGCGTGGAATTCCAGATTTCGGTAAACCCTGGCGAACCACTTAGAGGACTTTCAAAAGTTGCATCTGGTGGTGAGCTTTCAAGAGTTATGCTTGCTATGAAAAATGTGTTAACCGCTAATGAATCTGTTGGAACTCTTATATTTGATGAAATAGATACTGGTGTTTCTGGTCGTGCAGCTCAGAAAATCGCTCATAAGCTGGCTCAAATAGGTGATAAAAAACAAACACTTTGTGTAACTCATTTACCGCAGATTGCTGCAATGGGTAAACATCATATGTTAATTTATAAAAGTGTGCGTGATGATAGAACTTACACAGATGTTTGCAAGCTAGATGAAAATAAACGTGTGGAAGAAATTGCTCGCATGATTTCGGGCGATTGCATAACTGATACATCAAGAAATAATGCTCTTGAGCTTATTAAAAAAGCAGGTAATAAATGATTATTATACATGAAAATTTGAAAGAACGTGCTCCATAGTGTAAAATGTCTATACTGGAATATATAAAGATGAAAAGGAGTTTAAAACAAAATGACAGTATTTGAAGAACTGAAAGCTCGTGGACTGATTGCTCAGTGTACAAATGAAGAAAAAGTTAAGGATTTATTAGATAATCATAAAACTACATTCTATATCGGTTTTGATGCAACCGCTGATAGCCTTCATATAGGTCACTTTTTACAGCTTGTTGTAATGAGCAGACTGCAAAAGGCAGGTCATAGACCAATCGCTCTTATCGGTGGCGGTACTACTATGATTGGTGACCCTACTGGTAAAACCGATATGCGTAAAATGCTTACTATGGAGCAAATCGAGTATAATGCAGAGTGTTTCCGCACACAAATGCGTCGCTTAGTTGATTTCTCTGACGGTAAGGCTGTTATGATGAATAACGCTGACTGGATTTTAAAATTTAATTACATGCAATTTTTGCGTGAAGTTGGCGTGCATTTCTCTGTAAACCGTATGCTCACTGCTGAGTGTTTTAAATCCCGTTTAGAGGGCAAGGGACTCAGCTTTATTGAGTTTAACTACATGCTTTTACAGTCTTACGACTTCCTACACTTATATAGAACTATGGATTGTCACTTAGAGCTTGGCGGTGATGACCAGTGGTCTAATATTATCAATGGTGCTGACCTTATCCGCCGTGTTGATGGTAAGGATGATGCTTACGGCTTAACATTTACACTGCTCACCACATCAGAGGGCAAGAAAATGGGCAAGACTGAAAAGGGTGCTGTTTGGCTTGACCCTAACAAAACATCTCCATATGACTTCTTCCAGTACTGGCGTAACGTTGGTGATGCTGACGTTATTCGCTGTATGAAGCTTTTAACATTTGTACCACTAGAGGAAATTGCAGAGTTTGAAAAGCTAGAAGGTGCAGAGCTTAACAAGGTTAAGGTGCGTCTGGCTTACGAGATTACAACCATGGTTCATGGCAAGGATGAGGCTGAAAAGGCACTTGCAGCTGCAAAGGCAGTATTTGAAGGCGGTGCATCTGATGAGAATATGCCAAGCACTGAGTTAACAGCAGAAGATTTCGCAGATGGTCAAATCGGTATGCTTACACTAATGGTAAAGTGCGGTCTGGCATCTTCTAATGGTGAGGCTAGAAAGCTAATCCAAGGCGGCGGTGTATCTTTTGATGGTGAAAAGGTAACTGACCCTAAGCTAATGCTAAATAAAGACGCATTTAATAATGGCGTTATTATTAAGAAGGGCAAAAAGACCTACCACAAGGCAACTTTAGCGTAAATTTAAAAGACGTATCACAAAAATGTTCTGCCCCAAATTATGCAGACAGCCGAAAAAAGACCTATGATGTAGAAATTGAATATTAGATTGCAAACTGA
>CALWMO010000078.1 GCA_944381965.1 uncultured Butyricicoccus sp.
GGTGGAAGTTAACGGGCTCGAACCGCTGACCCTCTGCTTGTAAGGCAGATGCTCTCCCAGCTGAGCTAAACTTCCATATCAATCAGCAACAATGACTATTATATAGCATATACTGCTGTATGTCAACACTTTTTAAAAATTTTTCCCTTATTTTTTCTATATATTTAAAACAATAGAAGCAGCGACAGGTTTATTATAACCTGTCGCCTTTTTCAAAAAGATAAAGAGGTTATTTATTTTTACGTTTACCAGATACAATTATGCTTTGAAGAATAATAAAGAAGCAAAGCAGTGCTGAAAGCACTATTCTTACCCACCAACTAGAAAGTGTACCCTGTGTAGTGATTAAGCTGTTAATTGCACCTTTGATAAGCACACCAAATAATGTACCTATTGGATTGCCTACACCACCAGAAAGTAGTGTACCGCCAATAACCGCAGAGGAAATAGCATCCATTTCTAAACCTTTTGCCTGTTCTACAAAACCTGCACAGCTATTTAAACAGAACAAAAAGCCACCTAAACCAGTTAAAAAACCATTTAATATATAAGCTTTTAATTTTGTCTTTCTAACATTAAGCCCCATCATAAGTGCACTTTGCTGATTGCCACCAATAGCATAAAGAGAACGACCAAACTTTGTATATTTAAGTAGTATAAATGTTGCTAAAACAATAAGTAATGCTATAACTACTGTTGGATATATAAAAGCCGCCTGATAGACTCCACGTTTGTTAGTTGTACCAAATGGCATTTCAATTTTAAATTTAGCCCATTTTAAAAATGTTTCATTTGTAATCGAAATCATCTCTGTACTAATCATAGATGTTACGCCACGACCAAAAAATAGACCTGCAAGGGATACAATAAACGGCTGTATATCAAGATAAGATACTAAAAAGCCTTGAATTATACCAAATAACATGCCGATTATCAGTGAAGAAATAAGTGCTGACACAGAACTCATGCCCATTTTTTCCATCTCATATGCACAAACCATACATACAAGTGCAGTTACCGAGCCTACTGAAATATCTATACCACCAGAAATCATAACTATTGTCATACCACAAGCGATAACTAACAAACCTGCATTTGAAATAAACAGATTTAGAAACATTTGTGGTTTTGCAAAGCCTTGCTCAGCAAACATTATCATACCTGCTGCATACATTATAATAAATAAACCAATAGTTACCATTAGCAGAAATGTTGTACCGCTGAGCTTTTTGTTCTTTTTCATAAGCTCTTTCATACTGCATTCCCCCTTCTCTGCTTTTCTTTCGCCATTGCTCGATTTAACTTGATTTTATTAACATACTTTTGGAAAACTGGACTCTGCATAGTTACAATAATAACTACTACTATAGCTTTATAAACTGGAAGCTGGTCTGATGATACACTCATTGCATAAAGTGTTGTTGTAAGTGCCTGAATTGTATAAGCACCAATTACAGAACCTGCAATACTAAATTTACCACCAGATAGTATATTACCACCGAGTGCAACTGCTAAAATTGCATCCATTTCCAAGTTTAAGCCGATATTATTTGCATCAGCTGAATAAATACGGCTTGATGCTACAAATCCTGCTATACCTGCAAGTACACCACAAATCACATAAGTTATAAATTTAATTCTTCTTGCATTAAGACCTATAAGCCTTGATGCATTAGCGTTTATACCTACACTTTCAATATAAAGGCCAAGTGCAGATTTTTTTAAAATAATAGATACAATAACAACTACTACTATTGCAAAGTATACAGGAAGTGGGAAAATCAAATTAGGAAGTGCACTACCCCACATAGAATATGCATTATCACGAATATACGTAATTTGACCTTGAGTTATAAGCTGTGCAATACCACGACCTGCAGTATAAAGGATAAGAGTTGCAACCATAGGCTGAATATTAAGATGTGATACTAAAAAACCATTGAATGCACCACATAAAGCAGCTGCTAACACAGCAGCGATTACTGCAATAATAAGTGGGCTTTGCATAACATCAACCGATGTCTGACCACCTGATAAAATCTGACAACAAACTGCAGCTGCAACTGCCATAACTGCACCTACACTTATATCCTGACCACCAGAAGCTGCTGTTACAAGCGTCATACCAACCGCTAATATAACAAGCTCACTTGCACGATTTATTACATCAATAATATATCCATATAGCACACCATCTCTTATAGATATGGAGAAAAAGTCAGGTGTTTTTATAAGGTTTGACAGCAAAACAACAATTAAACAAATTATTGGCAAAAATAAATGATGCTGTTTAATTCTCCTGAAATCAAATTTCTTTTTATCAGCCATTATCCTTACCTCCCGCAATAGTTTGCATTATCTTGTCTTGTGTTAAATCATCACCTGTAAGCTCTCCGACCTTTTTACCGTCACGCAAAACCGCCATACGAGAACATGTTCTTAACATTTCTTCTATTTCCGAAGAAATAAATACAACACTCATACCTTCATCTGCTAAATTAAGAACCAATTTCTGAATTTCTGTTTTTGTGCCAATATCAATACCACGGGTTGGCTCATCTAAAATCAGAAAATCTGGATTTGTTAAAAGCCAACGACCTATAATACATTTTTGCTGATTGCCACCCGAAAGACTTTTAATAGGAGTTTCTCTTGATGCGGTTTTAATTTGGAGCATTTCTATATATTTATCTGCTGCATCTTCCATTTCCTTTCGGCTCATCGGCTTAAACATACCACGTTTTGCCTGAAGTGCTATAATAATATTCTCTCGAACGGATAAATCTGCTATAATTCCATCACGTTTACGGTCTTCAGGTAAATATGCCATGCCGCATTTCATAGCATCAATAGGAGCATTTATCTTTACTTCTTCACCATTTACCTTTAATGTACCTGTATCGGCATGGTCAGCACCATAAAGTGAACGAACAAGCTCACTTCGACCAGAACCCAAAAGACCAGTTAAGCCTATAACCTCGCCTTTTTCTATTGTTAAATCAAATTCACGAATTGTTCCTTTATGACTAATTCCCTTAGCTTCAATTACAGGTAAACCTTTTGGCTTTTTAACATTATCATGAGCACTTTTAATATCTGCTAAATCATCAAAATCCTTACCCATCATTTTAGCTACAAGCTGATAACGTGGTAATTCTTCTGTTGTGTATTCTCCAACAAGCTCACCATTTCTCAAAACTGTTATTCTATCACAAACCGCATAAACTTGCTCTAAGAAATGAGTAACGAAAATAATACCAACTCCCTGAGCTTTAAGTTTTGTCATAAGAGCAAATAATTTTTCAACTTCATCATCATCAAGTGAAGATGTAGGCTCATCAAGAATAAGCACTTTACACTGCATATCAACCGCACGAGCAATAGCAATCATTTGCTGAACTGCAATAGAACAGTCGTCAAGCTCCTGTGTTGGCGGAACATGTATATCAAGACTTTCTAAAAGCTCTGATGCATTTTTGTTCATTGTTTTCCAATCTATAAAGCCTGCTTTTCTTGGTTCTCTGCCGATAAACAAATTTTCTGCTACGCTTAAATTAGGGCAAAGTGTAATTTCCTGATATACTGTAGAAATACCATTTTCCTGTGCTTGCTGTGGTGAATGATTTATAATAGATTTTCCATCCATAAAAATTTCACCAGCATCTAATATGTGAACACCTGTAAGTGTTTTTATCAAAGTTGATTTACCAGCACCATTTTCACCCATAAGTGCATGAATTTCGCCTTTTCTCAGTTTAAATTCGACATTTTGTAATGCTCTCACACCAGGGAATACCTTGCATATCCCTTTCATATGTAATACAATATTATTTTCCATACTCATTTCACCTACTCATCAATTCCCAAAAAGCCTTAATAACCATATTTTTACAGTTTGTTTTGGAATAAAAATAGCGTGGTGCAGTTTTCCGGAGATATTTTCCGGTTCTCCGCACCACGCTGACTATTTCACACTAAAATTAAGTAATAATCTTAATAATATGAAATTAGTATGCACGTCCGTCCAGAATTTCCTGAGTCAGCTTAGTAACTGCATATTCACCTTCTTTGTCAAGGCTATTTGTAGCTGTTACGCTCTTAACTGTGTCATCATAAGCAAAGATTTCTTCATCAACATATGTGAGTTTTTCTACTTCTTCGCCTGCTTCCATAGCCTTAATCAGTTCTTCAGCACGAGGTCCATGCAGTGGATTACATTCTACATTACATACAATCTTGCCTTCCAGAACGTCTGTCAGACCAGCATTTGTTGTATCAAAGGAGATAACAAGAATTTCACCATTCTTAATATCAGTACCAACCTTCTTACCAGCAGCTTCGATAGCATCAATAGCACCGAATGCTTCGTTATCATTTTCGCAATATACAACATTGATATTGTCATACTGCTTTAACATGGATTCCATAACTTCCTGTCCCTTAGCCTGTGTAAATTCACCACATTGCTGAGAAAGCAAGTTCCAACCGTACTTTTCAATACCTTCCTCTAAGCCTTGTGTACGACCAATTTGAGCAGTTGAACCCATTGTACCTTGGATATGAGCAATATTGATTTCACTTGCATCCCAGCCCTTAGCTGTTGCATAAGCATTTAGCCATTCAGCGGCCTTTCTGCCTTCTAGCAATGCATCAGTACCAATCCATGATGTATATAGTTCCTCATCTGAAACATCAACCATACGGTCAACAATGATTACTGGAATACCTGCATCATATGCTTCTTGAAGCACTGTATCCCAACCTGTTTCTGTTACAGGTGCTAACATAATATAGTCTACATCTTGCTGAATGAAGTTACGAATGGCTGTAATCTGATTTTCTTGTTTTTGCTGAGCATCATCAAAAATAAGTTTATAGCCATTTTCTTCGGAGAATGTGCTCTTCATTGACTCTGTATTAGCTGTACGCCAATCAGATTCAGCACCTACTTGAGAGAAACCAACAGTGATAAGTTCATCACCACCACCTGTACCAGAGCCACTTGCTGCAGAGCCACCACCGTCATTATTTGCACCGCCACCACAAGCAGCTAAACTCAGACACATTGCTGATGCCATAAGCATTGATAGAAATCTCTTTTTCATTTTGAAATCCTCCTCATTCTTCTGTTAGGTAACTGTTTTCGTCAGTGTTCCTTTCGATGGTTTTATTATAGTAAATTAAGTACAAAACCTCCATGTAAATTCTTTCGAAATTTGTGTTTATTTTTTCGAAATACGAAAAATAATAAAGTTGATTTTTTTAAGGTGAAAGTTGATTTTGTTTAGGTAGGGTTACGATAACCTTTGTACCCTCTCCTATTTTACTATAAAACTCTAATCCTCCTTCTGCTCCACAATAAAGCTGTAAACGTTTATGTACATTTCTAAGACCTAGACCACTATGTGATTGGTTGTTCCAAACTTTCATTTGCAATTTTCTTAGCTTGTCATCTGACATACCCGCTCCATTATCTTCAACCGAAATTTGAATTGACTTGGCTTTTTCCTCACCTGTTATTTTAATCTTGCCACCACCACGTTTATTTTTTATACCGTGATATATAGCATTTTCAACAAGTGGCTGCAAACTGAGCTTAGGTATTTCATAACCCAAAATCTCATTTGGTATATCTATTTCATATTCTAAGATATCACCATATCTGACTTTTTGGATTTTTAAATAACTTTCCACTTGTTGCTTTTCGGTTTCAAGTGATATTATATCCTTGCCTTTACTAAGAGAATTCCTAAAGAAATTAGATAAATTAGTTGTCATTTCTACAACCTGTTCATCTTGCCCTGTTTCTGCAAGCCATATTATAGAATCAAATGTATTATAAAGAAAATGTGGATTTATCTGAGCCTGTAATAGTTCCATCTCTGTTTTTCTGAGAGTTTTCTGGTCTTCTTTTATCTTGTTAACCAGTGCGTTTATACGCTCTGCCATTTTATTAAACATATCTTCAAGCTTTTGAATATCTGCATTTTCCGATAATATTGGTGCAACCGAAAAATCACCCATTCCAAGATGCTCTGCTTTTCTACAAAGTTTATATAAAGGCTCAATAATGCTCTTTATAATACGCATTGAATATAATATAACTGCAACAACTATGAAAACACCAACACAAAGTATAACTTTTATACTATCACTCATTTTCGCACTTATTTTGCTTTGAATCTGTCCTAGCTCATGTACTTCAACATAAATATATTCATGCATATAAGTTTCTATGATTTCAGTTATTATATAAATATTATTTTCGAGCTTTTCCATTCTGGCATCATATAGCACAGTTTGGTCTATATCTATCATACATTCCTTGAGTCTTTTACATAGATTTAACATACTTTCAAGACGCCATAAATTATCTTTCTGAGTTGTAGTATTTTCCAGTCTTTTTAAAATATCTTCAGCTTTTTCCACTTCTTCAAGTGGTAATTCATCAGCATTATCACTGCTCTGAACAACTATATGATACATATCTAAGTCGAGATTATCTTTAAAATTTATATTGAGTTCACTTGCAGTTGTAACATTTTGAAGTGTTATACTATACTCATGCAGTAGATTTCCCAACATTCCAATCAAAGCAATTATCATAACTATAAGTGGGAGTATAGCAACTATTAAAAGCACTCTAAGTTGCTCTGAAAGCGTATTTTGTTTTCTCATTGTGTTTTACCTGCTCTGTAATCTCTTGGCGAACAGCCATTTACTTTTTTAAACAATGAGCTAAAATAATGAGGGTCATTATAACCTACTTCAAATGCAATATCTCCTGATGGTTTGTCTGTACATCTTAAAAGTGTTCTGGCTTTTTCCATTCTAAGCTCGGTTAGATATTCAACAAAAGTTTTTCCTGTTTGCTGACCGAAAACCGCACTAAAATATGTAGCCCTTACACCTACAAACTGTGCTACTTTATTTAGACTAATATCTGAATCAGAGAAATTTTCTTTTATATAATCAATTGCTTTATAGACTATATTATTTGCACTTGATGATTTATTTCTAATATCTAGTGCATATTTAAGCAATCTTTTCATATACTGCTTGGTTTCATCTAACGTTGAAAGCACTTGTGCTGTTGGTGCTTCTGTACGTAATTTATCTGAGTTTTCTATATTTTCTAAAAATGCATTTACACTAAACTGAATATGAATCACTATATACTGCCTAAAAAGCAAAGAGCTAGCAGCTTCTGAATCAATGGAATTAAAATAATTTTCGACAAACTCAGATATATTTTCTTCTAAATCACTTGATAAAAATTTACCTATTATTTGCTGAGTAAATTGACTTGCAGAAATATTATTAGGGTCAAAATCTATTTTTTGTCTATTTTGCTTAACCGAAATATTCATACAGTCAAAATATGCGGTTTTCTTGATTTCTCTCAAACTCCTTATGATACTATCCAAGTTATCTTGAGCTTGTGCATACTTTATAACATATCCACCTTTTATTTTTATTTTCTTGCAAAAGGCTCTAATCTCATTTACAAAGTCTATTGTCCTATCCTCTATATTTTCTTTGTTGTCCATTATTAAAAATGCTAAACCATCACTATTAACTTTACAAAGATAAATATTATTATTATTTATAAAATTATTATAAATAATATCTTGATATTCTGAACACTCTGTTATATCTATATATTCCGATACTTCATTACTTATAGCTAAAAATACGACACTATAACTTTCACTTATTAAATTAAGCTCTAATTTATTTGCTTTTTCTATAAGAGTATTTATAGG
>CALWMO010000079.1 GCA_944381965.1 uncultured Butyricicoccus sp.
AAAAGGTCTGGAATTTCCGGTTGTATTTTTAAGCGGAATGGAAGAAGGTTTGTTCCCATCATTTAGGTCAACCGAAAATGATGAACTTCTCGAAGAAGAACGCAGACTTTGTTATGTTGCGGTTACAAGAGCTAAAAATCAGCTGCACATAACATGTACAGAGCGTAGAATGCTTTATGGTCGCACACAATATGCAAGACCATCACGCTTTTTAGATGAAATTCCTGAAAACTTAATTGATTCTAATATATCAAAGCGTCAGCAAATGCAGCAAGCAATGCTTGATAAACAAGAAAGCGATTATAAGCAAAAAAATGCAAATGTTATAGCACAAGCTTATAAAACCGCTGCATATGTCGAGAAAAAAGCAGCCTCTATACCGCTAACAAGTGCACAAACAGCACTATTTAATGTAGGGGATAGGGTTAAGCACAGAGCCTTTGGAGAAGGGCTTATAACAAGCTCTAAACCTATGGGTGGAGATTTTTTACTGGAAATTGCATTCGATACTAAGGGAACAAAACGACTGCTCTCAAAAAGTGCAAGTCAGTTTATGACTAAAGTATAAAACAACAAAAAGCAGGCAAGCTTTTTAGCTTGCCTGTTTTTTTACTCATAGAACATTCTAATACGATTGGATTTAAAAAATTCAAAATATGGCTCAGGTGGCTTGCAATCTGTAATAAATCCAGAAAGTTCACCAAGTTTGCAAAAAGAAATAACCGCTTTTTTATTAAGCTTGGAACTATCGGCCATAAGATACACATTTTCTGCTTTATGTACAACTCCACGTTTAATTTCGGCTTCTAAAAATGTGGTGTTAGTCATCCCGCACTCAATAGAAACTCCACTTGCAGCCATAAAAGCTTTATTTATTGTCATACCAGACAATGTTTCAAAGGTTGAAAGTCCTACAAATGAATCGGTAGGTGAACTATAAATACCCCCAGGGCAAATTAAATTCATATTATCATATTTTGAGGCTTCAGCCATAGCGGCAAGTGAATGAGTTACTATTGTAAGTTCTTTCTTTGATGTCAAATGACGAAGAATACAGAGCGTTGTTGTGCCTGAGTCAATAAATATAGTATCTCCATCATTAACCTGATTTGCAGCAAGTCTACCAATCAAATTTTTATCAGATGAATGTATAGCACTTCTTGCAGGTGTAGATAAGTTTGAGCAAGGAGAACAAACAGCTGTTACACCACCATAAACTTTGGTTATATGACCTCTTACTTCAAGGTCATTTAAGTCACGCCTTATGGTGTTTTTTGACACACCAAAGACCTCACAAAGCTCATCAATAGATACGGTTTCTTTTGCTATAACATATTGCTCGATAGAGTTTAAACGACTGATTTTCATAATAGAAGATTAACCCCCACAAAGTATTTAATATAACAAAACAACAGTTAAATAGGTTTGTAAAAATACAAAATCTAAAAAATAAATAAACATTTTTACTGATATAATGCTCATAATTTATTGTATCAGAAGTTAAAGAAAAATCAACTAACAAATATATAATTGTAAGTATTTTTATAATAACTTTGGAAAAACTGAACAAAAAAAGGTAAAATAGTTCATATAAAATTATTATAAACCATTGAAAAGAATAAAAAAAAATGTTAATATAATGAAGTAATGAATGGCAGGGGTGTCGTTCATAATTTTATCGTTTTATATGAAATATAAGTAGGTAGGTGTATTAAATGCAGAAAGCAGAAAAAATGCAGGCACTGCGTGTATTTGCCGCTGAAATCAGACTTGAAACACTCAAGACTATTGGTTCTCTTGGTTTTGGTCATGTTGGTGGCTCAATGTCTGTTGTAGAAGCACTCGCAGTTCTGTACGGTGAAGTAATGAAGGTAGACCCTAAAAACCCTCGCTGGGAAGACCGTGACTGGTGCGTAATGAGTAAGGGTCATGCAGGCCCTGCTATGTATGCAACTTTAGGTCTTAAAGGTTTTTACCCAATCGAACAAGCTTACACTTTAAATAAGCCTCATACAAATTTCCCATCTCATACCGACCGCACTAAAACCCCTGGTATTGACCTAACAACAGGTTCTCTAGGTCAAGGTATTTCCTCTGCTGTTGGTGCTGCTCTTGGTAACAAAATGGACGAGCGTGACAGCCATGTATTTGTATTTGTTGGTGACGGCGAATGTGATGAAGGTCAGGTTTGGGAAGCTGCTCAGTTTGCTGCACACTATAAACTTGACAACCTTGTTTGCCTTGTTGATGATAACAAGATGCAGCTTGATGGTAAGGTTGAAGAAATTATGGGTCACGCTAAGGGCATTGGTGCTAAATTTGATGCTTTCGGCTGGAATGTTATCAATGTAGAAAATGGTAACGATGTTGAGCAGATTTATGATGCTGTTATGTCAGCTTATGACTGTAAGGGCAAGCCAACCTGTATTGTGCTGAACACAACCAAGGGCAAGGGTGCAACTTTTGCAGAGCCTTCTGGTGCACACTCATCTCAGCCATCTAAGGAGCAGTGGGATGAAGCTATCGCAGCTGCTGAGGCTGAACTTGCTAAGGTAAAGGCACAGTAAGGAGGGTATGAAATAATGAATTTCAATGTTATTGGTAAGCATGAGAGCGATTCTCGTGCAAATCGTGATGCTTATGTAACCGCTATGCAGGAAATGATGGCTGCAAGCAATAAGGTTTGTCATATTGATTGTGACCTTTACGGTTGTATCAACACAAAGAAATTGGAAAAGGAATTTCCAAAGCAGACTTTTAACGCTGGTATCGCTGAGGCTAACGCTGTAGGCGTTGCTGCTGGTCTAGTTGCAACTGGTCGTACTGTTTTCGTACACTCCTTCGGCTGTTTCGCTTCTCGTCGTGTATATGACCAAGCATTTATGTCTTGTGCATACGCTAAACTGCCTGTACATATCGTAGGTTCTGACCCAGGAGTTGTTGCGGCTTATAACGGCGGTACACATATGCCTTTTGAAGATATGGCTATTTATATGGCTATTCCTGAGGCTGTTGTTGTTGACCCTACCGACTATGCTATGCTATATGACCTAACTAAGAAACTTGCTGCATCTGATAAGTTCTCTTATATGCGTATGGTTCGTAAGGGCATTGTTAAGGTTTATGATGATGGTGCTGAGTTTGAAATCGGTAAGGGCGTTACTCTGAGAGAGGGTAAAGACGTTACCATTATCGCTTCTGGAATTATGGTTGATGAGGCTCTAAAGGCTGAGGAAGCTTTAAAGGCTGAGGGTATATCTGCTAAGGTTGTTGATATGTTCACTTGGAAGCCAATCGACGAAGAGCTGATTGTTAAGTGTGCAGAAGAAACTGGCTGCATCGTAACTGCTGAAAACCACAATGTTAAAACCGGTCTTGGTTCTGCTGTTGCTAATGTTCTTGCAAAGAACAAACCAGTTGTAATGGAAATGGTTGGTGTTGAAGACCGTTTCGGACAAGTTGGTGCTCAGAAGTTCCTACAAGAAGAGTATGGCTTAACTGCTGAAAATATTATTGCTGCTGTTAAAAAGGCTATTGCTCGTAAGTAATTTTAAAAAAGTTAAATCCTCTTAGGCTCAAGGCTTAAGAGGATTTTTTTCATTTAATCGAAATGCTATTTTCTTGTTTTGGTTTTTCATCTTCAAAAAATACAGGCTCATTTGTTTCAGGGTTTATATGGTCGGTAAACATATAACTGTTTGTCTTTGTAGGCAGATTCTTTTCGGCAAGTGAATGATTTATAAGTGTAGAAATGAGGCTGTATAATACTGCAAAGAGTGGAACACCTATAAGCATTCCCACAAAACCAAATAAACCGCCTGCTATTAAAATTGCAAACATAACCCAAAAGCCAGAAAGACCAGTTGAGTCACCTAAAATCTTAGGGCCTAAAATATTGCCATCAAACTGCTGTAAAATCAAAATAAATATTACAAAATATACGCATTGAATTGGGTCAATCATTAAAACTAAAAGTGAGCATGGAATAGCACCAATAAATGGCCCGAAAAATGGTATAAAATTTGTAACACCAATAACAACACTGATTAAAATAATATATGGCATATTAAGTATTGTCATTGCAAAGAAGGTTATAACACCTATAATAAATGAATCAAGAAGTTTACCAGTTATAAAACCACCAAAAACCTTATGAACAAATCTAAAATTTTTAACTATTAAATTTGCTCTCTTTGTGCTGAAAATACTGTAAATCATCTTTTTTGCTTGTGCTGCAAACAAATCCTTGCTACATAGCATGTAAATCGCAATAATTATGCCTACAACAACATTTTTTAACATGTTTACAGTTCCAAGTAGACTGCCACCCATAAGCTCAATCATTTTAGGCAGCATATCATTTTCCATCCACGCAACTGCTAAATCGGAAAATTGATTGTAAATTCTCATTAAATTATCTTGTAGCTCTATGTTATCTTTTAAGGTTATATTTAACCAGTCGGAAAGCTCGGTTAAATAATCAGGCATTGCTGTGCTAAGACCTAAAATACTTGTTACAAGCTCAGGAAGAACCATAGAAATTAAGCCGCTTATTATAGCAATAAGAAAAAATACGCTGATTATACTACAAAGCATTTTTGTCCATGAAAGAGCTTTTTGTTCAGATTTAAAAACTTTTTTTATATATGGAAACGATTTTTTCACAAGTAAATTGTAAATAGGAAGGACAAAATAAGCTAAAACAGCACCATATATAAATGGTTTTAATATACCTATAAAAGTTTTAATAGCGGAAAACAATCCGCTCATTTTAAATATTGAAAAGAAAAAACAAATGCTAAAGAAAATAACTAAAAAAGCTGTAAGTCCCCATTTAAAATAAGGACTTTGAAATGATTTTTTCATTTAATATCTCCTAAAAATATAGTCATATAAAAACCGCTGAAAGTTTATTTTCACTATCAGCGGTGAAAAAGTTAATCTTCACGAATGAATATACGCCAAAGCATATAAACACAAGAGATGATAAAGCTAATAAGTATAACAATACGGAATTTTTTGAAAAATTCAGCAAATTTAGAGCCTATGTACAGACCAAAACTTACTAAACAAAGTTTAAAAAGTGCAAAATCTAAAACTGAAAAGTCTTTTGCACGAGCTAACATAAATTTAATAAGTGAAGTAAAAGCGTCTGACGTGTCTTGTGCATAACGTGTAATAGTTTCTCTTGTAATAATTTCTGTTTTTTTCATTTTAATACACCTCTTTTACTTTAAAGCTTTTTTTGCACAACTACATGAAATATGTTTATTTTTACCAACAAATCCAAGCCTTATACCTAGTTTGTTTGCAAGTTCATTTATATTTTTTGAGCAAGTTTCCTTTAATGCATAATGCAATATTAGACCACATGCATGAGCATCAGAACCCGCTTCATGGTGATTAAGCTCTATACCTAAAAATGAAGAAACAGTGTCAAGTTTATGATTTTCCAAATTAGGCCATAATTTTTGTGATACCTTAACCGTACAGATATAATTAAAATTTGGAAATGGTATATTATAAAACTCTAAGCATTTACGAAGTACAGCTGTATCAAAAACAGCATTATGACAAACGAGAGTTTTATTTTCAATATCTTGTTTTATTTCTGCCCAAACCTCAGCAAAATTTGGCTCATTTTCTAAGTCAGATTGCTTTATTCCGTGAATTTTTACATTATACCAGTGGAAATTACCCGCTTCTTGTGGTGGTTTTATAAATCTTGAATACTGTTTTACAGGCTCATTGTTTTCAAAAACAGAAATACCTATGGAACATGCACTTGTATAATATGAATTACCTGTTTCAAAATCTATTGCGGTGAAATCCATTTTATATCACCCCTTTGCACGCTCTCTTATCGAAATTAAGAAATCATAAAATGGTGCAATTTTTTTGAAGTTATTTAGCATTGGTTTTACAAATGAACCGTCCCAAAGAGGGGAATAGTCTTCATGTTCATAAAATGCTAGCCCTAGATATTTGCGATTAAGCCAAGGTTTATACTCATCTCTTGCACTCGGAAAATGCTCTCTTTTATACATTTCACCATCAAGTGAAAAAACATCTGAGTTTTTAGCACTTTTATATGCATTTAGAAAATTTGCATCTTCATTTAAAATCATTTCTCTTGCAATTTCCATTTCGCCTTTGCCAAAACCACCAAAACAGCCATAACTCCAATATTCTGGTGTGACTTCCATATAATAAAATGGTACAGAATCAAATCTGTCTTTAGGTCTGCGGAAATATAACCATAAATTAGCTCTATAAAGCGTTTTATCTTTTGTGTATCTTGTGTCACGTCTAACCCTTGATACCATTCGAGTTGGATTTGTAACAAAAAGAGGGTCTATTTTAAGCATATCCTCGGTCATATCCATACAAAGTGCATGAAATGGATTTATAGCTTTTTCACGGATTTCTTTTTTATGTTCTTCGTAAAAATCCTTGCTATTCATAAGGCGATTTTCTATTAATAAATCAAGACCTTCGGGGTTAAACCCTTTAAAATTTGACATATACTATCCTTTCAAAAAATAACATTTAACTACGTTTATTTTATCGCTTTTTACTCTCTTATGCAATAGAAATAATAAAACCGCTAGGGTAAAACCGAGCGGTAAAGATTGAAGTATTACACTAATATATGATAAAATAAATCGAGTGTTGCCGAAACGGCGGGCGGTTAGTCCACTCTCCTGAAAAGGAGGTGGTATTTTATGATGATTAAATTCATTAGAATTTTAATATGTATTATGTTTTTATTACATATTTTCATTATAAATGCACGATAACCGTCCAGCTCCTACCCTGAACGGTTATCTTTTGATATTCTGAACGGTTAAAGGACAAGCCGCTTGCTGGCAACACTTTTCCCTAACAGAAGCTTAACACAAAAGTCTGCCTAAAGTCAATAGCAGGCTTTTTTATTTATTAAGGTTTTCATATGGGAAAAAATCGTGTATAATAATATGTAAACCTCAAAAGAGGATATCTTAATTATTCGGGTGCAGCGGCATCCGTAGTTATAGGAGGAAAATGTTATGAAGTATAAAGAAAAAATCCTCGCCATGCTGGAACAAGATGGTCGTATGACTGCCGCCCAGATAGCTCGTATGCTTGGTGCAACCGAACAGGAAATCCAGCAGGAAATCGAAACTCTTGAGCGTGAAAATGTAATTTTAGGCTATAAAGCTGTTATTGATTGGGATAAAACATCTGATGAAACTGTTACAGCTCAAATTGAGGTTCGTATAACTCCTCAAAAGGGCATGGGTTTTGATGAAATCGCAAGACAAATTTGTTCTTATCCACAGGTACAAAGTGCATATTTAATGTCTGGTGGTTTTGACCTTACCATTATTATCACTGGTCACACTATGCGTGAAATCTCTCAGTTTGTTTCTGAAAACCTAGCTCCAATGGAAAGTGTTGTTTCTACTGCTACTCATTTTATTATGAAAAAATATAAAGACCAAGGCGTTATTTATGACCCATCTACAAAGGATACAAGAGAGGTAATGATAACATGGTAAACTATTCCGAACTTTACTCGGACCGTGTCAAAATTGTAAAACCATCTGGTATCAGAAAATTTTTTGATATTGTTGCTACAATGGAAGATGCAATATCACTCGGTGTGGGTGAGCCAGATTTTGAAACTCCTTGGCAAATCCGTAGAGCAGGTATAACTTCACTTGAAAAAGGTAAAACATTCTATACATCTAACTGGGGATTAG
>CALWMO010000080.1 GCA_944381965.1 uncultured Butyricicoccus sp.
CATTTACAACTTGTTGTAGCTTGTCTGGATTTTGCTCAATATAAGCATTTTTCTCTGCTACCTCTTGGCTTGACATCTCATTATTTTGAGTAAATAGGCTGTTTTGCTCTATTTTCTGTAAAACAAAGTCAAACTGAGTCTGTGGTGTACCTGTAAAAGCCACCGCACTTGTAAATGTAATAGTAGAAGCTAAAACAAGTGCTGCAATTTTCTTCATTTGGCGAAACATTTAAAAACGCCTCCTTTTTATGGGATTGGGGATTTTTTATTATTACATATGCTCAGGAGCATCTACACCTATCATACCAAGCACATTTTTAATAGCCTGAGCTGCTGCCTTACATAGCATTAAACGAGCATCACGTATAGCTGGCTCTGCATCATTAACTCGGCAAGAATTATAGAATCTGTGGAATTGAGCCGCAAGAGCTACGCCATATTTGTTCATCTGAGATGGGTCTCTATCGTTTGCAGCACTGATAATTTCCTCTGGTAGTTGTGCAATAATACGGATAAGTGCCTTTTCATCATTTTCGGTTAAAACAGTTAGATCTACATCTTCAATATTTGGAAGTGTCTTACCATTTTCTGTTGCACTCTTGATAACAGAGCAGATACGAGCATGAGCATATTGAACATAATAAAGTGGGTTTTCACTATCCTGCTTTACTGCAAGGTCAAGGTCAAATTCCATCTGGGTTTCAGCCGCACGAGAGTTAAAGAAGAAACGAGCTGCATCAACTGGGATTTCATCAAGTAAATCAGAAAGGGTTAAGCTCTTACCTGTACGCTTACTCATACGAACGACTTCACCGCCCTGCATCATACGCACAAGCTGCATTAATACGATTTCAAGACGCTCAGAACCATTTAAGCCAATAGCATCTAAAGCTCTTTGCAGACGTGCCACATGACCATGGTGGTCAGCACCCCAAATATTAATTACTCTATCAAAGTGACGAGTTTCAAATTTATTTCTATGATAAGCAATATCAGCTGCAAAATAAGTATAGAAACCGTTTGCACGACGAAGTACATCATCTTTTTCTGCACCGAATGCGGTAGAGCGTAGCCATAAAGCACCGTCTTTTTCATATGTTACGCCAGCATCAGAAAGCATTTTAACAGTTTCCTCAACTGCTCCAGACTGGTGAAGTGTGCTTTCTCTAAACCATACGTCATAAGTGATTTTATAACGTGCTAAGTCACGCTGCATTTTCTCGATATTATGAGGCAGACCAAAACCAACAATGGTGTCAAAACGCTCTTCTTCGCTCATATCAAGCAGCTTATCACCATGAGCGTCAACAAGCATTTGAGCCAGCTCCTTAATGTCTGCACCCTGATACCAAGAAGGGTCAAACTCGATAGCATCTTCACCCTTAATAATTTGAATATATCGTCCTTCAACAGAATGAGCGAACTTGTCCACCTGATTACCAGCATCATTTATATAAAATTCTCTTGTTACATCATGTCCTGCCCAGCTTAAAACCTCAGCTAAACAGTCACCAAGCACACCGCCACGAGCATTACCCATATGCATAGGACCTGTTGGGTTTGCAGATACAAATTCAACCATAATTTTTTCTGGATTTTCAAGCTTGGTTTTACCGTAGTTTTCACCCTCTAAAACAGCGGTTTTAAGTGCATTCTTGTACCAATCCATATTATATGTGAAATTTATAAAACCTGCACCCGCAATATCTACCTTAGAAAAATATGTGCCGTCAAGCTCCATATTTTCTACTAAAGCTTCAGCTATTTTTCTAGGTGGCATACGAAGAAGTTTTGCACACTGCATAGCAACTGTACTTGCCCAGTCACCGTTGCTTGCATCTTTTGGTGTTTCAACTGCTATTTTTGGCAGTTCTGCTTGTGGCAGTAATCCTTGTGAAACCGCTTTTTCATATGCCTCCTTAACAATATTTTCAGCCTGTATTTTTGCATTTTCCATAAAATTCATTTTTATTACACTCTCCTATTATTTCTCATCTAAATCATGTCCAGTTGGTTTGACAGAAATTCTAAAATGATGATTGCCAACCATAGACTGGTCTACTTCAACTGTATAATCTATTTCTAACTCTCCACCATCTTCACTTATTGTATTTATAAGCTCATTTGTGTGGGTTGAGATTGTTATTGCACCAAATTCTGTATGATAAAGCCCTACATGACGCTGATTTTTACTAAAAAGCATTTCAGAAGGATAAGTGCCTGTTCTCATCATAGTTACTGTATCACCATCTATTTTAACAGTTGTACGAGTACCTAAAAGACCTGTAAGCTCACTTTCTTCATATGAAATATAAAATTTTCCACCACGCTCATAAAATCTTGCCTGTGTCATAAGGTCTATTGTTTCTTCATCACAGCCTTCAAATTGTTGTGTCGAACATATCGACAACAATACATCTTTTTTCATATCTTCCTCGTTTTATAGTTTAATATGTAGCTATTTCAACACTTCCGACATTTTCAGCAATTTCACCATTTAAGAAAATATGTGAAAGAGCTTTAAATGACTCTGGGTCATCTGATACAAAATATTTCGTTTCAGCATTTTCATTATCTGATAATGTTAAAATACGTTTTGCATAGTCTGCCGCTGCTGCCCCAGAGTCTATAAGCTCTACATTTTCGCCCATAAAATCGGCTATAACCTCTCTAAGAAGTGGGAAATGTGTACAGCCTAAAATTAAAGTGTCTATATTTTGCTCTTTAAGCTCGGTTAAGTATTCTTTTACAACCGTTTCTATAACTATATCGCCTTTATTTACTCTACCATTTTCAACAAGAGGGACAAAAAGCGGACAAGCTTTAGTAAATATTTTAAGTTCTGGCTTATTATCATGCAAAAAACTTTCATAAGAACCAGATTTTATTGTGCCTGCTGTGCCTATAACACCTATTCGACCGTTTTTGGTTTTTTCTATTGCAGCTAGGCTTGCAGGCTCTACTACGCCAATCATAGGTATGTTTTGCTCTTTTGAAACCGTATTTAGTGCAACAGAAGAAACTGTGCCACAAGCTACTACAATAGCTTTTATATCAAATGAACGCAAAAAAGCGACATCTTGTCTTGTATAATGTAAAATTGTTTGAGCTGAACGAGTACCATAAGGCACTCTGCCAGTATCACCAAAATAAATAATACTTTCATTTGGCATTATCTCATGCATACGTCTAACAGCGGTAAGTCCACCGACGCCAGAATCAAAAACACCAATCGGTCTATTATCCATTATGCTCCTCCAGTGCAAGGCTAATTAACTTGTCAATCAGCTCACTATATGCTATACCGCCATGACCGAAAAGTTTTGGATACATGCTTATAGATGTAAAACCTGGAATTGTGTTAATCTCATTAAATATAATTTCCTCTGTATCTGTGCAGAAAAAGTCAACTCTTGAAAGACCTCGACAACCCATAGCAGTATAAACGGTAACTGCATTTTCTCGAAGTTCTTTCATAGCTTTATCAGAAATTCTAGCAGGTATATAAAGTGCAGAAGAATCATCTTTATATTTAGCATCATAAGTATAAAACTCTTGAGTTGGAGCAATTTCACCCGCAATAGATGCTACTGGCTCTAAATTGCCCATAACTGCAACTTCTACTTCTCTGCCATTTATAAACTCCTCAATTAAAACTTTATTATCCCAGTTAAAAGCTTCGTCTAAGCTTTGCTCTAAACTTTGCATATCAATAGCTTTATGTACGCCAACAGACGAACCAGAAGAACATGGTTTTATAAATACAGGAAAGTTTTTAAGCTTTTCCATTGCATTTTTCATAACCTTATGTTTATCTTTTTTATATTCATGTTTAATAGCAAGTGCATAAGCTGCTTGACGCACATTTGTGGTATCTACAACAATTTTTGTTATGCTTTTATCCATAGTGTTAGCACTTGCCGCAACGCCACAGCCAACATAAGGAATACCAGCAAGCTCTAAAAGACCTTGAATTGTTCCATCTTCGCCACCGCTGCCATGAAGCACTGGGAAACAACAATCAATTTTTATAAAATCTGTTTTATCTTTATTAAAGACAGCTATTGATTTTGAAACTTTGTCAGGTATAATAACTGCATTTACAAGTTCATTATTATCCCACTGACAACGCTCTATTTTATCTTCATCTATATCATTAAGAAGTTTCCACTCGCCCTTTTTTGTTATTCCGATAACATATAAATCATATTTATCTCTATCTATATTTCTAAGTATAGATGCTACTGAAAGGCATGAAACCTCATGCTCGCTTGAAGCTCCACCAAATAACACTAAAAGTTTCATATTAAATCAAATACTCCTTTATAGACTTACATACATACTCAGTATTAAGTATACGCTAAAAATCTTAAAAACACAAATAATTACACAAAAAATACAGAACAAATAGTTATAATCTATACGGTTAAATCTGTGCAAAATGTTGTTATATCTTGACATATAGTAGTTTACTATAATATAGTTATGCTTAAAGGGAGGAAAAATGAGTGAATAAAGAAGAATTTCTCTCAGTGCTTGAAAAAGAGCTTGAGGTTTTACCTGAAGAAAAACGAAAAAAAACTATGAGTTATTATAAAGCGTGTTTTGACTCGGTAGATAAAATAAGTGAGCAAGCTATTATTTTAAAACTTGGAAATCCACAAATTATAGCTAATAATATAATAAAAGAGCATCAAAAAAGCATAAAACTTGAAAATTTATCAGATAATAAGAAAAAAATCTTTAATTTTTTACAAGATTTGAAAAAAGGCAATTATAAGTTTAATACTAAAAATATAATTATAGCTGTTATACTTATTTTAATTTTTATATTTTTTATATTGCCTCTTTTGGGAAATATATCTGTTGTGCTTTTTGCTCTGATATGTGCCGTTTTTGGTATTATATTAGCTATTATTTTACTGCCTTTAATAATTTTTTCAATCGGAGTTGGGCTTGTTTTTGTGTCTATATTCAGCATGTGGGATATAAAAAACACATTTTTACCACTTGTTTTGGGTATTATCTGTATTATATCTAGCTATTTTGTCGGCAAATTTATGTATAGAAAAATTAAAAAATTATATCTAAAACTAAAGGTCTGAGATTTTATTTCTCAGACCTTAATTATTTTATTTATTATATAAATTATTAAAAATATTATTATAATCCAGATAATAATATTTATAGCCACTTTTTTAATAAACAAACTTAAATTATCACATTTAGAAAACGCCTTTCCCACTTTTTCAGCATCACCCATAAGCATTATTGCTTGCTCTACTGCCTTTTCATGGCTTAAGCCATCATTTTCAAGCTGACGTATTCTATCATTTAGATGTGCTGTAAGCTCTTTTCTAACTTTTTTTCTATACGAAGGAATTAAAATATGTGCACATACCCTATCTAACCACTCAGTCATTTTCTGATTTGGCACATACTCCACCTCCAACTTTACTAAGTCCATGATTTGGATATAATTTTCTTAAATATGATAAAAAATGTATACCTTGGCGTTTAACCTTATAAAATCGTCTTATACCAACCTCTGTTTGTTTTTCATAGCTTGTTATAAGACCTTTATTACACATTTCATGTAACAAAGGATAAATCATAGCTTCTTCAGCTAAAAAGGCGAATTCTCGTCTTATTTCCATCATACGAATAAGACTAAAGCCTGTCTGTTCTCCTTGCTCTAAAAGAGATAGTACAAGCAGAATTTTAGTTCTATCTGATGATTCTGGATATGACATAAAAATTCACCTCTTTTTTTGCGTTAAATAAGCTTTAAGTATTCACAAAAATCTGATACAGCTCCTTCATGTGCATTACAGCAAATATACTTTGCTTTATTTTTTGCGTCATCAGTTGCATCTAACGGACAAGCAGAAAATCCTGCTGTTTCAAAAAGCTCTACATCATTTTGGTTATCGCCTATTGCCGCTGTGTTTTTTAAATCAATATTAAGCTGTTTGCATAGAACTTTTAACGCTGTTCCCTTATTTATTCCCGCTGCATAACAGTCTATATACTTCTGCTGACTTCTGCAAATAGTTAAACGTGGGTCGGTATCCTTACTCATAACCTCTATTGTTTCATCTATTTGCTTTTCTGTGCCGAAAAATAAAAACTTAGGATTTGGTTTGTCAAGCACCTCTGTCATATCATCATATAGCTTAATCTCTGAACCTAAAAGCTTGCTCTCTTCTATAATTTCATCGGATATTCTATTTGTATGGAAAACATTATCTCTTGGAATTATAACCGCCGCTGGCATATTATGATATTTGTCATAAATATAATGCATACATTCTGGACTTAACTCGCCTACTACTTGTATTTTTTTATTTTTTACATCATAAATCTGACTGCCACCGCTCATTATAAAATAGTCAACATAGTCCCAAAGCTCTAATCTATCCAGTGCAGGCGTTATAACTTCAAACTCTCTGCCTGTTGCAAAACATATTATGCAGCCTTTTTCTTTGAGCTTTTTTAAGGTATTTTTATCACGCTCGGTTATATTTTGACGGTCATAAAAAAGTGTGCCATCTAAATCTGTGGCAAATAAAGTTATTTTTTCCATAAATCCTCCCAATTTAATCATATCCTAATTTTATCTTCAGTATACCATAGGACTATTTAAATTTAAATAATATAGATATATAATTAAATAAAACTTAAAAAGTGAGGATATAAAAATGTCACAAGTAAAAACAAATGTTATGCGTATTTTGGAGCAACACAAAATAGAATATAAAGCTCATACTTATCCACATGGCAAAGATGCGGTGGACGGTGTCACAGTTGCAAATCTTTTAAACCAAAATCCAGACTATGTGTTTAAAACCTTAGTAGCTAGAGGTAAAACTGGTCAAATTTATGTGTTTGTAATACCAGTTGCAGAGGAGCTTGACCTAAAAAAAGCCGCTAAATCAGTGTCTGAGAAATCTATTGAGCTTACAGCTGTAAAAGAGCTTTTAAATCTTACTGGTTATATTCGTGGGGGTTGCTCACCTGTTGGACTTAAAAAGCCTTATAAAATAACCATACATGAAACTGCAAATAATATACATACAATTATGGTAAGTGCGGGAAAAATAGGCATGCAAATAGAACTTAACCCGATAGATTTAATAAATCTTGTAAATGCAAACACAGCTGATTTAATTTGTGAGTAATTTTTCTATATCTGGATATAAAGCAAATATTTTTTTTACTGGTAAATTATTTAATCTTTGGATTTTAGCCGATATTGTATCTAAATCATCAAATAAAACAAAGTGACCTTGCTCATTTTCGTCCATATATGTAAAATATTTCGCACATAATTCTCTAGAAAAATATGCACCAGCATCATGTTTTTGCATTTTCTCATTTTTTTCTTGCTCAGATATAGGTGTTCCTTCGCTATCTTGTGATGGCAAAACAAAATCTGTGCATATGGGTCTTATAGATACAGCTATTCTATCTTTATATTTTTCATCAAGCTCTAATATATAATCTTCTAAATTCCCTCCACTTAATGCAGACTGAGCCACTAAAAAGCCATATTTAACTGCTTTTTCATTGCATATAGGCACATAAAATTCTATATTTTCTTTATA
>CALWMO010000081.1 GCA_944381965.1 uncultured Butyricicoccus sp.
GCGGTACTCCATTTAGGCTTATTGACTGGCAAAGAGAGTCTATAACTGAGTTTTATGGTCGCATGAGAGCTGATGAGCCAACTGTAAGACAATATCAGTATTTGTATTTGGAGATACCAAAGAAAAACGGTAAGAGCGAAATATCAGCTGGTCTTGGTGTGTATCATCTGTTTGCTGATGGTGAGGTAAACGGTGAAGTTTATGTTGTAGCTGCTGACAAGGAAAATGCAAGCATTGTATTTAGAGCTGCCAAGCACATGATTGAAAACTGCAAGAGCCTTAAAAAGCGTTGTCGTATCGTAGACAGCAAAAAGGAAATCTATGACGAGGTTTCGGGTTCTATGCTCAAGGTATTATCCAGTGAAGCTTACTCTAAGCATGGTTACAAGCCTAGCTGTGTTATCTTTGACGAATTACACGCACAGAAAAACCGAGAGCTATGGGACATTATGACTTTCGGTGCAGGCGATGCGAGGGAACAACCGGTATGGATTGTGCTTACAACTGCCGGTGATGACCCAGACCGTAAATCTATTGGCTGGGAAGTACATGAAAAAGCTCTTGCCATACTCAAATACAGAGAGGGCAAGCGTGGCGAAAAATACTACGACAATCCTCAGTGGTTGCCTATAATCTATGGTTTAGGTCTTTATGAAGATGAGGACGAACTCAAGCAAGTAAATATTTTTGATGAGGAAGTTTGGAAAAAATGCAATCCGTCAATAGGAAAAACCGTTAAGTTATCGACCATCAGGGCAGAGGCTGAGGAGGCTAAACGCAGTGAGGCAATGGAAAGACTTTTCCGTTGGCTTAGATTAAATCAGTGGATTGCTGTACACTCAGTTGGCTGGATACCGCTTACCATTTACGACAAAACACAGTTTAATGCAAATGGACAGCACTGGAAAGAAGTTGTGCAGCTGCTCAAAGGCAAAAAGTGCTTTGGTGGTGTTGACCTTTCAAAGTCCACCGACCTTACGGGTTTTGTTATGGTGTTTCCTCCACAAGATGGACTTGAAAAATGGGTTGCTCTTGCTACTGGTTGGATACCGCTTGATGATATTCAGGATAAGGAAAAACGTGACCATGTAAATTATCGTGACTGGATAAGAGCGGGATTTATGCAAGGCTGTGAAGGTGATGTTATTGATTATGCTCAAGTTTGCGAGTTTATAGTTTCGGCTTGCAGTGAGTATGATGTGAAAATGATAGGCTTTGACCCACATTTAGGTGCAACTATAATGCAGCAGTTGCAAAAAGAGCTTGCAGGCAAAGTAACTGATGTGGTGGAGATACCGCAAGGCATACGCCATATATCGCCACCAATGAAAGAGTTAGAACGTCTTATACGCTCGCATGAAATGCTGCATATTCACAATACAGCTCTTAGAAGCTGTGTTGGTAATGTTCGTTGCAAAGTTGATAATTTAGAAAACATACAACCGATTAAAAGACAGCAAACTGGCAGAATAGACATGGCTGTTGCTTGGGTTATCGCTTTTGCGACCGCTATGCTTGAGCCTAAACCAGATTTAGCTGATGCTGTTTCAAGCGGTAAATGGTCACTGTAAGGGGGTGAGAAATATTGATTTTTGACAAGCTCTTTAAAAAGAAAAACAAACAAGTTAGCAATAGAAGGCTTACTTTAGACAGCCCTGAAGGTTGGAGCACTGGACAAACGCTTTTTGGCGGTGCTGAACTTCAGGCGATGAAGTTACCGGCTGTAAATGCTTGTATTGAGATTATAGCGGATAGTATAGCCAAGATGCCTATATTTATTATGGACAGCCAAACAAGAGAGCGTGTAGTAGATAGTCCTGTACTTGACTTGCTTACAAGCAGACCAAATGAAATTATGACGGCTTTCGACTATTTCAAGCTCATGGAAAGCCGTAGGATTGCTTATGGTAATGCTTATGCGATTATTATTCGTGATAAATGGGGTATTCCTTGCGAATTATTGCCTGTTGAAGCGGGTTACATGACACCGTTTATTGATGATAAAGGCAAGCTGTGGTATGTAGGCACAAACCCCAAAACGGGCGAATACAGAAAGTTTTGGGCGTGTGATATTATCCACTACAAAGCTTTTTCTACTGATGGCATTGAGGGTGTTTCTTATTTAAAGCGTGGTGCTATGGTCATCGAGGCGGCTTTGCAATCTCAAAAGTATGAAAAGAATTTCTATGCTAACGGTGCAAGGCTGACAGGTGTTTTAACAACTGAAACCGACCTTACAAGTAAGCCTGACATTGTAACAGAGGACGGCTCGAAAATATCTATAAAAGATGCTATCAGAGCAAGCTGGGACAAGATTTATTCGGGTGCTGATAATGCGTATCGAACAGCTGTTCTTGATTTTGGCATGAAATACACGCCTATTTCTGCATCTAACAAAGATGCTCAGTTTATTGAAAGCAAGGCTGCAAGTATTGAAGATATAGGCAGATTGTTTAACATTCCGCTTTACAAGCTCGGTGTTGGTACACAGACTTATGCATCAAATGTACAAGCAAGTATTGAATATATGCAAAGAACGCTTAGTCCGATTGTTGCACCGATTGAACAGGAGGATACCTACAAACTTCTGACCATTGACCAGCGTACAAGGCTTAATTTACAGATTAGGCGAAATATGATGGGCGAACTCAGAGGTGACTGGGCAAGCAGAGCTGACTGGTATCGCACTATGAGTGATATTGGTGCTTATTCCGTCAATGATATTCGCAAACATGAAGATGACCCTGATGTTGAGGGTGGCGATGCTCGTAAGGCATCACTTAACTATGTACCACTGCATATGTGGGAGGATTTATCTGTTAAACGCAATGAGGGAGGTGAACAACAATGAGAGTAAAAGTTAATGGAATGATTGTATCTGATGATGATGCTGGAATTTATCGTTATTTTGGTTATGGTGTAGCGTGTCCAAGTGATATAAGAAATGCACTGGCTGAAAATCCAAAAGACGAAGAATTTGTTATTGAGATAAATTCGGGTGGCGGTTCAGTTTATGCTGGCTTTGAGATGTACAGTTTAATTCATGCTGCAAATGTTCCAACTCGTGTTGAGGTGCAGAGCCTAGCGGGTTCGGCGGCATCTGTAATAATGGCTGCTGCTGATACCGTGGCTGTAAGTCCTGTTGGTCAAGTTATGATACATCTTCCTAGCACAATAACTTGGGGAAATCAAATAGACCATAAGCAAAGCACTCAAATGCTTGAAGCTGTTACAAGCTCTATACTTTCTGCTTATGAAAATAAGTGCAAGGGCAAAGTTACACGAGATAAGCTGCGTAGAATGATGGACAATGAAACATTTATCACAGCTAATGAGGCTTTAGAGTATGGCTTGGTTGATGAAATTATAGGCGAAAACAGCACTGTTAATTACAAGAATGTAATAAATTCGGCTGGTGGATTGCCTGACATTGAAAAGCTAAGAGAGGCTTACAACAAAGCTAAAATGCCCCCTCAGTCACCTGATGGTGACAGCTCCCCACCAAAAGGGGTAGCTAATAAGCGAGCCATTGCTATTGCTGAGGCTAGTTTAAATTTAACTATTATTTAAAAGGAGATACTTATGAAAAAGAAACTGCTTAATCTTTTAAACCAGAAAAAGACTATCATTGACAGAATGAAAGCTGCTGATGAAGCAAATGACCAAGGTGCTTTTGATACTGCACAGGCTGAGCTTGCAAACATTGACAATGAAATAACCCGTGTAAAGGCTATTGTTGATGCTGAGAACAGTGTTCCAGAGCCTGAGCCAACACCGCAAACTAATAATGGCGGTACATATGCAAATGCTGCAAACCATAGCAAAAACTCAAACGAGTGTATCAGAGCATTCTGTGCTTGTATTCGTGCCGGTGCTAGAAATGACCGTCAGGCACTTGCAGAAAATATGGACATTGTTACAAGAGCCGTAAAAAATGAGGGCGGTATGACAGAAGGCACTCCGGCTGATGGCGGTCTGATTGTGCCTCAGGACATTCAGACAATGATAAATGAGCAAAAGAGAGCTCTTTCTCCGCTGTCAGACCTGTTCACAGTGGAAACCGTAACATCTAACACAGGCACAAGAGTTCGTGATACATCTCCTACAACTGGCTTTACAAAGATTGCGGAGATGGGTGAGATTGGTAAGACCGATAAGCCTACTTTTGCAAAGGTTGAATACAATGTTCAGAAGTATGCTCTGATTGTACCTGTTTCAAACGACCTGATGGCAGATACCGACCAGAACCTGCTTGCATATTTGAGCCGCTGGCTTGGTAAAAAGGCTGTAATCACGGAAAATTCACTTCTTCTGGGACTGCTGAAAACTCTTGATGGTGCTGCAACTGCAATCACTGCGGCTGATGCAATCAAGAATCTGAAAACAATGAGAAATACAAACCTTGACCCTGCATTTATTGCCGGTATGAGTTATATAACAAATCAGTCCGGTTTTAACTTCCTTGATACTCTTACAGATAATGACGGCAGACCGCTTTTACAGCCTAATGTAGCAGCTGGCACGGGCTATATGTTCGGCAATAAGCCTATTCATATTATAAGTGATGCATTGCTTCCAAATGCTGATACCACTCCGATTTATATGGGTGATTTCAAGCAGTTTGGTACACTGTTCCGCCGAGCTGTTATGTCAATCAAATCCACAGATGTGGGCGGCGATGCTTGGGGAACAGACTCCACCGAAGTAAGAGCTATCACAAGACTTGATGCTCAGAAGTTTGATGATAAGGCTGCCGTTGCTGGCAAGATTACTGTTGCTGATGAAATGTCTGCAATGGCTGCAAGTATGCTTACAGAGACTCCTGCTGATGATGAAGGTTCTCAAGGTGAGGCTTAATGCTTGATAATATGGGTGAGCGTTTATCGCTCTGTAAAAGATATATGATTATCGACCATAATGAAGATGATATGCTCATAAGCTCTTTGCTTGCTGCATCTGATGAATATTTAGAGGGGGCAGGCATTAACAGAGATGTTAGCCCTAGTCAGTATGACTTGGTAGCTAATGCTATGACATTAGAGGCATACGAAACTAGAGGACTTACAAAAATGGTCGAGATAGCTCAATCACCTGCTATAAGACAGCGTATTGTACAGCTTAAACTTCGTTCTAATTACGGGGGTAATGCTTAGTGGTAGGTGCTTTAAGAGATTTAATACAGTTTTTAAGGTTAGAGCAAACAGAAAATGGTTTTGAATGGGTAAACGAAACCAATATGTTTGCACAGGTAAAACAGAAAACTTCTAAGAATATATTTTCTACGGTTGGTTTAGGTGTGCCAACCGTAGAATTTACAATCAGAAAAAGAGGTATTGACCTGTCCAATGCTTTAATGGTTAAAGGTCAACACTGCTTTATAACAAACATAGAAGAGCACCCAGACAGCCGAAACTTTTACAAGGTTACAACTGCTGCTATTACCCCGAAAATATGTAGTGTTAAAAAACGTGTTGCTGAGCTTGACCCTGTATACAATCGTCCAACCCTGTCTGAAAACACAAAAATAACTTTCCCTGCGTGTGTCACCGAAAAATATATTAAAACAGCTGTGGAAACTCCTCAGACTAACACTGAGCAATGCTTAGTATTAGTTGTACCAAAAGCTATAACTCTAAAAGTTGGTGAACAAATTACTCTAGGAGGAAAAGTTTGGCGTGTGACAGAACCATATGAGTTGGACGAGTGGAAAAATGAATATGAAATCATAAGAAATGATGATGCTTAATGAGTAATAATACTAGCGGGCTTGCTGAAATGCGTACCCGTATTGATAATGCTAGAAATTCTATACCTGAGCTTAGAAGAGCAGCACATGAAAGGCTTGGTCAGGTTGTACAGCGTACTGTTCGAGGGAATATAAGTACATCTCTTAATGATAGTCATGGTAAAATTGCAAGCTGGCAAGATGTTTTTGTTGGTTCTCGTGGTGGCTACGTTGCAGTAAGAGCTACTGACTCACCTGCTGGTCGTAATGGTGCTGGTGCTGTTACTAACTACTTGGAAAATGGTCATGTTAAAAGAAAAAGAAGAACATATATAAAAAATCAAGCTAGATATATCAAGATTATCAGAGCTAGAGCGGGTAATAACTGGGTAGAGGGTAGACACTTCTATCAAAAAAGTAAAAGTTCACTGCAAAGAGAAGTACAGCGAGAAGCTGAAAATATTTTAAATCAGCTTGTAAATAGCTTGGGAGGCTAAACAAAAATGATAACTCAAAGAATGATACTTGATGCTGTAAATTTACAGCTTGTATCTCTTGGGCATGGTTGGGCGGTTCACCGTGATGCACTGCCAGAACAGTTTGAACGTCCATGTTGGTTTATATCTGCTGAGGAACAGGAAAGAACAATAAGTACACGTTTTTCCGATGAGGTAAAGCAGAAAATCAATATACTGTGCATAGGAAATTTAAATGAAGATAACAAAGGTAATGCTGATGAGCTTACTGCTATGGCTGATGAGGTCATCATGCTATTTACTAATGATGGATTTGTAAGAGTAGATGACCGTTGTTTAAAAATTGATGGTATAAAAGCCAAAAGGACAGCTGAGGACGGATTTAATGTTGAATTAAATCTTGCCTTTACTGATGATGCTAGGCTTGAAACCGAAAAATTGCCAACCATGCAAGACATTAGATTTAAAAATAAAATAGCAAAGGAGTAAACTATGGGAACACCAGGAATTTTTGTATCTTTTAAATCGGCTGCATCTGATGCACTAAAGCTGTGGGAAAAAGGTACATTGCTTTTACTGCTTAAAGATGCTAAATCTCAAGGTGCTCATGTACTTACTAAAGTATCTGAGATACCAACAGATATATCTGATGATAATAAAAAATATATAGAGCGTGCCTTTATTGGCTATGAAAATAAGCCTAAAAAAGTGTTGGTATACATTGATACCGCAGAAAGCGAAAATGTAACTGCTGGACTTGCTTGGGCTACTACTCAGCAATTTGATTATTTATGTGCACCGCCTACGGCTACACCAGAGGAATGTACAGAAATTGTTACTTGGATAAAGGCAGAGCGTGAAAAATATCATGCTGTAAGAGCTGTTCTGCCTAATCAAGAGGCAGACTATGAGGGCATTATAAACTTTACAGGCGATGGTATTAAAATCAGTGCAGAAAAGACTTGCAATACTGCTGAATATTGCAGTCGTATAGCTGGAATTATAGCAGGTACTCCAATGAAAAGGTCGTGCACATTTGCACCGCTTGCAGAAGTACAAGATATTACAAGACTTAATGAAGATGAGCAGAAAAAGGCTATTGAGGCTGGTAAGCTGATACTTATACATGATGGTATCAAGGTTAAGTTATCTCGTGGTGTAAATAGCTTAAAAACTACATCTGATACCAAAGGCAAAGAATTTAAGAAAATCAAAATCATTGAGCTGATAGACAAGATACAGTATGATTTAAGGCTCACTATTGCTGATACATATATCGGTAAATATGAAAACAGTTATGATAATAAACTTGTACTTGTTACAGCTGTTCAGACTTATTTCAA
>CALWMO010000082.1 GCA_944381965.1 uncultured Butyricicoccus sp.
TGCCTAAAAGCTCGGTTAAAAGGTCGGAAAGCTCAGGGTTGCAAAGAGCCAGCCAACGACGCTGAGTAATACCGTTGGTTTTGTTCTGGAAACGGTTTGGATAAATATTATACCAATCCTTTAAAACGTCGTTTTTCAGAATTTCGGTATGCAGCTGAGCAACACCGTTTACATACTGAGATGCAAAGATAGCCATGTGAGCCATATGAACGGTGTTATTCTGGATAATACGCATAGAAGCTGCCTTGTCAGCAGGAACGCCAAGAGCGGATAATTCTTTACCCAGAGCCTCATCAATCTTAACGATAATATCATAAACACGAGGAATAGTGCTAATCATTAAGTGACTGCTCCACTTTTCAAGAGCCTCGGCCAGAATAGTATGGTTAGTATAAGCAAATACCTTCTTACAAATAGCTAAAGCCTCATCAAAAGTTAGGTTTTCGCCATCGGTTAACAGACGAATAAGCTCAGGAATAGCGATAACAGGGTGAGTGTCATTAAGCTGAATAGCGTTAAGGTCAGCAAACTTGGAGAAGTCACCGCCGTGAACTTTTTTAAACTTCTTAATGATATCCTGTAAAGAAGCAGAACAGAAGAAATACTGCTGTTTCAGTCTTAAGATTTTACCAGCATCTGTTGAGTCATTTGGATAAAGCACACGGGAAATATCCTCTGCACGATTAGCCGCAGCAACAGACTTATCATATTGCTGTTCATTGAACAGATTAAAATCGAAAGGAGTTTCGGTTTCAGCCTGCCATAGGCGAAGTGTGCCAATATTGTCAGTACCATAACCAATAATAGGCATATCATAAGGCACAGCAACAATATTCTGGTCAGCAAAACGAACGTTAACTTTTTCGTCCTCACGCCTTAAACTCCAAGGGTCGCCGTAGCGAGTCCAGTCATCAGCGGTTTCAGTCTGGAAACCACCCCTAATTTTCTGTTTAAACAGACCATATTTATAACGAATACCATAGCCCTCGAGAGGTAAATCAAGAGTAGCCGCAGAATCTAGGAAACAAGCTGCAAGTCTACCAAGACCACCATTACCAAGAGCACAGTCCTCAACATCCTCAAATTCTTCGAGAGAAGCACCAGCTTCCTCGAGAAGCTCCCCAACCTCTTTAGTCATACCAAGACACATGAGGTTATTATAAATCATACGTCCCATAAGAAACTCTGCAGAAAAATAATAAGCTCTGCGTTGTTTACGGTGTTTCTCAAGGCTATTTTGCCAGCGGTCAGCGATTTCTGCCATAATCGCTTTAGATACAGCCATATGAAGCTGTTCAGGCTTTGCGTCTTTAGGAGTGGTATGATAATCACTCTTTAATTGAAATGCAATGCCCTCCATGATTTCTTGTTTGTTCATGGAATTATTCAATCCTTTCTAACAAAAAGTATGCTCTAATACAAGAGCTATGCCGCCTTCCCCTAACGGCCAATTGCATACAGTAAAATCTGTATAGCAGGAGATACCTTATATAGCATACCACAAAATTATAATATTCATCAAGTATCATCGGTACATATTTCCAAAACATACAATTTTCATGCACACTTTAAATTTTCTTTGCATAGTCTGACATGAAGGGAGGCGGAATATATTGAACAAAAAGCTTACATTTGGAGTTGTTGGCGGAGATATGCGACAGATATTTCTTGCAAAGCAGCTTTGTTTAGACGAGCATAATGTTTTTAGTTTTGGAATTGACCGATTTTCATTTAAAGAAGATATAAAACAAATAAGTATAGCAGATTTTTCTAAAGCAGATATAATAATCTTACCTATGCCAGTTCAGAGGGAAAAAGGAGTATTAAATGCCCCTCTTTGCAATACATCATATAAATTAGATTTAATTATAAATTCTATACCTTCTAAAAAGATTGTATTTGCAGGTGGTGTTACGGAAGATATAAAAAATCAAGCAAAACGCAATGAAATTTTACTTTATGATTATTTAGAACGTGAAGAACTTGCAGTTTTAAATGCAATACCTACATGTGAAGGAGCAATAGAGCTTGCAATGCGAGAACTACTTATAACACTTCACGGAGCAAAAGTGCTTGTTATAGGAAATGGACGTATAGGCAGTATGCTTTCTGATGATTTATCTGCATTACATGCAAAAGTTACAGTATCAGCCCGCTCACCTAAGGATTTTGCATGGATTACTTCAAAAGGTTTAAATTATCTTAATACCAATGATTTAATAGGCAAATTAAGTGATTTTGATTTAATAATAAATACAGTTCCAGCACCTGTTATTGGAATAAGCGAATTGATGTGCATAAAAGAAAGTTGTCTGATAATTGACTTGGCATCAAATGCGGGCGGAGTAGATTTTGACTATGCCGAAAAAATCGGAATAAGAGCAATACATGCCTTATCGCTTCCTGGAAAAGTTGCACCGATTTCAGCGGCAACAGCGATAAAAAACACTATTTACACTATATTACAGGAGGAAAAAGTGTTATGAGCGATAAAATCCGAGTGGGCTTTGCAATAACAGGTTCATTTTGCACATTTAGCAAAGTTATAAAAAAGCTTGAAGATATGTCAAAAAAATATGATATAACCGCTATATTATCTCATCATTCAGCTACAATGGATACTAAATTTGGTAAAGCAGATGTATTATACAATCATTTAAGTGATATAACAAAAAAACCTATAATAGACAGTATAGTAAAAGCCGAGCCAATAGGGCCACAAGGTTTATTTGATGTGTTAGTTGTAGCACCATGCACGGGCAATACACTTGCAAAACTAAGTAATTCTATAATAGATGGTACTGTACCAATGGCAGTAAAAAGCCATTTAAGGAGAGAGCGACCAGTTGTTATAGCAATATCTACAAATGATGGTCTTTCTGGTTCTGCCGAAAATATAGGCAGACTTTTAAACAGAAGGAATTATTATTTTGTACCATTTAAACAAGATGCACCAAATGAAAAACCACGTTCACTTGTAGCGAATATGGATTTAATACCAGAAACAATAGATTATGCACTTAAAAATAAACAAATCCAGCCAATAATTTATAATTGACACAAAAAACGCACATCTTTTTTGATGTGCGTTTTTATTATATATTAGTCGTAAATTGACTCTTTCTCCCATTCGGTTATATTGCCTGTGCTTGCATCAATTTCGAATTCATACTCGAAATTACCATAAACAATTTTACCTTCATACTTATATCTTCCATCGTCTTCATCTAGTTTAAACTCACGAATATTAGCTACTGTAGCACCAGAAACCTTATTAATAGCTATTTGTTTTGCCTGTTCAGCAGTTATAGTTACATTAGCTGATGGCTTATAGTTTTCAGCATCATAGTCAACATCTTTGATTTGACCTGTTGCAGATATTTCATAATCATATTCATATATGGTATTACCGCTTATGACAACAAACTCAATCTCATATTCTTTTTTACCGTCATCATAACTTGTTTCAGTTTTTACAAACTTAACTTGTGATGCAGTTTTACCTGCATGATTTAATGCAATTTCCTTTGCCTTCTCAAGTGTTATTTCACCAGTAGATGTTGATGGATTACTTGGATTTGTAGGGTTTTGAGTATCAGAGTCAGTAACCTCACCACTAGACTGGCCATTGCCTGCGAGTATTGCAGTTTGAGTTGCAGCGTCCCAAGTTACTGTTTTACCCATTATTTCACCGACTGCACGAATTGGCAAATAAATAGAGCCATTATAATTCATTGGCTGAACTATATTTCCATTAACATCTTTAAATGTTCTTGTGCTTCCATCAATTACGATAGTATATTCTGGGCAAGCAAGCATTGTAATATTTGTTCTAGTAGCCGAATTGTTTGGAGTGCCTACAGTTGTACCTGTCACACGAGTTCCGCCAATACTTGCAGTTTGTGTGGCAGCGTCCCAGTTAACATTTTTATTCATAATTTCGCCTATTGCACGAATAGGGAGATAAGTTGAGCCATTATATATTATAGGAAAAACTTCCTGACCTTGAGCATTATAAAATGTTCTATTTGTTCCATCAATATTAACATTTACATCAGGAGTTAGAGTAGCATTTACATTATATGCGGCACCTGCCACTGTACCGCTTAATAAAATAGCGGCTGCTGTTAGAGAACAAGTTAATTTTTTCATAATAAAATACCTCTTTAAAAAAATAATTTTAATCAAATACAGATTCAGCTTCCCATTCTAAAATAGCACCGCTATAGGCATCTATTTCAAAATCATATTCCATACCTTCATAGATGATTTTACCCTCATATTTTAGTTTTCCATCATCTTCGTCCAGTTTAACTTGAATATCTTTTTCTGTTGCATTTGGAACTTTAGCAAGCGCAATTTTTTTAATTTCCTGCTCAGTTTTTGTTGTGGAATTTCCACTCGTGTTATTGTTGTTTGTGTTATTAGTGTTAGGAGTATAATTTTCCGCATCATAATCAAAGCTGATAATTTCGCCTGTTTGAGCGTGTATTTCATAATCATACTCACTATTTGTAGCAGCTACATAGAATTCCACTTCATAAACTTGCTGAGAATCATCAACATCTGGTTTTACCCATATAAAAGATGTATCAGCTTCAGTTACACCAGCATGATTTAAAGCAATTTCTTTTGCTTTAGCTTCATCTATTAGAACACCTACTTCAGTGTTATCGGTTTGTTTTTGCTTTTGTTCGATTACAGTACCTGTAATTGCATCAATATCATATTCATATTCAGTACCATTAGCAGTAAAATCGACTTCATAGTAAGCAGTGCCATCTTTATCATCAAGTTTTGCTTCTGTGAAAACCGCGTTACTTGCGTCAACATTTGCATTAGAAAGAGCAGCATTTTTAGCAGCATCTACACCGATATAGTTTGTATTATCCTGTTTTGTTAACTCATTTGTTGCACAGCCAGATAAAGCGACAAATGTAACAGCTGAAGCCGTTAAAATAGACAATAACTTTTTCATATAAACCATACCTTTCAAAAGTTTAGTTATTAATCTCTTTTGTTATAAGTATGATATCATATGAAAATTAAAATTCCATTAAAATAACACAATTTTTTTAATATTGTTTTTCTGGAAAAGAGAAAACAAATAAACTGCCTTTTCCTTCTTTGCTTGTAACTTTTATATCGCCATGGTGTAAATTTGCTATTTGTTTAACCATAGTAAGTCCTAGACCAGCACCATTTTGCCTTGACTGGTCAGCTTGATAAAATCTTTTCCAAATATTTTGAAGTTCATCTTGATTAATACCTATGCCATTATCTTCAACAGACAGAAAAATTGTTTTCAGTTCTTTATATAGCTTAATTTTAATAAATCCATTTGGATTACCATAAGTTATAGCATTATTTATTAAGTTTTGTAATAATCTACTCATAAGAACGATATCAAACTCAGCAATAATATTGTCTTGTATATCAAGATATAATGACATTGTTTTTGGTAAATCTGGCTGTTCAGAGCAAATAATATTAACAAATTCGCTTAAATCTTGAGTTTCAAAGTTAACCGCTTGAGTACCTTGTTCTAATCGTGTCATTTGAAGAAGTTGTTTAATAAGATTGGACATTTTAACAGCTTGTCTATTTATAACTTCAATAGATTTTTTATATTCATCTATTGAGGTATGATTTATTGAATCATTACATTCTGCTAATATTACAGCAGTTGGTGTACGAAGCTCGTGAGAAGCATCAGAAGTAAATTGTTTTTCTGTTTCAAAAGATTTTTCAAGTCTAGCAAACATATTATCAAAAGCTGATGCAAGTTTAGTTATTTCATCTCTACCTTTAGGCAAGCCTATTCTAAGTGATAAATCACGACCTTCACCAATAGCTCTTGCAGCATTTATAATTTTATTTATAGGCTTAAAGGTTTTTCTGGCTAAAAGGTATGCCCCTAAACCGCCTATAATAATAGTTAAAGGTAAAATAATAAAGGCAATGCCTTCAATATCCTTTATAATATCTGTAACATCTGGTTTAGGAACTATACCTCTAACCCATATACCATCTTCCCAACCAAAATGAAGCAAAAAATCTAAGATAAAATATTCACCATCAATACTTTGGACTTCTTTTGTGACACCGTTTTCAAATTCTATATTTTCTGGAAAGTTTATAGGTGGTTGACCTGCTAATAATGCATTAGAGTCACTATAAATCAAAGTATATACACCGTTATAAGTAAAATTAAAGTTTTCATCAAAAACAAGTTTACCATCTTGCATTGACACACTAACAAGATTTTGTCTAATTGTACTTGATAATAAATCAAAAGTATTTTCTGTAACCACACGACTAGTAATGGATATCATAAATATAAGTACAATTAACACTAAAAAAAACATTAAAGAAGTTATCCAAAGAGTTAATTTAAGTTTAACGGAAAGAAATTTCATTTTGACTCCTTTAAAATCCAACCCGTTCCACGAATAGTGTGTAATAACTTATTTTCAAAATTATTATCAATTTTTCTTCTAAGATATGTTATATAGACATCAACAACATTAGAGCCACCAACATAATCATAATTCCATATATGGTTTTCAAGTTTATTTCTAGTGACAACAGTTTCTTTATGCATTATTAAATATTCCAAAATAGCATATTCTTTAGCGGACAATTTAATTTCTTGGCTACCTCTTTTAACAACATTAGTAGCAGTATCAACAGATAAATCTGCTAAATTATAAATACTTGTTTTTTGAGTACCATATTTACGAGTAGCCGCACGAATTCTAGCGAGCAACTCATCAAAATCAAAAGGTTTAACTAAATAGTCATCAGCACCCAAGTCAAGACCCGTTATTCTATCCTGAATGGTATCTTTAGCAGTTAAGAATATAACTGGGAAATTTTTATTTTGCTCACGCAAACGCTTTAAAACCTCATGGCCATCTAGTTTAGGCATCATAATATCTAATAAGATACAGTCATAATCAGCATTTGCTATATAATCCAAAGCATCTTCACCATTATAGCATGAATCAACACTATAACCCGCTCTAATTAATGTGTTACAAATAAGTCTATTTAAATCTTTCTCATCTTCAGATACTAATATACGCATTATAATATATCCTCCTATTAGATACATTATAATTTAATTTTCAGCATAAAGAAACACCTCTACAACAAATATAGAGGTGTTTCCATATTAAATTTTATTTCGAGCATATCAGTTGGGAGCTGATAATAAAAATGCTCTAGGTTCTTTAAAGCGTGTACAAAAGAATCATATATAGTATATCAAAAGTCCTTTTGAACATTTGTCGAATTTTGTCGAAAAATAATATTTTTTGTTTTGTTATTTTATAATATAAAAAAAGCAGTAACCGAATTGGTTACTGCTTTAAGTGTAAGCGATGAGTTATCTTTCCGGGCCGTCTCCAGCCAAGTATTGTCACCGTAAACGAGCTTAACTACTGTGTTCGGAATGGGAACAGGTGTACCCT
>CALWMO010000083.1 GCA_944381965.1 uncultured Butyricicoccus sp.
TTAATTTATGATAAATAACTGCATGAAATCCTGGATAAAGTAAAAAAACTTCTATTGTTGAACGTGCTGCTGGGTCACGTTCACGAATTAAACGAGCATCTTCGATTAAATCCTTTAACAACATCGTTTTATCGCCTCTTTCAATGTTTTTTCACGCTGAAATGCAAAAGCGTTTTAATTTATTTTACGCCATATATTTTAATTTGTCAAAGTGTTTGATATAATTTGACATGCTGTTTGCTTTTTGCTATCATCATAATAATGATGTTTTTATAAGGAGTTTTTCTTATGCAATCAATAGAAAACTTACCTAATGGTTTATATTTAATACAAGATGATGATTTTTTTAAGCTCGGTCAAGACTCAATATTACTTTCCAGTTTTGCTAAACCTAGAAGATTTGCAAATGTACTTGATTTAGGCTGTGGAGTTGGTACACTGGCTCTTTTATGTTGGAGAGATGACCTCAAAATCACCGGCTTGGAGCTTCAAGAAGGTGCTGTTGAGATTTTTAATAAATCCATTGAGCATAATAAACTTCAAAATGTTAAAGCCGTACAAGGTGATTTAAAATATATAAGAAACTATTTTTCACATGGCAGTATGGACTATGTTATATGCAATCCGCCTTATTTTAAATCTGGTAGCGGTAAAGTTAAGGCACTAGATGCTCATGCACTTGCCCGTATGGACGGTGAGGCAACTATTGAAGATGTAGCAGTTTCAACCTCATATGTGTTAAAAAGCGGCGGTAAATGTGCTATGGTTTTTCGCCCTGAAAGACTTATAACACTTATAACCGCACTTGAGCGTGTAAGACTTACACTAAAAAGATTAAGATTTGTACATCAAACAAGCGAAAAAGCCCCTTCTGCTGTGCTTATTGAGTGTCGCAAAGGCGGTTCTAGTGATGGTCTTGTTGTTGAGCCTCCTCTTATAGTAAATAATCCAGACGGCACATTTACTGATGAATACTTAAAGATTTATAACAAATAAAAGTTCGCCAAAAAGCGAACTTTTTTTATTGAAACTGTCATACATTTCTTATTATTTAACATTTTTACATACATTTAAATCATTAGTTTGCAATTTTTATTATTTGACTTTTTTATTATTTTAATAAATTTTTTTCATTTTTTACTGAAATAAGCCTCAAGTTATTTACAAGCAACTTCTTTTATTGTATAATTATGCCATTCTTCTGTAAAAATACAATACAAAAAAGAGGAGTAAATTATGACAGAAAAAAACTATCTAAGACAAAAAAACCCCTTATCAAAATTGTTGATCATTGGTCTTATATTCGCTATGCTTTGCGGAATGTTCCAAATTAGTACTCTAGCCTTTAATTATAGCACCGTTAATGTGAATGTTAGAGTTTTTGATCTTGCGAGTAACAGAATTATTGAAGATGTTGCTACGATTGAAGCTCCTGCAGTGAGTGGCTCAAGCTTTATTCAGTCTGAGTCATATGTTATCCCTGATTTAAAAGAGTTGATAGATATACCTTATGGTCGTATTACAAATATTGCTGGAAATTATTATTTTCCTGGACGTGATGTTTCTGTAGGCTCAAGAACTTATTGGTCTACAAACAATAAAAGAGGTTCATTGACATATTATGTAACAGCTTGGACACCAGGAACAGGTACTGCTGTAGGAGTTAGTAACGGCGATGACTCAAGTGAATCAATCGGTAGTAGTTCTGGTTCAAAGAAGTGGACACAAACTGTTATCTATCACTCCAATTATCCAAACGGAGATGACTTCACCAAGAAAATTACTTATAACGTCTCATCTTTTGTAAATACTTACTCCTATAAATCACCTACTCCACAAGAATTAGGATTTGACGTTCCTGACGGATATGAACTTAATACACCTAAGTGGAATGACAAACCAGATGGTACTGGAGCACCTTACAACAACTACATTGATTTTCGTAAGGACGGACCAGCAGTACTTAATCTTTATGCTATGTGGGTTCCTGCAAATAGCATTGAACCAAATCCTGTAACCTTAACTTACAAGGACAATTCAACAAATATAGCAGAACAGAATTATTTTGTTAGCGATACAGCTATTCTAATAGCCTATGAAAATGAAAACCATCAAGATATTGAGTTAGCAGGTTGGGATACAGATGAGTCTGCTGACGAGGTAATATACACACCTGGAGAGGGATTTACAATTACAGAAGATAAAATTGTTTATGCAGTATGGCAAGCAATAGAAGATGAGAACGGCGACAGCAGTGACAACGGCGACGGCGGTGACAACGGCGACAGCGGTGACAGCGATGACAACGGCGACGGCAGTGACAACGGCGACAGCAGTGACAACGGTGACGGTAGTGACAACGGCGACGGCAGTGACAATGGTGACGGCAGTGACAATGGTGACGGCAGTGACAACGGCGACGGCAGTGACAACGGCGACAGCAGTGACAACGGTGACGGTAGTGACAACGGCGACGGCAGTGACAATGGTGACGGCAGTGACAACGGCGACAGCAGTGAGAACGGCGACGGCGGTGAGAACGGCGGCGATACAAACGGCGACAGCAGTGACAACGGCGACGGCAGTGACAACGGCGACAGCAGTGACAACGGTGATGGCGATACAAATGGCGGTGGCTCTAACAACACCACTGAAGGTGGCTCTAACAACACCACTGAAGGTGGCTCCAACAACACCATTGACGGTGGCTCCAACAACACCATTGACGGTAGCTTTAACATGGATGGCACTGACACCAATGGAACTAACACCGATAGTGCTAACATCGATGGCTCCAACAACACCATTGACGGTAGCTTTAACATAGATGGCACTGACACCAATGGAACTAACACCTCGGATGCTAACATAGATGACACTAATGATAGTAATGATACCGCTATTAGTAACAACGGTTCTGTTATCGATACAGATTCTATTATTATAGATAGATATGATATATCAACCAAAAAACGTCTTCCTCAGACTGGTCTTTCTTGGTTTCCAGCAGTAATTTTATTACTTGCTGGTATCAGTTTGATTTTATTTGAAACAAAACATAGATTTAAACAATCAAAATAAAAAAACGAGGTCGTATAAAAATACGACCTCGTTTTCATAAGGAGAATACAAATGAAATATTTATCATCAATGACGATAGGAATTGCGTTAATATTAACTTCACTTACAATAATAGGTAAAAATATTAAAGAAGACTTTAATGGTGCACAGCAATCAGCAGAATTAGTAAAACAAGTAAAAAATTATTCGACCTACGATAACTCTTCAACCCCAAATAATCAACAAACATTTTCTTCACCAAAAGATATGGAGAGTATAAATATAAATGGATTAGATATTATTGGAACACTATATATTCCATGTCTTGAACTTGAGCTTCCAGTGTCTGATAACTGTAATGATACTTTACTCAAACAAGCTCCTTGTCGATATACTGGATCTATTTATACAAATAATCTAATTATTGCTGCTCATAATTATAACTCTCACTTCGGAAATATATATACACTTGAAAATGGTGATAAAATCAATTTTATTGATGTTAATGGACATTCTTATTCATTTGAGGTTGTTGATATAGAAACAATCGAAGGTAATGATGTACAAAGAATGCTATCAAATGATTGGGACTTGACATTATTTACATGTACATGGGACAGTAAAAGCCGTACAACTGTTCGTTGTAAATATATTGAAAATACAGTTTAAAAACTATACATTGAACTTCTTTATATTTAATATATCCTGATGTATTTCAAATTTATGCTATATATCAGGATATTTTTATATAGTCATACCTTTTTAATTATGTATTATGGTCTGACACATGAAATGTCTTTAAATTACCGATTTTCTTAGCTCTCTCGTCCATTTCCTTACATACATCTTCTAATGTTACACCACATTCATTCATCATAACCATCATATGATAAAAAACATCGTTTATTTCACCGATAAGCTCGGTTTTATCGCCATTTTTTGCAGCAATAATGGTTTCTGCACATTCCTCGCCCACTTTTTTTAAGATTTTATCTAAACCTTTATCAAAAAGATAGCAAGTATATGATTTTTCCTGTGGCTCTTTTCTGCGAAGTGCAATAACCGCTTCCATTTGCTCAAATGAATTCATTGCAAAACACCTTCCTTAATCTCTATTCTTTAAAAAGATAACTCCTACAATAAATAAAATAATCACTATAATCGCAACAATAGAAATTGGAATAGCCATTTTTTCACCTACTTTCCCAAAGTGTTGTATAAAAACAGTTAGGGTTTCCTGTGTGACACACTGGACCTTTTGGAGTGCCTAAATAAATCAGTGTATCATCATCACAATCAGATAAAATCTTACTTACAAAGATAAAATTTCCCGATGTTTCACCCTTATTCCATAGTTTTTGTCTTGAACGTGAGAAAAACCAAGCGGTTTTAGTTTCCATTGTGAGTTTTAGAGCCTCTTTATTTGCATATCCAAGCATTAACACATCTTTAGTGTTTTCATCTTGACATATTACAGGAATAAGTTCACTTTTTTTAAAAAACTTTGATAAATCCATGTTTATTCCCCTTATCTAACGCTTATATTACGTTTTCTAAGATAATCTTTGACCTGTGAAATACTAAGTTCACCATAATGAAATAAACTTGCAGCAAGTGCAGCAGTCGCATGCGTTTTTTCAAAAACCTCTGCAAAATGTTCTAAATTTCCACAACCACCAGAAGCTATAACAGGTATCTGTGCGACCTCACACACTTTTTCGGTTAAATCTAAGTCAAAGCCGGATTTTGTGCCATCTTTATCCATAGAAGTTAATAAAATTTCACCAGCTCCACGCTGATAAATCTCTTTTGCCCAAGATACCGCATCAATACCTGTGGCTTTTCTACCACCTGCAACGAAAATTTCATAACCAGATGGCATATTTTTATTTATTCTTGCGTCCATAGCCACTACAACACACTGGCTACCGTAACGGCTTGCAGCATCATTTATTAAATCTGGGGTTTTAACCGCTGATGAATTTATAGAGATTTTGTCCGCACCTGCACGAAGAATATCTTTGAAATCCTCTACTGTGCGAATACCACCACCAACAGTTAAAGGCACAAAAACCTCTTTACAAGTTCTTGCAACCACATCTGCAATGGTTTCACGTTCATCACTTGTTGCAGTTATATCAAGAAAAACTATCTCGTCTGCACCTTGCTTAGAATAAAACTTTGCAAGCTCTACAGGGTCGCCTGCATCTCTTAAACCTACAAAATTTACACCTTTAACAACTCGACCATCTTTTACATCTAAACAAGGGATAATTCTTTTTGCAAGCATTTTTACTCCTCCCCTGTTTTTATAGCTTTTACAAGGTCTAATGCACCAGTATAAATGGCTTTTCCTGCGATTGCTGCATCTATTTTAAGAGATTTTAATTTTGCAATATCTTCAAGTGTTGTAACACCGCCAGAAGCTACAATTTCACATTTAACTGCATTTCTAAGCTCTGAAAGCTGTTCAAAATTTGGACCTTCAAGCATACCATCTTTATCAATATCGGTAAAAATAATTGTTTTAACGCCCATATCTTCCATTTTCTTTGCAAAAGCTATATAATCTTCGCCTGAGTCACTAAGCCAACCATGAGTGCGTACAGTTCTACCAAGTGCATCAATACCAACAGCGATTTTATCACCGTACTTATCCACAGCCTGTTTAACAAGCTCTGGATTTTTAACGGCAGCAGAGCCTATAATAACACGGCTTACACCAAGTGCTAAAACAGCGTCAATATCCCCCATAGAACGAATACCTCCACCGAGCTCTACTTTTGCACCTGTTTTCTCTATAACTTCACGCACCACATGATAATTTGCATGGCTGCCATCTTTTGCACCATCTAAATCAACCATATGAATTAAGGTTGCACCCGCATAAAGAAAACTTTTTGCGGTTGTAAGTACATCTTCTGCAACCTTATGTGCGGTTTCATAATCGCCTTTCTTTAGTCTAACACACATTCCATCTTTTAAATCAATAGCAGGTAAGATTTTCATTATTTAACCTCTGTAAGTTCTACGAAATTTTTAATAATTTTAAGTCCAATTTCTCCGCTTTTTTCTGGGTGAAATTGACAACCAAAAAGATTATTTTTTGAAACCATAGCAGGAACTTGTGTACCATAATCAGTTATACAAGCTAAATCTTCTTTATTTTTAGGATTTGCCATAAAAGAATGTACAAAATAAACATGGTCACCTGTTTTTAAACCTTTAGTCAGTGCGTTTGGTCTTAGTATTTCAAGCTCATTCCAACCGATTTGAGGTAAAATCAAATCGGTTTGTATTCTTGAAATATTGCCTTCAAGTAAGCCTAAACCCTCACATTGTCTAACTTCATCAGATGACTCAAACAACATTTGCATACCAAGACAAATACCTAAAAATGGTTTTGTCTTAGCAGCGGTTTTAACAGCGTCTATTAAACCGCTTTCAGCTAAAGCCTGCATTGCATCTGGAAATGCACCAACCCCAGGGAGTATTACACCAGCAGCATTTTCTATTGTCTGTGTGTCCTGTGCAATTCGGCTTTCATAGCCAATATATTTTAAAGTGTTTGCAACACTCATAAGGTTACCTGCACCATAATCTACAACAGCAATATAACTCACTTAGTTTCCTCCTTTATAGCACACCCTTTGCACTTAAAACTTCTCCGCCTGTTTGCTGTACAGCTTGTTTTAAAGCTCTTGCAAGAGCTTTAAACAATGCCTCTGTTATATGATGTGCATTATCGCCATACATACTCTTTAAATGCAGAGTAATACCTGCATGAGTTGCAAACGCTCTCATAAATTCCACTGTTAAACAGGTGTCATAATTGCCACACATAGGTTGTGGCATAGGTGCATCAAATACTAAATAAGGTCTACCTGAAATATCAAGTGTGCAAAAACCTAAAGCCTCGTCCATAGGTACATAAGCTGTGCCGAAACGAGCTATACCAGACCTATCACCTAAAATATTTGCAAAAGCCTGACCAAGAACAATGCCCACATCTTCAACAGTATGGTGACCATCAACTTCTAAATCACCCTTACAACTTACAGCCAAACCAAAACCGCTATGAACTGCAAAAGAATTTAACATATGGTCAAAAAAGCCTATACCTGTTTCAATTTTGCGTTCGCCACCATCAAGATTTAAGTATAATGCTATCTGTGTTTCTTTGGTTTCACGACATTTTGTGCATTGTCTAATTTCTGTGCGAATGTTTTGCATTTTACTTTTCCTCCTCTACTTGCAAAAAGCGAACTGCAACACTGTTTGCATGTGCATTTAACTTTTCAGCGTTTGCAAGTGCAATAATATCGTC
>CALWMO010000084.1 GCA_944381965.1 uncultured Butyricicoccus sp.
TGAGGCGAGAACATTCTGGTCACCAGTATTATCTGAGCTTGATATAGATGTTGTTTTACAGGCACATGACCATGTATATGCACGAGGATTTATTAGTGGAGATGGCTCTAGAGGAGATGTTCAGCAAGATGAAAACGGAGCATATGTTAGCAAAGATAATACACCACTTTATATGGTAGGTGGACATGCAGGCGGATTAAAATGGTATTCAGCTATTGATTATGAGGTTACACAAGGTGACCCGCTACTTGAAAACTATGAATTTTTAGATGTAAGTTCAGTATCAGGAGAAAATGGCACAGATGTGACAAATGAATCGATGTATACAATAGTTGAGGTATCTGATACAGAGTTTAAAACTACTACATATGCGTTTAAATACAATCAGGAAACACATGTTGTAGAGAAAGAGCCATATATATATGATTCAGTAGTATTGACACGTCAATTAGATGAGCAAGCTGAAAACACTAGTAATGCAAATGATAATAATTTTGTAGTTTATGTAGTGATTATAGTGGTTGCAGGCTTGGTAGTTTGTGCAGTAGTTTATTCAAAAAACAAGCAAAAGAATAATAAATAATTTATATTTTAGAGATATGAAATGAGATTTGTTTCATATCTCTATTTTTTAAATAAAAAATAGACACCATAAAAGCGTGTAGCTTTTATGGTGTGTAATACATTAGTTTATAGTGATTGTATATTTATCTTTTCTTGCACCAGCAATAGCCTCTACAATAGGCTTTATTGCAGCCTTAGCTTTTTCAGATGTATCGAACAATAAGCCGTTTGTTGTAGCTTTAGTTTGAGCTACAGGTTGTTGAGTGGTTTCAAAACCAGAAAAATCAGTGAGTGTGACATTTTCAAAAGAACCGTTATTAGAGTTATAAACTGCAACAGAGTTTTCTGTTATTTCATTTGACTCAATAGTTGCTTCGGGTAAAGTTATGTTAACTTTTGAGCCACTAATCTCAACTTTAATTTTAGAAGCATCTACATATGCAGTTATAACACCATCATAGCTAATAGTTAAGTTAGAATAATCTGAGGCATCAAAACCATAGAAATCATCAACATCATCAAATTTAGTTATATTAGTATAATGATAATTTGTTTTTGAGATATCAGAAATCACAGCAAGACCTTCTGTTATATTTTCCTTTGTTAGTTTTGTGCCACGACCCTTTGCCCAAGAAGCACCCATTGAGAAAACAATAAGGAAAATAGCTAAAATTATGCCTATAACAACAAGCATACGTTGCATAGCGAGTTGTTTTTTATTTTTTCTGCGACGATGTGGAGAACGAGAACCATTATTAACTGGTCTACGATTTGGATATGGTTGACGTTGAGCCTGATTTAAATTTGTAGCTGGATTTGGATTTTGAATTTCCACATGACCTAAATGTTGGGTATCCATACGCCCAGTGTTTTGATTTTCTTGCATAAATGCACCTTCAATCCTTTTTTTTTACCTATTTTAAAATGAAATAATTTTATCACCCATAATAACAGCATCTACCGAGCCAATAAGTTTTTGACCTGTAAAAGGAGTATTACATGACTTGGACTGATAATTAGTGTAAATCTTTTCTTTGTTCCAGTCAAGAAGAACAAGTTCAGCTTTGTTACCAATTCTAATCTCTTTGTTTTTTAGTCCATAAATCTCAGCAGGGTTTTTGCTCATGCACTCAAGCAGTTTTATTTTGCTCATTTTACCGCTTTGTACAAGTGTGGTATTGCAAACAGAAAAAGCGGTTTCAAGACCAGTTATACCAGATGGAGCTTTAGCAAACTCTCTGTTTTTTTCCTCTGATGTGTGAGGAGCATGGTCGGTAGCAATCATATCAATAGTACCATCTAAAAGAGCATCAATAAGAGCTAATCTGTCTTGTTCTTTACGAAGTGGAGGGTTCATACGAGCGAGTGTACCATGCTGTAAAACATCATCTTCGGTAAGTGAAATATGATGAGGTGTAACTTCTGCATAGATTTTAGCACCCATTTTTTTGCCGTATCTTATAAATTCAGCAGAGCGAGCAGAGGAAACATGCTGGAAAACAACTTTAGCACCTGTATTAAGTGCAAGAGCGATATCACGAGCAATCATAACTTCTTCAGAAACAGGCATAGCACCTAAAACACCAAATTTTTGGGCTGCTTTAGAACCATAGTTTACGCCAGCAGATGGCACAAATTCTGGAGCTTCTTCATGGAAAGAAAGAATAGTGTCATATTTAACCGCCATTTGCATTGCTTTAAATACAAATTCAGCACTTTTAAGTGGTATACCATCATCGGTAAAACCAACAGCACCTGCTTTAAGTAAAGCATCAAAATCGGTGATTTCTTGACCTTTAAATCCAGTTGAAATGGCACAAGCTTGCAAAACATTTATGCTGTCTTTTTTCTCGTTTATTTTGTCTTTAATATAATTAAGAGTTTCGAGATTGTCACATATAGGCAAGGTGTTAGCCATACATACAACGGTAGTATAACCGCCAGCAGCGGCAGCATTCATACCAGTGTGAATATCCTCTTTTTGTGTTTGCCCTGGGTCACGAAAATGAACATGAGTATCAACAAAACCTGTTGAAATAGTGCGACCCATAGCATCAAGCACTGGGCAGTCACAAGATATATTATCCGCAATATTTTCTATAATTCCATTGTCATTTATTAATATATCGCTTTTTTTGTCAAGACCACTGTAAGGGTCTAAAACATGTGCATTTTTAATAAGTAGCATAATTTCAACCTCCTATTTATCACATTTGGTGGTCAAGCGTGATTATTGCGTTATAGCGTTTATCATGGTTTTTAATACCCGAGCGAATATTTTTTATAAGCTCTTCAGCTTTTGATTTTTGATAGTCAAAAGGTGCTACAACATCAAAAATTAGATTTATATTTCTTTCACCATCTACAATACGAAAATCATGCATAGTAAGGCGGTCATCAATTTCATTTAAAACCGAAAGTGTAATTTTTTTAAGCTCATTTACATGTTCATTATCGATAGCCACAGGGTCCATATGAATTACAAGAAATACACCCGTTTTTCTCCAAACTGATTTTTCAGCCTCATCTATGACCTCGTGTATCTGTACAAAATTGGCTGTGTCTGGTACTTCGGCATGTATAGAAGCAAGTGATTTACCTGCACCATAGTTATGAATAATAAGGTCATGTACACCTATAACGCCATCAAAACTCATAATAATATTTTCTATGTTTTTGGCGATATCAGGGTCAGCAGCCTGACCGATAAGAGGGCTTAAAGTGTCTTTAGCAATGCCTATACCAGAATAAAGAATAAATAGTGCAACAATAAGACCGATATATCCGTCAACAGGTAGACTTGTAAAACGTGAAGCAATCATACCAACTATAACAACAGAAGTTGTAATTACATCATTTAAAGAGTCTTGCATTGTAGCCAGTAAAACAGTTGAATTTATACGAGTGCCAAGTTCTTTATTAAAAACACCTAGCCAAAGCTTAACTAAAATAGATATAGCTAAGATTAATAGCAAAACAGGAGAGAATAGCACAAGTTCAGGATTTATTATTCTGTTTATAGACGATTTAGCAAATTCAAGACCAACGACACCTATAAAAAAGGCAACAAGTAAACCCGCTAGATATTCAGTTCTACCATAGCCAAAAGGGTGAGCTTCATCGGGAGCTTTATTTGCAAGCTTAAAACCTAAAAGTGATATTACAGAAGAAAGTGCATCAGATAGGTTGTTAACCGCATCAGCAGAAATAGAGATAGATGAAGTTATAAGACCTATTGACAGCTTAATTAAAAACAAAAGTATATTGCAAAGAATGCCAACTATGCCAGATACAACACCATAGCGTTCACGTACAGCAGTATTTTTGACGTTTTCATAATCTGGTATAAAGTGTTTAATAATAAATTTAGTCATAAAACATAGCCTTTCAAAAAACTAGATATTTACAAAAGATGGTAATAAATCTTTTATGTATAGGAAAATAAGAGCTATAATTTGAATTATAAATATAGCGGGAATACCCCACATAAATCTTTTATGTAAGGTTTTATGGTGAAAAATTTTCATAGCCGCATAAGTAGCAGGGCAACCTCCTAATATACAGCATATGAAAAAATTACGTTCTTTTATTCTCCACTGATTTTTTTTGGCACGTTTTTTATCAGTGATAACAAATATTGCACCGATAATATTGACTAATAACAAATAAACTGCGAGAAAAAGCACGAAAACTACCTCTCAAAAATTTATGTATTCAGTTTATTATAACATAGATTAGATAAAACGTCAGTTTTTTTTGAAAAATTACAGAAATAAGTAAAAAAAGATACTGCAATAAAAAATTGCAGTATCTAAAACAAATATTAAATTGACTCGTGGAAAGTACGACGAATAACTTCTTCTTGCTGTTCACGGCTTAGACGGTTAAAGTTTACCGCATAACCAGAAACACGAATTGTAAGAGTTGGATATTTTTCTGGGTGGTCAAGTGCATCAATAAGAGTTTCTCTGTTAAATACATTTACATTTAGATGATGAGCACCTTGACTAAAGTAACCATCAAGAATAGACACAAGATTAGCTTCACGTTGCTCTGGAGTCTTGCCAAGTGCATCAGGCACAATAGAGAATGTGTTGGAAACACCATCTTGACAAACATCACGATAAGGGATTTTAGCAACAGAGTTTAGGGAGGCTAAAGCACCATTGATATCACGACAATGCATAGGGTTAGCACCTGGGGCAAGAGGTTCACCGCCCTTGCGTCCATCAGGAGTTGTACCGGTCTTTTTGCCGTACATTACATTAGATGTGATAGTAAGAGCAGAAAGGGTATGCTCTGCACCACGATAGAATGGGTGCTTTTTAAGCTCATTTGAGAACTTAGTCACAATATAAACTGCTTCATCATCAGCTCTATCATCATCATTACCATACTTAGGGAAATCGCCTGTAATTTCAAAGTCAATAGCAATGCCATCTTCATTTCTAATAGGCTTTACGGTAGCATAACGAATAGCACTTAGTGAGTCAGCGGCAACAGATAAACCTGCAATACCATAAGCGGTAAGTCTGCCAACGTGTGTGTCATGCAGTGCCATTTGGCTTGCTTCATAAGCGTATTTATCATGCATAAAGTGAATGATATTAAGTGTATCGGTGTAAAGCTCTGCATTATAAGCTAAAACCTTATCAAGATTTGCACGAACCTTCTCATAATCTAACACTTCATCGGTGATAGGCTCGATATTAGGAATAACCTTGATACCCTTCTTTTCATCTACGCCACCATTAATAGCATACAGTACAGATTTAGCCATATTACATCGTGCACCAAAGAACTGCATTTGCTTGCCAACCTTCATAGCTGATACACAGCAAGCGATAGCATAATCATCGCCATAGATTGGACGCATTACATCATCATTTTCATACTGAATGGAGTCAGTATCAATAGACATCTTAGCACAATAAGTTTTAAATCCTTGTGGCAAATGTTCAGCCCAAAGAACAGTTAGGTTAGGCTCTGGAGCAGTACCGAGGTTTGTAAGTGAGTGCAGATAACGGAAAGAGTTCTTAGTAACAAGTGGCTTACCGCAGATTGTCATACCGCCAATAGATTCAGTTACCCATGTAGGGTCACCACCGAATAACTCATTATATTCTGGTGTACGAAGATGACGGATTAAACGCAGCTTAATAATAAACTGGTCGATAAGCTCCTGAGCACCTTGCTCGTCAAGAATACCGTTTTCAAGGTCACGCTGAATATAAATATCAAGGAATGTTGAAGTTCTTCCGATAGAAGTGGCGGCACCATTATTTTCCTTTGTGCCAGCAAGATATGCAAGATATAAGAACTGTACAGCCTCATGTGCGTTCTTAGCAGGTTTGGAAAGGTCAACGCCATAACGCATAGCCATATTTTTAATATCGCCTAAAGCACGAATTTGCATAGAAACTTCTTCACGCAGACGAATACGTTCTTCGGTCATTTCGCCATCAATTTCATCTAAATCAGCTTTTTTAAACTCAATTAGCTGGTCGATACCATAAAGAGCAACACGACGATAGTCACCGATAATACGACCACGACCATAAGCATCAGGCAGACCAGTTAAAAGACCGGCAGAACGAGCAAGACGAGTACGTTTAGGATAAGCATCAAATACACCGTCATTATGAGTTTTTCTGTACTCAGCGAAATGCTTTTGAATTTCAGGGTTTAGATGATAACCATACTGCTCAATAGAAGAAGTAGCCATACGCATGCCGCCATATAGGTTTACAATTCTCTTTAAAGGTGCATCGGTTTGCAGACCTACAATAACTTCATTATCCTTGTCTATATAACCAGCTTCGAAGTTATCAATACCAGAAATGATATTTGTTTCAACATCTAAAATACCCTTTTTCATTTCTTCTAAAAGCAGTTTCTCACATTTTTCCCAAACTGCCTTAGTTTTAGCTGTTGCAGGGGCTAAAAAGCTGTCATCACCAGTATAAAGTGTGTAGTTTTTCTGAATAAAAGAGCGTACATCAATTTCACGCTGCCAATTACCAGTATTAAAACCATTCCATTGTTCAAAATTCATCATTTGACATTACCTCCAAATTCGCTAAAAAATTCTGTTTGTAGAGCTTTACAAACATCTTTGTCCATAGCGGGTACACCTTCGAGCGGATAAGATATACCCATAGATTTATATTTGTTTGCACCTAAAAGGTGATAGGGTAGAAGTTCTACTTTTTTCACATTAGGTAAAGTCTTAATATAGTCCCTTAATCCTTGTATATGCGATTTACTGTCTGTTATTTCTGGAATTACCACATGACGCACCCAAATAGGAGTATTATTTCTTTTGAGTGCATTCACAAAGTTTAGAGTTTCATCAATCTCGCAACCAGTTAGCATAAGGTAACCGTCAGGTGTATAATGTTTGACATCGTATAAAACAAGGTCGGTGTGTTCAAGGATATTATCATAATCTCCTAAGCCAACACCTGCTGTGTCGATACAGGTATGAATATCATGCTCTTTGCACAGCTTTAGTGATTCGGTCAAAAACTCGGGTTGAAGTAAAGGTTCACCACCAGAAAAAGTAACACCGCCGCCTGATTTATCGAAATAGGTTTTAAATCTAAGCAGTTTTTTTACAAGCTTATCTGGGGACATTTGAATTTTACCGCATGTGCTCCAAGTATCAGGGTTATGACAAAACTTGCAACGTAGTTTGCAGCCTTCAAGAAAAACAACCGAGCGGATGCCAGGGCCATCTACAAGACCCATAGATTCAAATGAATGAATAAAGCCATTAGCCATAAATTACCTCCTTTTGGGCACAAAAAA
>CALWMO010000085.1 GCA_944381965.1 uncultured Butyricicoccus sp.
AAGGTCAGAGTCCTCATTTTGTATATTAAGTTTCATAGATGTTATAGGGGTTTTTATTTGGTGTACCCATACAGTGTAGTAATCAATAGTATTTAAATATGTTTTCTCAGTTTTTATTTTAAGATTATTGTATTGAGTGCTTAGAGATTGAATAATATTTTGGTAATCATTTTCCTGAATGTTTTTAGCTTTGGGTAAAATATCGGTTATATTATCCGTAATCTTTGATATATCGTTTAAAAGTATATGTTTATTTTTTGTTGTTATAAAATTTACAAAAATAAAAAATGCTCCAATAACCGAACAAATTAACATTGGATATATTACTGCCTTTAGTGGCAGACGATAAAGTGCAAAAGAGATGATAAAAATAGAGCAAAATAAAATATACACTAAAATATTTTTGCACACCTGTTTTAGATATAAAAAGAATAACTTCATATATTTACCTCAATTTTTAATTTTCTATAATATATCCAACACCAAATTTAGTTGTTATAAAATTTTTAAGTCCAGCACTATCTAAACGCTTACGAAGACGATTTACATTTACAGACAAGGTATTTTCATCTATGAAGCTTTCAGATTCCCATAAATATTCAATAAGTTTTTCACGACTGACTACTTTTCCTTTGTTTTCCATTAGAAGTGTTAAAATACGAAATTCATTTTTAGAAAGAGATATCTTATCATTTTGATAAGTTAATGTACTATCTGCTGTATTTAATAATGCACCTCTATGCTCAAGAATAGGAATAATATTTGAAAATTCATATGTTCGGCGAAGCATAGCTTGAATTTTTGCCATTAAAACATTTTGGTCAAATGGTTTTGCAATAAAATCATCAGCTCCCATATTCATAGCCATAACGATGTTCATATTATCAGTTGAAGATGAGATAAATATAATAGGAACTTTTGAAACTTTTCTAATTTCATTACACCAATGATAGCCATCAAAAAATGGCAATGTTATATCTATGAGTATAATATGTGGATCAAACTCAGCAAACTCACCAATAATATTGCGAAAATTATTGATAATACAAACTTGTAATTGCCATGATTCAGCCTGTTTTTTTATTGCCTCAGCTATTCCTTGGTCATCTTCAATTATAAGCAGTCTATACATCTACACACCTTCTAAAGTAAAAATTTAATTTATTATAACATAATTATATTGACAAAATGAAGTAATGAAATTAAAAAATTATATCTTTTAGAATATTTTAAAAAAGATTGCTTTTTTATGGTTAATTATGTATACTATAATAGTAAATGTAGTAAAAATATAGGGAAAAGAAGAAAATAGAGGAAAACGATGTATGAATTTGAAAAAACAATTTATAATAGCTTTTATATGTTTTGTTTTATTTTCAAGTATAGGGCTTGCTCATGCGTCAAGTGAAAGAGTAGTTAAGGTAGGATTTCCTATTCAATATGGTATATCATACATAGATGATGATGGAAATTATGCAGGCTATATGTTTGATTATTTGGAACAACTTAGTCTATACACAAATTGGGAATATGAATTTGTTTTAGTCGAAGGTGATACTAACACACAAATTTCCAAGTTACTTAATATGCTTATCAATGGTGAAATTGATATGCTTGGCACAATGAATAAAAATCCTGCTATGGAAGAATTATTCTTATATCCTAACTCCAGCTATGGTACAACATTTACTGCACTTACAGTAAAAGAGGATTCTAAAGAATGGATGGAAGAGGATTTCTCACATTGGGATGGCATGAAAGTAGCCATATATCCAGGGCAACAGAAACGTTTAGAACAGCTCGAAAAATATGCAAATCTAAATGAGTTTACATATGAACTAATAGAATATGAAACACTTGAAGGCTCTTTAGATGCTGTATTAAATGGTGAGGCAGATGCAACTTTGCAGGCAGATATTTCAATAATGAACGGTTTTAGAACAATCGCTCAATTTTCGCCAACTCCATACTATTTTGCTTTGTACAAAGGAAATACAGATTTACTTCAAACATTAAATATTGCACTTTATAATATGTATAAAGCTTATCCTCACTTGCAAACAGAACTATATAATGAATATTTTCATTCCTATGGTAAATTTGTAATATCTGATGAAAATAAGGAATATATAAAACAATTAGGCGAAGTTAAAGTATTATTCTGCGATGGAAATGCACCATTTCAGTATGTGAAAGATGGGGAATTAAAAGGTCTTGCTGTTACATTTTTCGACCAGTTTGCAGAAGAAATAGGGCTTAAATATGAGCCAATTATAGTTAATTCATGCCAAGAGGGCATAGAGCTTATTGAGCATGGTAAGGCTGATATAGTAGCATGTGCTGCTACAAGCTCAGCCTATATAGCTGCAGATGGAATGAAGTTTTCTTTGCCATATTTTAGCAGCAGTGCAGTTTCTGTTTCAACTAGTAAAGGTGAAAATACAGATGGTGATGAACTGTTTTATACTAATACGCAGGCTACCTTAAATAAAATGCGTAGCAACTCACAAGAAATAGCTAAATTAGATTTTTATTCTGTTAATTATTATCTTCAGAAAAAGATGTTATATGATGAACTTAATGTAAACTGGTCTAGTGAAAAGAATATATCATATTCTATGGGTATTAGTCAGCACATTTCAGATAAAATGATAACTATAATGAATCAGTATACAGACTCATTTTCGGTAACACAAATGCAAAATATGCTGTATCATAATATGGCTGAAGGTGTAGAGTATACTTTTTCTGAACTGTTGTATATAAACAGATACTTGATAATTTCTATTATAATTTTACTGATATTTATTTCATGTATATATATCTTGTATCGCAGTAATAAGTTGACAAAATATCAAGCAAAGATAACACAAAAAAGATTAGAGCATTTATCTCGTTATGATGAGATAACGGGAGCATGCAACGGAGTCTATTTTAGAACAGTTTTAGCACAAAAGTGTAATAATAAATTACCGTTAGCACTCAGCGTAATTAATATACGCAATTTTAAATATATAAATGAAACATATGGTGTGTTAACAGCAGACAAAGTTCTATGTAATATTAAAGAATGTTTGGATAATGTGATTTCATCGGGTGAGTTTTTTTGTAGAGAATCAGCAGATATATTTTATTTAGCTTTAAATGAACAATCACCAGACAAGCTTATAAACCGTATACATGAAATATATGGATTAATACAGCAGAAGTGTGATGATATATTAGGTCATTATAAAATTTCAATGTCTTGCGGTTCGGTGTTTACCGAAAAATCTCCAGAACCTTTTTCAGCTTCAGCTAATTTAAATTATATTATGGTAGCACTTGCTCAAACAAAAAAGAAAAAACAAAAAGATATTTGTATATATAACAAAGAGTTACATAAATTAGAGCAAATACGTTCCTATGTGGAAAGTAATATGGAAAGAGCTTTGAGTGAAGAAGAATTTAAGTTATATTTGCAGCCCAAAATTAACCTATCAAACGGAAAGTTAATGGGTGCTGAAGCACTAGTAAGATGGGTATCCAAAGATAGAGGAATGATTTATCCAGATCAGTTCATACCAGTATTTGAAGAAAATGGATTTTGCGTAAAACTCGACCTTTATATGGTTGAGCAGGTTTGTAAGCAAATACGTTATTGGATTGACAGTGGATTGCCAGCTGTACATATTTCAGTAAATCAAACAAGACTTCTGTTTAATAGTGAAGGATATGTGGAAAAACTGCTTGCAATTACTGATAAATACAATATATCTCCTAAATATATTACTTTAGAAATATTAGAGAGCATAGCTATTGATAATATTGAGAGTATAAATAACTGTATTGAAAAACTTCGTTCACATGGCTTCCGTATTTCTATGGACGCTTTTGGAAGCGGATATTCTTTACTTAACACCCTTGGTAAACTAAAAATAGATGAACTTAAATTAGATAGATTGTTTCTTATTGATGTTACTAATGATGAAAAGGGTATACAGCGTAAAATTATGGCAAGTATATTAGCATTAGCTAAACAACTTAATATTGACACTGTAGCAGAAGGTGTTGAAACCGAGCAGGATGAAAATATGATGGCTCGGCTTAATTGTGATTATGGTCAGGGATATTACTACAGCCGTCCTATAGCAATTAAAGAATTTGAAGATAATTTCTTATAAAAACAAAATGACCGCAACTGAGTTAGTGTTAGTTGTGGTCATGATTTTGTATGATAAAGGCACAAGATATGTAGATAATACGGCATAATCAACTTAATATAAAATTTTCAGAGAGGAGAATGGCTATGTTTACATTGTCAAAAAATATTCCTATCGAAAAACAAATCAGGGATTTAACAAGCTATATGTTTCATAAATACTATTGTGAAAATGATGTAGAAGCTGTTATAGAGCATATGGATAGTGATATTATATGGCTGGGTACAGCAGAGCAAGAATATGCTACTGGTTTTGAAACTGTAAGTAAGATATTTAAACAATTTGCAGGTCAAGTTATTAAATGCAATATTTCAGATGAAGAATATACCGTTGTAAAAATTGCACCGCAAGCATATTTGTGTAGCGGACGTATTTGGATTGATACAGATGCACCTACTCAAATTGGTTTGAGAGTTCATCAACGTATAACAATGGTTTTTCGAGAATATGATGAAAATATTAAATGTTGTCATATTCATATTTCAAACCCATATGGAGATATGACGGAAGATGATGTAGGTTTTCCTATAAAAATGGCAAAACAATCGTATGACTACATTCAAGAACAGATAGAATGGCAAGAAAAACAGATATTTGAACAAATAGCTGCTCTTAAAAAATTGAGCTATGAAGACTCTTTAACAGGATTATATAATAGAAATAAATTTAATGAGATTTTAGATATTAAACAATATGGAAACTTTTTAGGAGTGGCTTGCTTCGATTTAAATGGTTTAAAAGAAATTAACGATAAGTTCGGACATAGTGCGGGTGATGAACTTATTTGTTTAACAGCGGTGCAACTGAAAAAGTTTTTCAATGGTAAGGTATATCGTACAGGCGGCGATGAATTCGTAGTAGTAGATAATGAAATGTGTAAAGAAGAATTTGATATTGCTATAGAATTAACAAGAAAGATGATGCAAGAAAATGGTATAAGTTGTTCTATTGGTGCATGTTGGAGAACAAGTAACTGTAATATAAAAGAACAATTTGATAGAGCAGATGAGCTTATGTATATAGAAAAAAGAAAATATTATACTTCAAAACAAAATAATCAGGATAACTTTTATGAATGTTTTTAAATTTATATTTAACGGTTTATTAAGAAAAATTCATTTTTAAATAATATTCTGTTGTATTATTACCAATGTTTTTGTGTTATAATGTTCTTGTATTATAATGTTTTATAGTTTTTGTATGCTTTTGGAGGAATTATGACAGAAATAAAAATTCAAAATAAAATAAAAAAACTTACAGTTTTTTTGGTGATTGCTAGTTTATTGATTGTATTTGTTGGTTTTTTTGCATCTAAATCATTATATAATTCATTTAATAAAACCATTAGCACAAAAATTGCAGTTGAAATAGAAAGATATAAAGAAGAACTAAAAAGAAAAACAGAGTCAGACATTAAAACATTACAAACATTGGCAGGTTTTTTGGAATTTGGTGCAGATTTATCTACTGATAAATTTTTGTATGGATTATATTCTTCTAATAATAACACAGGATTTATAAGAATGGGTTATTTTAATGATGATGGAACAGGTATTAGAGTAAACTTAAATGGCACTATGGAATCAAAAGTGCAAAAATCAGATTTAAATATTAATTTGCAAAATATAATTGATAAATCATTACAAACAGGTCAAATTGAAATATCTAGCGTATATTATGACAATAATATAGAGCAAAATATTATTTCATATTCGGTTCCTGTAAAATTACAGTCAAATGATTACGGTGCACTGGTTGTAAGTGAAAAAATGAGCAGGTATATTGACGTTTTAGATGGCGGTAGTTTGATAAGTCAAGATGGATTTGTTGCTTGTATAAATGATGATGGTGAAATTTTAGTAGGTTCATCTAGTATAGATAATTTAGATGAAAAATTTGTAAATAATATAGATGATAAATTATATATCAGTGATGCTATAAAATCTAAAATATCAAAAATAGAAAATAAAAAAGGTAAAAACACAATTATGATGGGAAATACATCATATTACATAGTAATATCACCACTAGAAATAGAAGGTGTAAATATTGTACTTGTGGATAAAGAGAAAAATATAAGTGACCCTCTTTATAAGAATATGTTAGTGACACAAGGTATAGGTATTGTTTTGCTTTTAATAACTATTTTTTGTATAACATTCTTTTATTTAAAAATAAAGGGCAATTACAAAGAACTTGTAAATCTAGCATACTATGACCAGTTAACTGGTGCTTATAATATTGCAAAATTTAAAGGAATGCTCAAGGAAAAAAATGAATTTCAAAAATGCTGTATAGCTGTTTTAGATATAAGAAATTTTAAATTTATAAATGAAATTTTTGGTGAAGAGCAGTCTAACAAATTGCTGTGTCATATGGCAAATGTTATAAGTGCAAATTTAAATAATGGTGAGTTTTTTTGTCGTGAGGTAGCTGATAGATTTTTCATATTTATGAAAAAAGAAGACCGCACAAAATTAGTTAATAGAATAAATAAAATTATGGATGAGATATGTAAAATGAAGCTAAATGCATATAAAACTTATCCTATTGTTATATATTCGGGTGTTTCCACTATAAGAGCTGAAAATCAAATCAATATACAAGGGCTTGAGACAAAGGTTATGTTTGCTTTAAGACAAGCAAAACTTTACCAAGAAAAATATGGTATACAAAATAAAATTTGCTTTTATGACCATGATATTCATAAAAAAGAACAACTAGAAAATTATATTGAAAGTAATATGGAACAAGCCCTTGTTAAAAATGAATTTCGTCTGTTTTTACAGCCTAAAAATAATTTAAAAGATAATACTTTAGGCGGTGCAGAGGCATTAGTTCGTTGGACTACTAGCGAAGGAAAAATGATTTTTCCAGACCAATTTATTCCCCTTTTTGAGGAAAATGGTTTTTGTGTAAAGCTAGACATCTATATGTTTGAAAAAGTCTGTCAAAAATTAAGAGAATGGATTGATAATGGTTTAAAACCAATACCTATATCAGTAAATCAGTCTAAACTTCTTTTTTATGAAGATGATTATGTTAAAAAGCTTACACAGATAACAGATAAATATAGAATTTCACCAAAATTATTAACTCTTGAAATATTAGAAGGATTAGCATTAGGTGATAGTGATACGCTTAATAAACGTGTTCTTGAGCTTA
>CALWMO010000086.1 GCA_944381965.1 uncultured Butyricicoccus sp.
TTTCACTTTTTGTTCCATCACCATTTATAATTAAAACTATATTATTTTCATCATTTACACAATTTATCATAATTATATCATACACTTCTTTTAAAATGCAAATAACACCTAATGCAGCAAACACACTAACTATAATATCCATAAAAACTCACCTCTTTTATGTCATTTTATGAATTTATGCGGTAAGTTGACATTTAATTTTGGCTAATATATAATTCAAATATAATATTTTTCGAGGTGTGGCTCAGCTTGGTAGAGCACTTCGTTCGGGACGAAGATGCCGCGGGTTCAAATCCTGTCACCTCGACCAAGCAGATAAACCGTAGGCATTTTAATATCTGCGGTTTTTTTATGTGTAAATTCGCCATACTTGAACTTTTATAGCTTATTTGATAAAATAAAGCTAAGACTATTATTTTTCTTTTTTATATAAGGAGCGTATTAAAATATGAGTGGACATTCCAAATGGCATAATATTGCCAAGAAAAAGGGTGCAAATGACGCTAAGAAAGCGAAAATTTTCACCAAAATTGGTCGTGAAATGGCTATTGCTATCAAAGAAGGTGGCTCTGCAAACCCAGATAACAACTCCCGTCTAAGAGATGTAATTGCTAAGGCTAAGGCTAATAACATGCCTAATGATAATATCAAGCGTTCTCTTGATAAATATTCTGGTGCTAATGGTGCTATTGAATACGAAGCAATCACATATGAAGGCTATGGCGTAGGCGGTGTTGCTGTTATCGTTGAAACTCTAACTGATAATCGTAACCGTACTGCATCTGATGTACGTCATCTGCTTGATAAATATGGTGCTGGTATGGGTGCTACTGGCTGTGTAGGCTGGCAGTTTGACCGTAAGGGTGTAATCATCATCGAGCGTGGAGAGCTTGACGAAGATGAAACCATGATGACCGCACTCGATTCTGGTGCTGATGATTTCCAATCTGATGAGGAAACCTTCCAGATTTACACCGACCCAGCTGAATTTGGTGCAGTTCGTGAGGCTCTTGAAAAAGCTGGTTTTGAATTTGCATCTGCTGAAATTGAAATGGTTCCTCAGAACTATATCACTCTTTCAAATGAAGATGATATGGCTAAAATGCGTAAACTGCTTGACAACCTCGAAGATAACGACGATGTTCAATCAGTTTGGCATAACTGGGAAAACGAAGACGATTACGAGGGCTAAGCAATTTATCTCATTTTGGCTATTTAAAAGCTCAAAAAGTTAAACTTTCTGTTTTCCTGTTTTGTGAGTTATGACATACAACTCAAATTTTGATGATTAATAATTCTTATTCTTATAAACACCTTTTTTGCTTGTGTATACAAGTAGAAAGGGTGTTTTTATATGCAACTAACCGACTGTATTTATGAGTTCAAAATCGAATGTGAACTACGCAAGCTATAAGAATTAAATTTTCTTTTCTTATTTCACTTGTCTTTTATTTTATTATACTTGTCCACTTTTATAGTGTATACATACATAGGAGAAAAGTGTTAAAATATAAGAAAAAAGTAAATTTGAACAGAATTATAAAATACTACATGGTACATTATATTTTTAGTAAAATTCACAAAAAAAAACAAATATTACTTTTTATTCAACAATTAAGATATATTATACAATTTTGATACAGATAAATATTATTATATATTTAAGATACAATCTAATTTAAACTATGAAGTGATTATTATAAAAGTCTTATAAAAAAGTAAGTATTCGTCGCTTTGTGTCCAAAAATACAGAAAAGGTGGAGATGATATGGAATATATTTTACAAACAGATAACCTATCGAAAATATATGGAACAAAAACTGTTCTTAATCATGTTAGCATTCACGTGCCAAAAAACTCAATCTATGGCTTGGTAGGAAAAAATGGAGCTGGAAAAACCACTCTTATGCGTATTATCTGTGGCTTAACGCAGCAAAGTGAAGGCAACTATACATTGTTTAAAAAGACAAATGATAATTCTGTTCGAAATAACATGGGAATGCTGATTGAAAAACCTGGCATATATGAGCATATGACAGCGTTGGAAAATTTGCACTATTTTTCACTGATGTTTGGCATTCAATCTCAAGATTATCATAAAATATTAGAAATGGTGGGATTACAAAATGCTGAAAAAAAGAAGGCACGCCAATTTTCTCTCGGAATGAAACAGCGATTGGGTATTGCAATTTCATTGCTTGGAAATCCTGAGTTTCTCATTCTTGATGAGCCTATAAATGGTCTTGACCCAGAAGGCGTGTATGAGATGCGTAAAATGCTGGAAACGTTAAATCGTCAATATGGTACCACTATCATGATAGCCAGCCATATTCTAAGCGAATTATATAAACTTGCAACCGATTATGCTATTATTGATGGTGGATGTCTGATTGATGAGTTCAGCAAAGAAACGCTAGAAAGTGCATGTAGCAGTGGCGTACAGGTTACAGTTGAACCTAAATATTTGGAAGATGCAAAAACACTCATTGCATCTCGTTATCCTAATGTTAGATGTGAAATTCTTTCTAATCAAAGCTTGCGTTTGCATGAAAAAATCAATCCAGCAGATCTTAATCAATTACTAGTTGAAAACAAAGTTCGTGTATGTGGTTTGGGTACTAATGATGAAGACATTGAGAAATTTTTTGTAGAAAAACTCTCTGGAGGGCAAGCAGTATGAAAAATTTAATCCGTGGACATATTTATCAGCTGAAAAAAGATAATTTCTTTTTCGGATGCCTTGCTCTTGGTCTTATCTTCCTGATTGTATCTATCCGAGTTTCTTCTCTAGGAGCTGAATCAAGCGGTATAGAAAGTCTGATTGGTACATTTTTGAATGGTGATATCATTCTTTATGCCTTCATGTTGCTAACAGCGAATATGATTGCAGAAGCTTATCGCTCTGGTGTGATGAAGAATATTATAGGGCGTGGTATCTCAAAAAAACAATACTACCTCTCAATCGTTTTTACAATATCCGCTGCATATCTATTGGTAATGCTTATTAGTGGCATCATTATGGGAGTTCTTGCAAGCAGCAAATTTGGCATTGGAACAATTTTTTATCCTAGTTACTATGCTCTTTCAATAATAGCACGTATTCTTTTTGTGATGGCACACATCAGCTTTGCACTTACAGTGACAATCCTCACAAGAAATGCAATTACAGGAGTTATTTTCGGTCTTGTAATTCCGAAAATACCACAAATTTTGGAAATGATTTTTGGGTTTTTGAAAATTCATATTGACCTTGGTTTTTTCAAAATCTCTACTCATATGCCATCTATTTATGCGGCATCTAATGACTTATCATCATTTTTACCTTGTCTGGTTGTTTTATGCGGATATCTTATTTTATCTATTTTCACTGGTTTTATGGTTTTGAAGCATCAGGATATCAAGTGATTTAAGCTTGAATATAAACATATCACTGTATTTCCTAGTTTCACATATTTTTAGCATAAAATCTATTATTTGTTTGAAGTAATAACTTGTATTATTAATAATAGTCTTGATTGTTTTTTATTAAGTATATTAAATTTAAATATTATTGTATTTTAATGTTTACATGATAGACTCTTTTAGTTCTGCATGAACTGATTTACCTTATTAGTTGCAATATTCTATAAATGTTATTATAATTTCTTTTCTAACTTTACAAGAAAGATAAATCATATATTTTTTACAATATATAACAAAATAAAAAGCAACTCATTAAATTTGAGCTGCTTTTTATTTTATAGAAATCATTTGGTATTGTAAGCTATTTTATTATATTTTCTAATATAAGTTCGTATTAAAAGTAATATATGAACTTAAAATATTAAAAACAAATTCTTTATTATATTTTTTATAAAAAAGTAGTATTTATTTTAGCGGTCGTTACTCACTTTGAAGAAATGATTTTTTTATACAAACCAATAACTCCAATAAAAAAGCAAAAAATCCCCATCCATAAAATGTCTTTGAATACTAAATAAAATAATATCGTGGAAATTATACCATAAAAGATACATATAAAAAAAATTTTATTTATTTTGCAAATATTTAAAAGAAATTTTACTGTGATTTTGCTTAACACAATAAACACCTCTAATTTGATTTAACAGAATTAAACAATACAAAAAAGTTTACTTTAGATACAGAAAATAATTATAATTGAGAAAATTCAAACATAATATTAATACTCTAATATATTAAATAATAAAATTGCGATTGGATTATGTTATTATTGCTTATTTCTGTTGGAGATAGTTTTGTTTTTGTTGATAAACCCTTATAATATTTTTTATTTATTGATCATTATTAAGTGAATTAAGATAAGAAAGAAATCCTCTTAGTAAAAAAATAATAACAACTATTCCAATAATCAAGATTAATAATTTATTGGGGAGTGATAATGTTCTAATGTATAATAAAATTTGATTTGATATATAAAAGTGTTGTAGTATATTAAAGTCTAAAATAATTCTTGAAAAATTGAGTATTATTACTAGAACACTTAATAAACAAAACAAGAAAAAACAAATTTTATTCATTTTATTAAGAAGTTTCATTTATATTATTACTTGCAAAAGCAACAGTTGAGAATGCTTGAGCACTCATTATGATTGATAGACCAAGAGCTATAATTCGTTTAGTTTTCATATTAGTTACCTCTTTTTTAAAATTTATATTATTTTATATTTATGAGAAAAAAATATTTGCTAGAATAAATATAATTGAAAAACCACTAATAAAATATAGAAAAGTCATTAATTTTTTTTGCGTTGTAATTGCATAAAGAATAAATGAAACTAATATTATTCCTAAAGAATAAAAAACAGTATAGTGTGTTCCATGAACGCCATTTGACCATGCTTTTAGTCCTATACTTGTTAGGAAATCATCTCCTATACAATAGCCATTAAATGTGTAGCAAAATATAACAGCAAAAGCCATAAACAGTATGGTAATAAATCTTACAGTGATTTTTAAAACTAGAGATTTCTTGTTATTCATACAAATCACACTATTTAATTAACTTAAAATTTTCTGAGTTTCTTTGCATTATTTGGAAGTTTAGGCTGATGAACAAATAACATACAAGTTGTATTTACATTTAAAGATGTAATACATAGTGCTAAGCATGCTAATGCGGTTCCAAATTTGTAAATTAAAGATTTCATTTTAATTCCTCCTTTTTTATAATAATATCATATTTTTCCATTATTAACTGTTTGATGTAATGAATAGCAGTTTAAATGTAATGAACGGTAAATAAATGTCAAATTATTACATTATGCACCAAGAGGTAATTTTAATATTGTCAATTTATTATTAAATTATTTTCCAAGATGATTAATAATATTCTGTACTTTTTTACAAGCAGCAATTTGTTCATCTATCCCTTTAGTTGTATACCCATCAATTTTAGAAATGTGACTTATTTTTGATTGATAGAAAATAAAATAATCAAGCCACTTTATAGGGTCTTGTTCCAACATATTTAATTGCTCTTCTTCATTTGGGATAGCTTCTCTACAAATTCCAACTTGACCATTTTTATCTAGTTCAGGTAAAGCTATAAGATTTCCTGAAGCTAATAATCTTTCTTCACTTGTTATTAAACCATTTTTCTCCAACTCTGAAAGAAAAACATCCCATTTTTGAGAGCTTGTATATTTGCTGTTTAAATCCTTATTATTAAATTCTTCCCATGCTTTATATACTTGTTTATTTTGTTCTTCGGTAAGTCCATCAAATTTAGGATTATTTGCTTTTTCGTTGTAATTTGAACTTTCAAATTTTTGATATATGTTTTCTTTTGTATTTATTTTAGTGTTATAAAACCAATTTTCTTGACTAAAAGAGCCTATTACAGATAAATCCATTTTTCTTGTTTTCCTCTCGATATATATTTTATTTTTTTGTTAATTTTTATGAAAAAGCAATACTAAAATAAATAAATTAATTTAAAATTTTCTGAGTTTCTTTGCATTGAGTGGAAGTTTGGGTTGATGCATAAATAGCATACAAGTTGTATTTACATTGAGTGATGTAATACACAGTGCTAAACATACTAATGCTGTTTAAAATTTGTAAATTAAAGATTTGATTTTAATTTCTCATTTTGTACACAAATATCAGTAATTTCATAATCGCATTGAATAATTACACCATAGCTTCCTGATATATCTGACTCTGAAATAGTAGTTCTATCCTCGATATCAATAAACAAAATACCTTCTTTATTTATCTTGGCAGAAATATCAGAATGAGTATATAAAGCATTACTAGGATTACGAGTATCAACTAAAATGACTGTATAATCATCTTGCTTAAAAGTATATATATCTTGTTTGTTTGGAATAACTATATCGTACTCATTTATATAACTTTCCAAATCTGCTATTTCAGAGATTGCAATTTGGCCACGATTCTTCAATGTTAACAAAAGAGATACACTAACAAGGCACAATACTACCCCTATTATAAGGAAATATTTTAATTTTCTTATCATAATTGGACTCACCTATTTGCTGTAATTTCCTAAATTTTATAGTTCAATCCATCATAATTGAATATTGAACAACATAGACATTAGCGAAATCCAATACAAGCCATTGATTATCTATTTTAAAAAGTTGACCTTCTAATCCAAGACAATAAACATATCTGTAATCTTCTGCAAACGTTCCCATTTCATTATCATTTTCACCAAGTAGATTTAAGATTTCGTGCTCACTCATACCAATTAATTTATATTTTGTAAGTAAATCATCTACGAATAAAGCACGTTCTTCAGGTGTATTTATCCACTTTTCTTTTGAAAATGAATGTTTTTCTTTATAAGCTAAACACCCTATTATAATAACAATAATCAAGATAAATGGAATAATATATGGGATAAATCGTTTTATGTTTTTATTAGTGTTCATATTGTATATTCTCTCATTCATGGTAGAACTTGATATTTTTATATGTTAGATTAAATGATTTATTTGATTTTTATATTATATGATATTAAGCAATTCAGCTTTAAATAAGAGAATAATATTATTTACATTCTTGTATTCTTTTTAGAACAGATAAAATCTTTTCAAAAGCATAATTTCTTTCATCATTACCTTTCCATTGAAGCATTTCTGATATAAATTTCATAGCATTACCATCTGCATCTGATAAACTATCAATAAAATTGCCAGCTCCTTCTCTAAGATAGCCAGTACATCCAGTTCCATTCACCACGACTCGATTTTGTCCCAAGCCATATGATGCCTCTTTATCACTAATGATTCCTTTATCTAGAAGATAATCTATAAACTCATCATACTGCTCTTGTGT
>CALWMO010000087.1 GCA_944381965.1 uncultured Butyricicoccus sp.
GCGGATGTAGCTCATCTGGTAGAGCGCCACCTTGCCAAGGTGGAGGTAGCGAGTTCGAGCCTCGTCATCCGCTCCATCTTAAAGGACACTGTCAATAGACGGTGTCTTTTTTTTATGTTATCATACACTTGTAAATAATTCTCCCAAAGGAGGAAAAGCATGAATATTTTTATAGGTCGTGGCGGTAGCGGTAAAACCGAGGCAATTTTAAGAAATATTGCCGCTAAAGCTGAAAAAAATGAGGGTAAACAGCTGATACTTGTCCCTGAACTATATTCTCATACATATGAACGCAGACTTGCTGAAGCAACAAACAACAAAGGCGGAAGAACTGCCGAAGTTATTAGTTTCACCAGACTTACAGGCCGTGTTTTTGCAGAAATGGGCGGTCTTGCCGATAAATCATTGACCGAAGCTGGCAGACTTTTAACTATTACCGAGGCTGCAAGACGAGTTGATGCAGGTTTAAAACTTTATCACGGACTTTATCAAAAACCGGCTATATTAAATGAATTTTTAGAGCTTTTTGATGAGTGCAAAACTTGCTGTGTAAAGCCCGAACACACTTTTGATGTTGCAGTTAAACTAAAAGAAACTTCTCCAGCTTTGGCAGAAAAAATGATAGATTTATCACAGGTTTACACTTCCTATGAAAAACTGTGTAATGAAAGTTTGCCTGACCCTAGAGATATGTTAACCCGTATGGCTGAACTTTTGCCAAGCTGTAAACTGCTTGATGGTGTAGAGCTTTTTATTGATGCATTTCAGTCTTTCACACCTCAAGAAATGCAGATTATCGAAATATTTGTTAGACGTAAAATGAAAATAACTGTCGCACTCACTTTTGATGAAAAAGATAAATCTATTTTTGTTTCTTCGGCTCATACACTTAAACTGCTTAAAAAAATGGCTCAAAGAAATGGGCAAAAAGCAGAAATCTTAAATTTTGGCGATTGTAAAATCCCAAAACCGCATGATTTGGATTTGCTCGAAAAACAGGCTCTTTTACCTATCGGTGAGCCAGAACAATCAGATGGTCAAAGTGTTAAGCATTATTATGCGGCTAATCCTTTCGCTGAATGTGAATATGCTATGGCTTTTATTCGCAAAACTATGCAAACTAAAAATGCTAAATGGCGTGATTTTGCTATCGTTTCCCGTGATGGCGGAAGTTATGAGGCTGCACTTCGTATGGCGGCGGCTCGTTATGATGTGCCAATTTTTTATAGTAATAAAACAGATTTGCTTGCTCGTCCTCCGCTTGCACTGCTTACAACCGCTCTAAAGGTTATAACTAACGGTTTTAAAACTGAAGATGTTATTGCTTGCCTTAAAACAGGTCTTTGTAATCTGTCACCAGATGAGATTGATGTTTTAGAAAATTATTCCCTTTGCTGGCGTATAAAAGGCACTATGTGGACTAAGCCTTTTACATATCACCCTGATGGCTATGGTCAAAGTTTAGATGATGAGGCTAATGAAAAATTACAAACCATAGAAAATATAAGAAAAACTATGATTAAGCCTTTTGAAAGCTTAGAAAATGCTCTTAAAAACGCTAAAAATACAACCGAACATATACAGGCTTTATATGATTTTCTTGTGATGATGCAAACTCCTGAACGTATGACCGAACGTGCAGAATTTTATGAAGATAATGGTGATTTACAGCTTGCTGATGAATACCGTCAGCTTTGGGAAATTATTATTAAGGCTATGGAGGAAATGGTTTGGATTTGTGGAGAGTCCGAAACCGATAGCCAGCGTTTTAGTGAGCTTTTCTCTCTTGTACTAGGGCAATATGATGTAAGCTCTATTCCTGTATCTCTCGATAGAGTTACTTGCGGTGCAATAGATAGAGTTTGTGGTGCTAAACGTTATCCTTATCTAATTGTTTTAGGCGTTAATGATGGTGTGCTGCCAAGTGCTCCTAAAACAGGTGGAGTGCTTAGTGACCATGAGCGTATGCTACTTGAATGTGAGGAATTAAACCTTTCAGCAAGTGCTACCGAACGCATGCTTATGGAACAGGAAATCATGTACAGATTTTTATCTTGTGCAACTAAACAGATACTTTTATGCTGTCATACTATGGGTTCAGATGGAAAGGAAACTAGACCGTCTTATTTGCTTGGTGCAATAGAAAATAAACTTATAAATCTTCCAATAGAGCAAGGCGAAAACGCACTGGAAAACGCAAGACTTTGTGCAAAACGTCCCGCTTTTGAGCTTGGTTGTTCGGCTCTTTCTGGTTTGGATACTCCTGCCGCTTTGACTGCTTATAATTATTTTAAAGATGATATATCTAAAATCAAAAAAGCTAATAGCAGAAAAATCGCAAGCATTGACACCATAAATGCTCTTTATGGCGAAGTTCCAAGCCTTACCGCTTCTCGTGTCGATTTATTTAACACTTGCAGATTTGCTTTCTTTATGCGTCATGGCTTAAAAGCCAAGCCAAGAAAAAAAGCAGAGTTTGCCGCACCTCAAACTGGTACTTTTATTCATTATGTACTTGAAAACACTCTAAATGAAATAACAAAACAATTCGAAAGTGCAAAAAATATAAAAGACCAAGATAAAGACAAAATAAAACAGATAATGCAAGACTGCATAGAAAACTATATAAAAGAATATCTAGGCGGAAGTCTTGAAAAGCAAACCGCTAGATTTAGATATCTATTTAAAAGACTTGTCAAAACTATGGAGCAAATTCTTCAAAATGTTTTAGATGAGCTTAAAGTTTCAGACTTTATGCCAATAGATTATGAGCTTAAATTTGGTTTTAATGGAGATTTGCCAGAAATTAAATGCAGTGATGATGAAAATGCTATAACTCTTTCGGGTACGGCTGACCGAGTGGACGGTTATATTAAAAATGGTAAGCTAAATATAAGGGTTATGGACTACAAAAGTGGAACAAAGTCATTCTCACTTAATGATATTTGGAATGGTCTTAATCTGCAAATGATACTTTATCTTTATGCAATACAGCAAAACGGTTTAGAACATTATAAAAATAAATTAAATCAGAATATAGATAAAATAAATCCTGCGGCTGTTTTATATATTCCAACTAAAGAGCAATTATTAGACCTTGACCAAAATCAGCCAGATGAGGTTATAAAAACTCTTAGAGAAAAGGCTCTCAAAAGAAGTGGTCTTGTTTGTGATGATGTTTCTATTTTAGATGCTATGGAAAACGGCATTGAGGATAAAAGTAAATTCTTACCCGTTAAATTTAAAACCCCTAAGCCAACCAAGAAAAATCCAGAACCTACTCCAGAATTAACTGTAACTTCTGCTATTGCAAGCCTTGAAAAGTTCGGTAAGCTCGCAAGATTTGCTCAGGATAAACTGTTAGAAATGGCTAAGGAAATGAAAACAGGTGATATTGCTGCCGCTCCTTGTAAACAAGGACAATCGGTTAGATGTGATTACTGTGAATATAAATCTGCTTGCAAGTTTGATGAAACTTTAGGCGATTATATAAGAGCACTCGATAACATAAAAGATGATGAGTTTTGGGATAAAATCGGAGGTGATGAGTAAATGCCAAACTGGACTGATGAACAACTAAATGCAATAAAAGAAAATAAAGGAGCTTTGCTTGTATCGGCGGCGGCGGGCTCTGGTAAAACCGCTGTTTTAGTAGAACGTGTTATCAGGCGTTTAACCGACAAAGTAAACCCAACTGATATTGATAAATTTTTACTTGTAACTTATACAAATGCCGCAGCGTCAGAAATGCGTAGCAAAATCGCTGCCGCTATGACAAAAAAATTGGCTCTTGAACCTACGGACACCAGACTTCGCAGACAGCTTATGCTAATTCATAAGGCTCAAATAACAACTGTACACTCTTTCTGTCTTAATATAATTCGTGAGCAATGTTCATTTATTGGTTTAAATCCAGATTTTCGTATAGCTGATGAGGGCGAAATAGCTGAAATTAAACAGGAGGCTATCGAAACTGCACTTGAGAACGGTTATGAAAGCGGTGATGAGGGTTTTCTATTATTAAGTGATATGCTTTCGGCTGGTCGTGATGACAAGCGTTTAAGCGATGTAGTTTTAGAGATTTTTGATAAAATTCAAAGCCATGCCGACCCAGATAAATTTTTATCTCGGGTTGAAGATATGTTCATAAAGCAAAATGGTGAGGATATGCACAAGGCTATTTTGCTTGAAGAAGCTAAAAATGCCGCTCAGTATGGCTTGGAATGTATTAAAATAGCTCTTTCAGAGCTTGAAACTGAACCAGATTTGCAAAACGCTTATCAGGACGCTTTTATTGATGACTTACATAACGCTATAAAACTGATAGACGCTATAAACACAGGTTGGGAAAGTGCAATAAACACAGCAAGTGAAATTAAAAACGCAAGACTTGGCACTATACGAGGCTATGAAGATAAAGATTTTCAGGAATATATAAAAAATCTGCGTGATGAATGGAAAACTAATCTTGAAAAAATAAAATCTCGTCTTATTTGTCAAGATGATGAAGAACATAAAAAGTCTGCACAGCTTATCGCTCCGGCAATGAAAGCTCTCATTTTTACCGTTAGACAGTTTGCTAGTATTTTCGCTGAGGAAAAACTCAAGAGGAATGCTGTCGATTTTAATGACCTTGAACATTTTGCTGTAAAACTTCTTATAAAAGATGGTAAGCCTACTCCTCTTGCTTTGGAAATCGCAAGCGGGTTTGATGAAATTATGGTTGATGAATATCAAGACAGTAACTCTGTGCAAGAGGCTATTTTTAATGCTGTAAGCAAAAACTCACAAAACCTTTTCTTTGTTGGCGATGTAAAGCAAAGTATTTATGGCTTTAGACTGGCTAACCCTTATATATTTCTTGCAAAATATGAATCTTGGGAAGATAAAGAAAATGCACAAGATGGTCAGCCTAGAAAATTAAATCTAACTCGCAACTTCCGCTCACGCAAACAAGTGCTTGAGTCTACAAACTATATTTTTGAAAATATAATGCGAAAAGCTTTAGGTGATTTAGATTATACCGCAAAAGAAGCTCTTTATACTGGTGCTGATTATCCTAATAAGCAAGATGACCGTTACAGAACCGAAGTAATATTACTGGACACTCAAAATAAAGATGATGATGCACCAGAAAAAATTATGCTCGAAGCTCAAATGGTTGCAAAACGTATAAAAAAACTAATTGATGATAAATTTCCTATCTACGATAGAGATAGAGATATAACAAGAGATATTGTAGCTGGTGATATTGTAATCCTATTACGTTCGGTAAACAGAAAAGCTTATATTTTCAGAAAAGCTCTTGAACAAATAGGTTTATCCGCTGAAACTGATGAAACTTCTGGACTTCTTTCTTCAAGTGAAGTTAGCTCTATTATATCTATTTTACATATTATAGATAACCCTAGACAAGATGTAGAGCTTATAGGTGCACTCCGTTCACCTTTAATCGGTTTTACTGAGCAAGAACTTGCCGATATGCGAACAATAGACAAAAAAGCGGAGTTTTATGACCTTATTAAAAACTCGGCTGAGCAAGGAAACCAAAAAGCAATAGATTTTTTAAATATGCTAGATAACTGGCGAAAAATATCAGCCGATTTGCCTGTATGCACTTTAATACAGAAAGTATTTGAACAAACCAACGCTATGGGCGTTTTTGGTGCTATGCCTAACGGTAAACAACGTCAGCAAAATTTACTCGCTTTCTTTGAACGTGCAAGAATGTTTGAAAAAAACTCTACTCAAGGCTTATTTAGATTTACTTCACTTCTTCGTGGTATGGCAGAGCGTGGCGAAGATTGGCAAGCCGTTCAAGTAAAGGGTGGCGGTGCTGTGAAAATTATGTCTATTCATAAATCTAAGGGTTTGGAATTTCCTGTTGTTATTGTTGCTGACTGTGCAAAGAAATTTAATGAACAAGACCTCAAGGCTCCTATACTCGTTCACCCAGAACTCGGTCTTGGCCCTAAATGCAGAGATATAAAACGAATGGTACAATATCCGACAATTTGGCGTCAGGCTATAACTATAAAGGCAAGACGTGAGGCGGTAAGTGAAGAATTAAGAGTTTTATATGTAGCTCTAACCCGTGCAAAAGAAAAACTTATCATAACTGCATCAAGTGCTAGAATGATAAACGAAATTAAAAAACTTTCGGTTATCTCTCAAATGTCACCGATTCCAACTTATCCACTTACAAATATGCAATCTTATTTGCCTTGGATTTTACTTCCACTAATAAAACACCCTAAAGCTGAAATTTTAAGAGAACAAGCGGGTACATGCTCTATTGATTTACTCGCTCCTGATGTGTTTGATATTAAAATAGTACAGCCTGAGGTTTTAGATAAAATAAATGAGGTTATATCTTTTGAGGATTTAATAAATGAAGATATTAAACTTGATTTTGATTTGCCAGAAAAATCTGATGCCTTGAAAGATATTCCGGCAAAACTTACTGCAACGGGTTTAAAAGAAAGCTTTAAAGCACATGAAACATCAGAGGGAACAAATGCTATTAGGGCAAATAAAAAATTGCGTCAACCAGACTTTACACAAAAACTTAGAGGACTCACTCCAGCTGAAAAGGGTACTGCTCATCATTTATTTATGCAGTTTTGTGATTTTAAGGAATGTGAAAAACCAAATGGAGTGCAAAATGAATTAAATCGTTTGCGTGATATGCATATTCTATCTAATGAGCAAGCTGAGGCTATTAAAATAGAGCGTATAGAAAATTTCTTTAAATCAAAACTATACACTGAGGAATTTTCAAGCTCTAATGTAAAACGTGAATTTAAATTCTCTGTCGTTTTGCCAGCAGAAGAATATTATCCACAGCTTGTGGATTTCTCTGAGGAAAAAGTATTACTTCAAGGTGTTATAGATTGCTTACTTGAAACCGATGATGGTTTTACTGTCATAGACTTTAAAACTGATAGAGTAACAGGAAATATGACTTTAAAACGTGCAGAGGAATATAAACCTCAACTTATAGCTTATGCAAAAGCAGTTGAACAAGTTTTCGGAAAGAAAGTTAATAAGACTGTGCTTTACTTTTTAAATGATGGTCAGACAGTTGAAACTGTATTTTAATGTCAAAATCGGTCGGTAAAATACTGACCGATTTTTGTATATAAGGATAAATGTATGGATAAAATAAAATCACTTAGAAATATTAAAAAATATGTTGACAAATAGTGTTTGATGTCGTATACTAATCAAATTGTCTGCTGAGGACGGCAAATCAAAAGAAAAAACTTGAAAAACATCAAAAAAGATGTTGACAAGTAAAAAGGCTTTTGGTATAATAATTAAG
>CALWMO010000088.1 GCA_944381965.1 uncultured Butyricicoccus sp.
AAAAATATAAAGATAGGGCATTTACTTGGCGTGGAACAAAACCACTTATTAGAAATTTAACCCTGAAAGGATAAAAAGCATGAATACCCCATTATATAATTCTCTTTCCAAACTAATAAACAAAAATACTCTTAGAATGCATATGCCCGGTCATAAAGGCAAATCTCATTTTAAACTTTTTGATAATATTTTCCCATATGATTTTACTGAAACTGTTGAAACTGGTAATCTATATGAAGAAGAAGGGGCAATAAGAGAGGCTGAGATTTTAGCGGCTAAACTTTATAAAGCTTATGACTGTCACTTTTTAACAGGCGGTTCAACCGAAGGTATACATGCTATGCTTGGTGCTATTTGTTCTGATGGCGGTTCGGTTTTACTTGATAGAAACTGTCATAAAAGTGTGACTTCTGCTTGTGCTTTATTTGATTTAAAGCCTTATTTTGTCTATCCAGAAATACTTGAGCCTTATGGCTTTGGTGGCAAGCTATCACTTGAACAGACAGAAAAGCAGTTAAAAGCACACAAAGATATCAAAGCTATGCTTATTGTATCACCTAACTATTATGGCATAATACAAGATATTAAAGCTTTGGCTGATTTATGCCATAGTTATAATGTAAAACTGCTTGTTGATGCGGCTCATGGTGCACACTTCCCTGCTATAAATTTGCCATCACCAATAGAGCTTGGTGCAGATGCTGCGGTTTTAAGTGCTCATAAAACTTTGCCTGCTCTCGGTCAAGCTACTTATTTAATCACTGCTGATACAGTAGACAGTAAAGCTATTCGACAAATAGAAAGCATGGTTTGCACCTCTAGCCCATCATATCCGATTATGGTTTCTTTAGACCTTGCTCGTGACTGGCTACAAAACACAAATGATTATAGAATTTGTGCAGAACGTGTAAATGATATTCGTCAGTTTATAAATGATAACACCGCTTTTACAGCTTTAACTCCAAATGATAATTTTGATTTAGATAAAACAAGGCTTACCGTTTATAATGAAAAAACAGGTGTATCTGGTCATCAAATTCTAAAAAAACTGGATAGTGAATTTAATATTATCTGTGAAATGGCAGATGATAGAAATGTTGTATGTATACTCACAGGTATTGACTCAAAATATGATTTTGAACAGCTTAAAAATGCGTTTTTAGCCTGCTCTAGCGGTTTATCCGATGATATAATCCCCGATATCATTTCCGATTTACCCGAACCAAAACAAGCTATATCTGTAAGAAAAGCATGGTTTTCTAAAAACAAATCGGTTAGCATAAAAGATGCTGAGGGCAAAATATGTGCCAGACCCATAACTCCTTATCCCCCTGGGATACCTGTTGTATTCTCCGGAGAGGAAATCACAGCAAAACACGTTGAATTTTTAACTAAACGATGCTATAATACTGTAAGCGAAGTGCTTATTTGCACAGAATTTTAAACTAAAAGGAGATTTTTTATGCTCAGCTTTGACAGCTTTTCAGATAATAAAGAAGTTATACAAAGCCTTAAAGCTGCACTTAATCATCGTTTTCCGCAAACAGTGCTTTTAACGGGCAGTGAAGGCAGTGGCAAATGGTCGCTTGCTAAAACTTTAGCCGCTGGACTTCTTTGCACATCAAATACAAATAAGCCTTGTGGTATATGTGAGTCTTGTCAAAAACTGAAACATAATTCTCATCCTGACTTAGAATATATAGATTTTGATGATGGTGAAATATCTGTTGCTGTTGCAAGAGATTTAAGAAAGAAAATCTATATACTTCCAAATGATTCTGATAGACGAGTTATTTTAATTCGTCATGCTCATAAGCTTAATATATCCGCTCAAAATGCTCTGCTTAAAGTGCTTGAAGAACCGCCAAAATATGCGTTTTTTATTTTAACCAGTGAGCAAGCTGGCGGTATTTTGGAAACTATTCGCTCAAGATGCAGTAAATATAATTTAGCACCTAAAAATGATGATTTTGATTTATCTTTAATTGATAATGTAAGCGGTTTTATAAAAGCCTTATCAAGTGCTGACGAATATAAAATGCTTTTAAATGCTATGAGTTTCGAAAAATTATCAAAATCAGAGCTAAAAAATGCTTTAGGGCTTATCGGTGCTGCACTTCATGACTGTATATTTATTGCAAACAATCTTTCAGGAAATGTGTTGCCAGAAATAGGACAAAAAGAGCTTGCAAGCAAAGTTTCATACGAAAGACTTATAAAATTATATGATTTTATAGAAACTTTGCGACTTAGAGTACAAGGTAATGCTGCACCTAGTATAGTTTGTGCCTCGCTTTGTGCTGAAGCTTATCAAATATGTTTTATGTAAAAACATTACAGGAGGACTTTAAAATTGACAACAATAGTTGGTATCCGCTTTAAAAAAGTGGGTAAAGTATATCATTTTGACCCAAATGGTCTTGACATTCATGTAGGTGACCATGTTATAGTTGAAACTGCAAGAGGTATTGAATGTGGCGAATGTGCTCAGGCAAATAAACAGATAGATGATGATACTGTTGTTAAGCCACTTAAAAAGGTTATAAGGCTTGCAACCGAAACCGACCTTCAAGTTGCAAGAGGTAATGAACAACAAGCAAAAGAAGCTTTTAACATTTGCCGAAAGAAAATCGCCGAACATGAGCTTGATATGAATCTTGTATCTGTTGAATGTACTTTTGACCTTAATAAAATTTTATTTTATTTCACTGCAGAAGGTAGAGTTGACTTTAGAGGTCTTGTAAAGGACTTAGCTTCTATTTTCCGCACCCGAATCGAGCTTAGACAAATAGGTGTGCGTGATGAAGCTAAAATGGTTGGTGGTCTTGGCATTTGTGGCAGAGAGCTTTGCTGTGCAAGTTATCTCGAGGATTTTCAGCCTGTATCAATAAATATGGCAAAAGACCAAAATCTTTCTCTAAACCCTACTAAAATTTCTGGTACTTGTGGCAGGCTTATGTGTTGTTTAAAATATGAGCATGACGGATACCATGAAATGCAAAAAATAACCCCTAGAGTTGATAGTTTAGTTGAAACTCCTGAGGGCAAAGGTACAGTTATTTCAACCGAAGTTATCTGCGGCACATGTAAGGTTCAGCTTGAAGGTAGTACAGAAGCACCAAAAACCTTTGCTTGTACCGATTGTTGTGTGATAAAAGCAGGTAAAAAGAAATGTGATAACAAAAATTATGATACAGATGAGCTTGATATTCTGGAGGAGAACACAAAGCTTATAGCATCGGACGAACCAGAAGATGACAAGCCTCGTCGCAAAAAAAATAGACCAAATCAAAAAAAGCGTAAAAAATCAGATGATGCTGAAGATTAAATAAAAAACCCCGTTCACTAAACAAACTGTGAACGGGGTTTTTTTATGTTTCTGAAGTTAAAAGCTCTTGAACTGTGCTGTTTCTGAAGTCTGTATAAACCTCACCAGCTTTCATTTTAACACCCTTAATTCTTGCAAGCTCCTCAACTGTTACAAAAGCATAGCCTTTTTCTGATAAAATATCAATGGCTGCCAATGTACCCTCAAGAGTACAATCTCTAAGGTCATGCATAAGCACAATGTCACCATCTTTAGCATTTTGAACGATTACATTTTTAATTCGCTCTGCATCACGATATCTCCAGTCCAACGTGTCAACACTCCAGTTAATAATCGGAAGACCACAAGCCTCAGCTGCTTTTTTAACATCATCATTTACATCACCGCCAACTGGACGGAATACAGTTGGCCCTTGACCACAATAAGAATTAATTAAATCGCTATTTGACTGTATTTGGTCAACAATAACATCATATGTCTTTTTGGTTAACAGCCCTGGGTGGTCCATTGTATGGTTTCCAAGCTCATGACCCTCGGCTAAATATCTATCCATATGTGTATTGAAATCCTTTATTCTATAACCACACATAAAGAAAGTCGCATGTGCATTTCTTTCTTTTAATCCGTTTAAAAGTCTTGCAGTTAAGCCTTCTGAGCCACCTGTTGGGCCATCATCAAATGTTAAAGCCACATATGCATCAGCCTTAGGGATAGGTGGTGCTTGGTCTGGTAACTGCTCACCCATTGCTGTAAGTGCAGCGACCTGTGCATCAGCATTGCCATAAGAAAGCTCACCCATCATAAATATATCGCCATTACCTGCTGTAGTATACTTCATAATTTCGGCGACTTCTTTTGCAGAAATATAATTCACATCATCTTTTTGTATTACATTTCCTTCTATTGACACACTATCACCAAATACTGATTTAAGAGCATCTACTGGCAGATAATAAGTATCACCATCTACCATTGGTGCATATGTTAAGCCTTCACTATCTTCAAGTGTTACTTCTTCACCATTTTTAATAACTTTATCTGAGCCTGCTCTAAAGATAAGGCTACTTTTTAATAACATATCCTTTGGTATACCAATTTGCTCTGTTGCCTTATCACAAAGTTTTGACATTGTCTTATCATCAGTTTCTTTATCTGATAAAACAGCAAAATATCCGTTTTGTGAAACCTTATAAGTCCAGCTCATAGCCTCAGCAAAACTTTTAGCAGACATAAACACAGATGCATTAGTATCGTTAATCTGTGGATATACAACTGAAACACTAAAAGTTTTATCATCTTTAGTTAATGTTGCATTAGGTGCTGAACCGTCCCAATTAAGCTGCATACCCATCGCCTGAGCTGTACCCGAAATCGGGAGCATTATCTCTCCGCTTTCATCTTTGTAAACTGCATTTTGTATATCATCACCAAGTGAAACCTTTTGACCTGACAACATGGCATTATTATTTCCAACCTCGACAACAAATTGCTCGGCTGATGAAAAAATATTGGTTAAATCACCTGCACCAACACCACTTACGACAGTAGGTACTATTGCCAAGCAAAAGACAATAAGCATAAGTACCGCACCGATTTTCCATTTCATAATGATTTTATCCTCCCACGACTAAATTTTATGCTTTGCACTATTATACAACATATATATCTGGAAGTGGTAACAAAACGACAAAATTTTTGTATCATTTTAGAATCATTTTATTCAGGTAAAATCTGTAATCCAATTCCTAAAAGATTTGGCCCTACATAAGAAGCTAGTGTGCAATCAATTTCGCTTTCAAAAACAAATTGCGGGTTAGAAAGTGAATCTAGTATCCTATTTTTTAGAGCATTCATCTCTTCGATACAACCGCCGTTTGCTACTGCTATATTATATGCACCCTCACCAGAATATAACTGCTCTATTTTTTGTGCCATTTTTTCCAGTGCCAATTTTCTGCCACGAACCTTCTCTGCACTTGTAAGTTGTCCATCAGAAGCAAATGTTAAAATAGGCTTTATTTGCAAGAGAGTACCCGCCATTGCAGAAATTTTACCTATTCTACCACCTTTTTGTAAAAACTCAAGAGTATCCACACAAAAAAATACAGTTGTATTTTGTATAAGTTTTGGTGTTATCTCTACTAATTTTTCATAAGTGTAACCATTTTCGATATATTTAGCAAGCTGAAGCACAATAAGACCTATACCAAGTGAACCACTTATAGAATCAAATACAGATATTTCCAATCCTTCATAATCAGCTGCAAGCAATCTTACAAGGTTAAATGTGCCACTTATGCCACCTGATAAATGTACAGCAATAACTTTTTCATAACCATTATTTTTAATTTTATCAAATGTATCTTCAATCCATGCACCATCAGGCAGAGAAGTTTTTGGAAGCTCAGTTTTTTGACGCTCATAAACCTCATTTGGTGTTATCGTAACGCCGTCTAAATACTCTTCATCACCGAAACGAATTTTAAGCGGCACAACGTAAATATCATATTTTTCCTTTAAATCATTCGGTATATCCGCACATGAATCGGTTAATAATGCAATTTTGTTCATCTTATCACCTGTTTTTCAAAAAAGTTTTTAACTGTATTTTCAAGCTCGGTTAAATCTCCGTTATTATCTATTATATAATCATAATCATAATTTTCAACCTCGTCATCTGCCGAATTACCATAGATTTTTCCATCTGTAACACTCTGACGACGTACTAAAATTGTATTACAATTTATTTTCTTTTTAAATCTCTCTATTTCCTTAGGTTCTCTTATATGCACAAACATAATCTGTTCATCAGAGTTTAAAAACTCATTTGCCTGACCCACACAATAATTTAGTGATAAGTCATTATATTCAGTGAAAACCTCTTTTAGTCTTGCAAGAAGTCTGCGAGCTTTATCTGTTTTCTCACCATTCCAACCTGCAAATTTTGCAATCTCTACTATTGGCGTTATAGAGGATATATTTCTTACTTTATAGTATTTAGCTGTTATATCACAAACAGTATCCTTACCTGTGCCGCCGCTGCCATTTATAACATAGATTTTCATATAATAAAGCCTCCTGTTGCTGCTATTACCTGACCTGTAACAAAAGACGTATCTTCACTACAAAGTGAACGAATAAGTCTTGCAATTTCATCTGGTTTGCCTATTCTGCCAAGTGCAGACTCATTTGCAAGCTCATTTAATGTTTGCTCATCATGTATATTGTTCATATCTGTATCAATAACACCTGCTGCAACACTGTTTACTCTAATACCTGAAAGTCCAAGCTCTAATGCAAGCGATTTTGTAAGCCCTATAAGTGCAGCTTTACTTGCCGCATAGTGGCTTTCACAAGAAGCACCTGTTATACCCCATACCGAAGAAACAGTTACAATATTTCCCTCTTTTTTATGCACCATATCGGGTAACACAGTTTGTATAGTGTAAAATGCACTATTTAAATTTACAGAAAACATTTTATTCCAATCATCATCTGTTATATCACAAAACATTTTTTGCTGTGCAATACCTGCATTTACAACAAGTGTGTCAATATATCCAAATTTATTTTTAATTTGTTTATAAGCGTTTTCAACTTGAACTCTATCAGACATATCACCCTTAATCGCTATAACTTGATAGTTTGCAAGCTCATTACAAAGCATATTTGCTTTATCTTCTGTTTTTTGATAGGTAAATGCAACATTATAGCCACATTTTGCAAACTCTCTAACAGTAGCTGCACCTATACCTCTTGAACCGCCAGTTATCCAGACGGTTTTATTCATTTTTTCTCCTCCTTCAAGTAAAAAAGCTGGCGTTTTGCCAGCCCCTTTTACTGATAATAAAACAACTATTAAATTGCAACTGTTTGCTGTGCTTCAAATAAACACTGGTTAAGGTCTTTCTTCTTTGATAGACCTTCTTCAATATCAATATCAACAATCTG
>CALWMO010000089.1 GCA_944381965.1 uncultured Butyricicoccus sp.
ACCAGTTAGAGGCAAAGTTACATTAGGTTTTGACCCCGCTTATAGAACAGGCTGTAAACTTGCTGTTGTTGATGAAACAGGCAAAGTATTAGAAACAAGTGTAATTTATCCAACACCACCACATAAAAAAATAGATGAGTCTAAAAAAGTGCTTGAAAAGCTCTGTAAAAAGCATAATATAAGCTGTATTGCAATAGGTAACGGCACAGCATCAAAAGAATCTGAAATGTTTGTTGCAGATTTCCTCAAAGAATATGGCGGAAATATTCAATATATGGTAGTATCTGAAGCGGGTGCATCTGTTTATTCAGCATCTAAGCTAGGTGCAGAAGAATTTCCAGATTATGATGTTTCGTTAAGGTCTGCTGTGTCTATTGCTAGACGTTTACAAGACCCGCTTGCAGAGCTTGTAAAAATTGACCCTAAAGCCATAGGTGTAGGTCAATATCAACATGATATGCCACAAGCAAGACTTGGAGAAACTCTTGATGGTGTGGTTGAGGACTGTGTGAGTGCAGTTGGTGTTGATTTAAATACTGCATCTCCAGCACTTTTAGTACGAGTTGCAGGCGTAACAAAAACGGTTTCTAAAAATATAACAGTATTTCGTGAAGAAAACGGACGTTTTGAAACCAGAAAACAGCTTTTAAAGGTAAAAGGTTTAGGGCCAAAAGCATATGAACAATGTGCAGGCTTTTTAAGAGTGCCAGATAGTAAAGAGCTATTAGACAGAACAGCAGTTCACCCAGAATCTTATAGTGCTGCAAGAGAGCTTTTAAAACTGTGTAATTATACCGAAAGCGACGTTATAAACAATAATTTATCCGATATTTTAGAGCGAATTGAGAAAAACGGTAAAAATCAAATAGCTGAAAAATGCGGTGTTGGTGTGCCAACACTCATGGATATTGTGTCCGAGCTTCAAAAACCGGGGCGAGACCCTCGAGATTCACTGCCACAGCCAGTTTTAAGAAGTGATGTGGTGCATTTAGAAGACCTAAAAGACGGCATGGACATGATTGGTACAGTAAGAAATGTAACAGACTTTGGTGCATTTATTGATATTGGAGTACACCAAGACGGTTTAGTACATATTTCAGAAATATCAGATAAATTTATTAAACACCCGTCAGAAGTGTTAACTGTTGGCGATATAGTAAATGTTAAAGTTATGTCAGTTGATGCTAAAACAAAACGAATAGCATTATCCATAAAACAAGCGAATAAATAGTAAAAATCCGCCATAAAAAGGCGGATTTTTTAATCATGTGTTTGATGAACAGGGATATCTTCGATAATTTTCTCATCAGGAGCTTCACGCATAAGATTTAGATATTCATAAGCATCAAGTGCATTGTTTAAATGATAAGAAAGCACTATGTCAGTTAAACTAGGCTCAGTTGTACAGAAAGCATTTAAATCTTTGTTTGTCAATCCAAGTTTTTTCATACGCTCATAACATTCACAAGAAACTATTCCAGTTGAATCCATAGAGCATATGGCATTAAGCTCGTCATACATTCTTTGTGCAAGCTGATGACAACCACGAAGATATATGCAAACCTCTTTACGCATAGGATATTTAGGAATTTTTTGACGCTCAAAAATATCAATTTCATCATCAATACGTCTTAAAATACGCTTTAAAGGCTTTAAATCTGGATAAAGTCGATTTACAACACGCTGCTCTAAATATTCAGGATAAGCCTGAATGAAATGTATCATCATATTTGAGATACGTCTGCGGTTATTATAAGGCTTTATGAGCAGATTTATACAAAGTGAAACTATAAGACCGATTGAAGTATCAAAAAAACGTGATAGAGAATAATAAAGCGGTGAGCCAGCATCATAAAGACACAGGCAGATAAATACAACGCAAGAAAGCGGGATAGAATAATATATTTTAAGTTTATTTCCTATAAAAATAACAATAAGCACACCAAAACCTATAACCATAGGGTGTATTGTCGGGAAAATCATAAGAAAGATACAGCCGACAGTACAACCGCATATTGTTCCTACTAGCTGATTTCGACAAGCAGTTAATGAATCGTTAGGTGTTCTGCTCATGGCACTCATAGCACCAAGAGCAGAAAATAGTGGCATATTAGACTTAATAAGATTTGCAATTAATAAGGCAATAGTTACAGCAAGAGCTGATTTAACAGTTCTATAACCTATATGAATTCGTGTTCTATGCAAGTTTAATCCTCTCCTTAAAAGACAAAAAAGAGTAATATGCAAACTAATATATCACACAAATGTTAAAAATAAAAGTGTTTTTTTAAAGTTTTTATTTTGCTCTAGAAGCTTTTATAATAGCAGTTGCAGCTAAAGCACCCTCATAAACTGCCTTGTTTACTTGAAGCATACCGCCTGTGCAGTCACCAGCAGCATATAGTCCAGGGACATTTGTCGCCATTGTAGCATCAACAACAATGCGGTTACCTTCAGTTATGGCACCAAGTTTTCTTGCAAGCTCAGCACTGCCAGCAACACCAAAAGCTACAAATAGACCACTTACGTTTAAAACTCCACCGTTTTCAAAACGGATTTTTAAACCACCTTCTTCGTTTTGCTCGATTTTTTCGATTTTTCTTGTATCAAGCTGAACATCTTCAGGCAGTGAAATCTCAGGTGTAACATTGTTTGTAAGCATAGTAACAGAGGAGGCAACAGGTAAAAGCTCTTTTACTTCATGCAGAGCATATTCACCCTCACCAAGTACAGCAACAGGCTTACCTCTATGGAAAAATGCATCACATACAGCACAATAACTAACGCCCTTGCCTTCGTTTTCGCTCAAACCAGAAATTCTAGGTGCAGTTCTAGGAGAACCAGTCGATAAAAGTACATAATCAGCATCAAATTCATCAGATGTGGTTTTAACAGTTAGTTTGTCCATAAAACCAATACTTGTAACCTCATCTTCAATGATTTTAACACCTAATCTGCGAGCTTGTTCAAGTCCAGACATGGCAAGAGCCTCACCAGATACAGGCAAAGCAAAACCATAATAATTTTCAATAGCGTGTGCTTTACCTAAAGCACCAACACCACTTGATATAATGGTTGTATCAAGACCAGCACGAATAGTATATAATGCAGCGGATACACCAGCAGGGCCTCCACCAACAATAATTACTTTAGACATAATTTTTCACCTCGTAGTATAAAAAAGTGTTCGACATTTGCTATGAGTTGTGATATGCTAATTGCACGCACAGAATTATACCAAACAGCAAATGTTTCCTATGCACATCATAGCATAAAACTTTGCCTATGAAAAGAGTATGTTTGTGCAGAAAGGAGTGTTTATGCAATATTTAATAGTTTTCCTTGAAGGTATTATTACATTTATTTCACCTTGTTTACTTCCAATGTTACCTGTTTATTTGTCATATTTTGCAGGTGGCGAGCAAAAAAAGGAACAAACGCTCATTGGTGCAATAGGTTTTGTAACAGGCTTTACAATTATGTTTTTACTTATGGGAGCACTTGCAGGTACAGTGGGAAATGCACTTAATAGCCATCAAAACATAGTAAATATTATAACAGGGATTATAGTTATAATTTTTGGGTTATCTTTTATGGGAGTTTTAAAAATCGGTCTGCTTGAGCGTACTATGAGAATAAATTTTAATCCGTCAGGGCATGGTTTTTTACCATCTATGGTTTTTGGCTTTGTATTTTCAATAGGTTGGACACCATGTGTGGGTGCATTTTTAGGCTCTGCACTGCTTTTGGCATCACAGCATGGCTCGGTACTTAAAGGTATTTTAATGCTATTTTGTTACTCTTTAGGGCTTGGTATACCTTTTATAATAAGTGCAGTTGTTATAGATTCGCTTAAGGGTGCTTTTACATGGATAAAATCACATTATAAGCAAATAAATACGGTTTGTGGTTTATTTCTTGTTGTGGTAGGCGTATTTATGGCAACCGGTTATTTTGGAAAGTTGTTATCATTTTTAAGTGTTATTTAAAAGGAGAATTCTATGAAAAATAAGAAAACGGTTTTGCTTATTGTATCGCTGATTGTTGTTCTGGTTATTGCAAGTGCTGCGTATAATAGCTTATCAAAAGACAATCAACCTGATTTAAATGAGCTTAAACAATCAAGCGAACAAGAAGAAAGGTAATGCTTCCAGAGTTTAATCTAATAGATATAAATGGAAATGAAGTTTCAAGCTTAGATTTGCTTGGCAAACCTACAATTATAAATTTCTGGGCAACATGGTGCGGTTATTGTATGAAAGAAATGCCAGATTTTCAAACCGCATATGAAACATATGGAGATAAAATCAATTTTGTTATGATTGATGCGGTAGACGGTAAGAAGGAAACCGAGCAAGCGGGCAGAGCATATATCGAAGAAAATGGATATACTTTCCCTGTGTATTTTGACACTCAGATGGAGGGTGTTATAAGCTGTGGTGTAACAGCGTTTCCAAGTACGCTATTTGTATCAGCTGAGGGCGAAGTTTTATTAGGTTGGCCATCATATCTGTCTGGTGATAGACTTATGGAAATGGCAAAAGCCATGGCAGGTGAGTAAAAAAAGACGTTTTACAGTTTATGCTGTAAAACGTCTTTTTTATGCTTATGGTGTTTCTGTTCCGAAGTTTAAGAATATCTCTGGATTTACAGCTACATCATTGCTATGTATTTCAAAATGAAGGTGTGGGCCAGTACTGTTTCCAGTGTTGCCAGATAAGGCAATTTGTTGTCCCTTTGAGATTATATCACCTTCTTTAACTAATAATGAGCTATTATGAGCATATAATGTTTTAAGTCCATTTTGATGGTCAATAACAATATAGTAGCCATAACTATCAGAAAGTTTTGAAGTGGTGACAATACCATTGTCAGCAGCATAAATAGGTGTGCCAACAGGGGCGGCTAAATCAACACCTTTATGCCAAGTGCCATTACGCAGTTTAAAAGCAGAAGTAAAAGTATAGCCACTCATTGGGACAATAAGCTGACCTGAGCCTATGCCGTTTGATTTAGTGCCAACGGCTACAATACAATCGGTAGCAGGAGTTATAACTGAGCGATGTAAAACCGTACGCTGAGTTTCTTGACCATTGATTGTAACCACTTGTTCACTTATAGAAGCAATGCCATTTTTACCAAACTGCATGGTTTTAACTAAATTCTGCTCTATTTGGTCACTTTCTATTTTTTGGGTTTGATATGGTATTGATTCTGTGCGTTGCATGTTAGAAATAACCTGAATATCAATATTTTTATTAGTTTTTAAGCTATGTAAAAGTGATGAGCTTGTCATGACTAAATCTATAGAAACAGGAAGGGTTTTAACCTTTACATCTTGTATAAATGATGCATTATCAGATGGGTTAGACTTATATTCGTCAAGTAAGCTTTTAAGTACAGATTCTGTATCTTCAGCTAGTTCACAAGCACCTATAATTTCACCATTAACAGTTATAGCTGAAGCCATGCATATGTTTTCGCTTGAATTTGTTATAGCATAAATAAGCTCATCGGTTGTTTTTATATCGCTTTTAAGACAAAAAGAAGGAGAGAGTTCTATATTGTCATTTAAAGAAAAATCGGCTTGTCCATACTTATCTAAACTGGACTCAATAAGATTTTCTGCAAGTTCTAAACTTTCTTTATTGCTTGCAAAACCTATATGTTGACCGTTTACTGTTATGTTAAACGCAGGGTTAAAGTTTATCGCAAAAGGCACTAAAAAGCAAGTTGCACATATGGTTAAAGCTGTAAATCTGTTGATTTTAGGAACAGTGGGAATGTTATTTACTATTTGCTGAGTTTTAAAGTATATATTTAAAAAAATTTCGTTGGACAAATTAATTGGCAATGGTTTTTTAATATTTACTGGTTTTATTAGCTTTTTTAAACTCAGATTATTATCCATAATTAGTTTTATCCTTTCTGAAAAGTTTTACATATTTGTAATGATACGCTTATAAAAAAGATATGTCAAGCGAATAATGTATAAAAATGACGTAGATATGGTGATAAATGCATCAAAGTGGCATCAAAATATATATAAAAGTTATTAAAACTCGAAAAAACGAAAAAATATAAAAAATTTACAAAATAAAGTATTTTCATGAGTGAAAATCTGTGTGTTTTTTGTATGAATTGTGTCGGAATTTGCTTGCGAATAAGTAAAAAAAACGCTATAATAAATACCTGAAAGCTATAATTTTTTATAGGTTTTGAAATTTTGATATACAACATATTTGTTTGGAGGAATAAAATAATTATGAAGCTCGGTATCGTAGGATTACCAAATGTAGGTAAGTCCACTTTGTTTAATGCAATTACAGATGCAGGTGCAGAAAGTGCAAACTATCCATTCTGTACAATTGACCCTAATGTAGGAATGGTATCTGTGCCAGACAGCAGACTTGCACCTCTGGCTGAGCTTTACCATTCAAAAAAGGTTATACCTGCTGTGGTTGAATTTGTAGATATTGCAGGTCTTGTTCGTGGTGCATCTAAAGGCGAAGGTCTTGGCAATAAATTTTTAAGCCATATCCGTCAAGTTGATGCAGTAGTGCATGTTGTTCGCTGTTTTGAAAATGATAATATCGTTCATGTTGATGGTTCTGTTGACCCATCTCGTGATATTGAAACAATTAACCTTGAGCTTATCTTTGCTGATATCGAGCACATTGAGCGTCGTATTGAGCGTACAAAGAAGGCTGCAAAGGCTGATAAAAAATTAAATATTGATGTAGAAATTCTTGAAAAACTAAAGGCACACCTTGAAGAAGGCAAGCCAGCAAGAACTTTTGAGGGCTTTGGCACTGATGACGATGTTATAAGAGTTATGAACGAAAGCGATTTATTGACATCTAAGAAAGTTATATATGCTGCTAACATGGACGAGGCAGGATTTACAGGCGATAAAACTGAAAATGCACGCCTTGCAGCAGTTGAAGAAATTGCTAAATCAGAAGGTGCTATGGTGCTTCCTATCTGTGCAAAACTTGAAGAGGACATTGCAACACTTGAGGAAGATGAGAAGGAAATGTTCTTATCT
>CALWMO010000090.1 GCA_944381965.1 uncultured Butyricicoccus sp.
CCGTTTATACCCGAAAGACGTTCACCGCAATGATACATAAGTGCATTTACAAGTGTACCTGACCAGTTACCGACCGCAGGGTGTACAACCATTCCCCTAGCTTTATTTATAACTATAATATCATCATCTTCATAAATAATATCAATCGGTATATTTTCTGGTATAATTTCTACCTCTTTAGGCTCTGGCATTAACACAGTAAATACTTCTGAACCTGTTAATTTATAATTTTTCTTAACAGGTTTATTGTTTATAAATACTTTTTCTTCTAAAAGCAAATTTTGCACAGCATTTCTGGTCATTTCTTCGAGCTGTTCTGATAAAAATTTATCAACACGCTTGCCAGTATCCTCTTTTTGTGCTGTAATTATTAGTTCGGTCATTTCTTACCTGCCTTTTCTGCATATTTATCGTGCTGAAACATCATATAATAAACAAACAATATTCCACCACAAACAATACAAATATCAGCTACATTAAAAACTGGAAAATTAATCAGTTTAAAACTAAACATATCAATAACATAACCATGTGTTATTCTGTCAATTAAATTGCCTATTGCACCTGCACATATTAAAACAAGTGATATTTGACCAAACTTTGTATAAATCATTTTTTTATAAAAAGCGTAAGCTATAAGTGCCAAGATAATAACTGTCATTAAAATAAAAAACCAGATTTGATTTTCAAGAATTGACCAAGCCGCACCTTTATTTTCGACATAAGTAAGCTCAAAAACATTTTCAATTAATACAATAGGCTTTAGCATTAAATGAGTAACGGTAAGATATTTAACAAACTGGTCTAAAGAAACAAGCACAACAATAGCTATTATACCTAATATGAGCATTTTTTCACCTCTTTACTTAAAAAAGGGACAATCTAAAATGACTGTCCCTTTATTATATTTAGCCCACAACTTCTGCACAACGACCGCAGAGAGTTGGGTGTTTTTCATTCTTGCCGATAGAATCAACATACATCCAGCAGCGTTCACACTTATCGCCAGAAGCACGTTCAATCTCAACAGAAATATCATTTTCTGTATCATCAAGCTCTGCATTGTAAACAACACGAAGCTTAGATACAACAGAAAGTGCAGCAAGCTCGTCCATGTTAAGACCACAATTATTTAAGAAGTCTGATGTTGTCTTGCTTGCATTAACAGTAACCCACGCCTCAAGTGGCTTACCGATTACCTTTTCATTTCTTGCATTTTCAAGAGCCTTGTTAACCTCGTCACGAAGTTCAGACAGACGGTTCCACTTTTCTCTTGTAGCCTCGTCCATATCGTACTCAGCACAAGGGTCAGCCATATCATTTAACATGATGTTGCCCATGTCATCGCCCTCTGTGTGAGGCATAGCCTTCCAAATCTCATCAGCAGTAAAGCATAGAATTGGAGCAATCATACGAACAAGTGCATTTAAAATATGGTAGATAGTTGTCTGAGCTGCAAGACGGCTTAAGCTGTCCTTACCATCACAGTAAAGTCTATCCTTGATAACATCAAGATAGAAGTTAGACATATCAACAACACAGAAGTTATGAACCGCATGCATAACGGTATGGAATTCATAAGCATCATAACCCTTGCGAACACGAGCTACAAGGTCATTTAGTTTCATAAGTGCCCACTTATCAAGCTCGGTTAGCTTTTCGTAAGGCACAAGCTCATTTACATTAAAGCCTTGAAGATTGCCAAGGATATAACGAGCAGTGTTACGGATTTTCAGATAGTTCTGTGACAGGTGCTTAAACATATCCTTAGAGATACGCATATCCTGACGATAGTCAGCAGATGCAACCCACAGACGGAGAATATCTGCACCATACTGCTCGGTCAGCTCTTGAGGGCTGATACCATTACCAGCAGACTTAGACATCTTTTGACGTTCTTCATCTACAATCATACCATGAGTGATAACGGTCTTGTATGGAGCAATGCCCTTAGTAGCGATAGCAGTCAGCATAGAGGACTGGAACCAACCACGATACTGGTCATTACCCTCAAGGTAAATGTCAACTGGAATTGGCTGACCTTCACGCTCACCGATAACGGCCGCCCAGCTTGAACCAGAGTCAAACCAAACGTCCATAGTATCGGTTTCCTTGTCAAAGTTACCGCAACCACATTCACACTTGATATCGCTTGGTAACATTTCAGATGCGTCCATCTCAAACCAGCAGTTAGAACCATGCTCTTTAAACAGCTTGGATACGATTTCGATTGTCTGCTCATTTACAAGTGGCTTTCCGCAATCCTTACAGGTAAAGATTGGAATTGGAACACCCCAAATACGCTGACGAGAAATACACCAGTCGGAACGCTCCTGAATCATAGATGTCATACGCTCCTCGCCCCAAGCTGGCAACCAAGTGATATCATGACAAGCCTTGACAGCATCTTCCTTAAGAGCATCAACAGAGCAGAACCACTGCTCAGTAGCACGGAAGATAATAGGGTTCTTACAACGCCAGCAGTGTGGGTAGCTATGCTCAATTTCCTCGATAGCAAGCAGAGCATTTACCGCCTTGAGGTCATCAAGAATAACTGGAGTAGTCTTTTCATAGTACATACCAGCATACTTGCCTGCGTCTTCGGTTGCATAGCCCTTGCCATCAACAGGAACGATAATGTCAATTTTATATTTCTGACAAACAGTGAAGTCCTCTGCACCGAAACCTGGAGCAGTGTGTACACAACCAGTACCAGCATCAAGAGTTACATGCTCACCGCAAATAACAACACTTTCACGCTCCATAATTGGGTGCTTAGTCTTAATCATTTCAAGGTCAGAACCTAAAACTGTGCCTAAAACTTCCCAGCTTTCAATGCCTGCACTATCCATAACAGACTTTGTAAGCTCCTTAGCAAGCACATAAATCTCACCGTTTGGAACCTTAACAAAATCATATTCAAAGAATGGGTTTACAGAAATTGCAAGGTTACCTGGTAAAGTCCAAGTAGTAGTTGTCCAAATTACAAAGTATACATTTTCTGTTGTACCGATAGCCTTAGAAATAACTCCCTTGTCATCAGTAACAGCGAACTTAACGAAAATAGATGAACACTTTTCGTCCTGATACTCAATTTCAGCTTCAGCAAGGGCGGTTTCGTCATGTGGGCACCAGTAAACTGGCTTTAGACCCTTATAGATATAACCCTTCTTAGCCATTTCGCCAAAGATTTCGATTTGTTTAGCCTCAAAATCATGTGTTAAAGTGAGGTAAGGACGCTCCCACTCACCTAAAATGCCAAGACGCTTGAACTGCTCTCTTTGAGTGTCAACGTGCTTGCGAGCGAACTCCTCACACTTTTTTTTTATTTTTCTTACAGAAACCTTATCTCTGTCCATGCCATAAGCCTTAATAGCTTGACGTTCGATAGGCAAACCATGAGTATCCCAACCTGGAACATATGGAGCTTTAAAGCCTGCCATGTTCTTATAACGCACAATAAAGTCCTTTAAAACCTTATTAAGTGCGTGACCCATGTGCAAGTTACCATTTGCATATGGAGGGCCATCATGCAGAACGAATAGAGGTTTACCCTCATTTTTCTTCATTACATCATGATAAAGTTTGTTTTGTCCTTGCTGCCAGCCTTCAAGAAAAGCTGGTTCACGCTTAGGAAGACCTGCACGCATTGGAAAATCCGTTTTAGGCAGGTTAATTGTTGCATTGTAATCCTGCGGCATTGTACCGTTTCATTCCTTTCATGATTTCTGTATAAAAAGTATTACTTTTCAGCCTGCTCACTACTTGCGAGCGGAACTTCCATTATTTTAAATCGACCATCTTTTTTAGCATTTTTAGCCATTTTTTTACGGTCTTGTTCGGTAAAACGCTGAGTATCATCAAGTTTTTCCTCTGCCTCAGCATAACTATTATCATTTTGAGCATAATCATGGTCATATTTAGGGTCAACATAATTTTGCTCATCTATGTTTATAGGTTCGGTTGGATAAGCGGCAGCATTTTCCTCAACGAGAATATCCGATGCAGAAAGAGCTATAAGTGATTTAAGTTGCTCTTCATATACAGCAGAAAGCTGAGCTACAAACTTTGCATTTTTAGCCTTAGCTTCCTCAAGTCGTTTGCTTTCGCTTGCTATTTGCATACGATAGTTTTCAATTCTTGTTTCAGCTTCTGTTTTAGCGGTTGTAAGCAACTGCTCGGCCTCTGTTTTAGATTTTTCTAGTGTTTCCTGAGCTATATTTTGAGCAGAAACAAGAGCACGACGCATACCGTCCTCAACGCTGCGGTATTCTTCTATTTTATCAACAAGCACCTTCATTTTAGATTTAAGTGTTGCATTTTCCTTTTGAAGAGCAGCTATAGTTTCTGTTATTTGTTCTATAAACTCATCTACACCTTTCATATCATAACCGCCAAACACAGCTTTTTCAAAGCTGATGGCTTGTATTTCTTGAACGGTCAACATATAAAGTTATCCCTCCTATATTAAGACAAATGGTCGGAGAGTTCCCCCGACCTTAGCTTAAGCATTTATTAGTACAAGTTATACAGCATTAGCTGGATAAATTCAAGCAAGATAAAAGTACAGAAAAATGCCAAGTCAATCGGCATCATGCGTATACTAGGAATACGGTTAAGCAGTCCTCTTACTGGCATAATGACCGGCTCTGTAATCATATACAAAAACTCTGAAATAGATGAATTTTGCATTTGAGGAAACCAAGAGAAAATGGCTCTTGCAAACATCATAAACTGTAAAATTCTTATAAGCGTCGCTACGATATCAATTAAAAAATAAAACACGATAATTACAAGTATAGACCATTGCTTTCAAGCTCGTCTAAAAGGTCTCCTAGGATATCAACATTATAAGGGGTTATGATATAAGTGCTATTAGCGACACGTTTAATTTTTCCCTCATTTGCATAAGCTACACCGCTTAAAAAATCAACTAAACGACGAGCGACTTCCTTATTAGTTTGCTCTAAATTTAGAACAACAGTACGCTTATCCTTGAGATGGTCTGCAATTTCCGCTGCATTTTCGAATCTATCAGGCTTTACAAGGACAACTGCGAGCTGAGTTGTAGAGTGCATACTAACCACCTTACTATTTTGTCTTTGTGAATCTGAAGTATTATAATTAGGATTTGTGTTATAAGAAAAGGGTTCTTCTTGTATAGGTTGAGACTGCTGAGGCTGCTGACTCATATTCTGAGCTGTTTGAGCAGTCTGTTTGGATTGTTGTTGGATATTATTCGGTGCATAGTCTTCGTAATCGTCCTCCATGTCATCACCTTTAACCCAATCTAAAAATCCCTTTAAAGATGCCATTCTATTTTTTCCTCCTTAACGGTATTAAAAAAATCCGTTTTATTACTTAATCATATATGGACGGGCTCCGAAAATTGCTGTACCGACACGAACCATATTAGAGCCACAAGAGATTGCGTCTTCAAAGTCGCCCGACATGCCCATTGATAAAAAGTCCATAGATACATTATCGTATTTTTTTTGTGATATGTCAATAAATAGTCGTCGCATTTTATCAAAATGACACAAATTTTCACCTGTAAAATGAGAAATTGGCGGAATTGCCATAAGACCCCTTATACGCAAGGAGTCTATATTGCACAAATTTTCTATAATTTTAGGCAATGCTTCTGGATATATACCACTTTTAGATGCTTCTTTTGCAATGTTAACTTCTAGCAAAATATCCTGACACATTTTATTTTTTTGTGCATACTTTGCAATAACGCCAGCTAATTTTTCCGAGTCAACAGACTGAATAAGACTTACTTTACCGACTAAAAATTTAACTTTGTTGGTTTGAAGACTGCCTATAAAATGAAGGTCTGCACCATCATAAGCATTTTGCTCATATTTTTCTACAAGCTCTTGCACTCGATTTTCGCCTGCTATTTTGATTCCTGCCTTAATAGCAGCTTTAACACTTTCAGCATCATTCATTTTAGTTGCAGCAATTAAATGAATATCTTCTGGATTTCTACCTGCTTTTTTTGCAGCGTTTTCTATACGTTCCTTGACAGCTTGTACATTTTCATAAATTAACTGCTGTTTTGTCATTTTACCACCTTCAAATCTTGAATATCTCGTCCTTTTACAATAATCCTATCGCCAACAACAAGCCCTGTGTTTTGAGTAGTTGTACCTTGTTTTACTATATAGTAATTTCCAGTTTCATACAAAACCTCAATTTGTTTGAATCGGCTTATTGAATCTGGCAAAATAAACACACCCTTAACACTGTTTCCTTGGCTGTCAGTCTGTATTCTAACTGCATTTTTAGGAACTTGTATACCTGTATATATCTTTTTAATTACCTCTACAGATTGATAACGCATACTCAAAATTTCTGGTGTTATTTCCATACCACTTACTATTAAAAGAGTGTTTTCATGATTTTTTTGTTTGCGTATATCATACACAGATACATTTATATCACTGCTCACCTGTGCGAATCTGAGGAGCAATGAATCACCTATAGATAAATCTTCTACATTTTCATTTGGAACAGACATAGCAAAATACCAACGAAAATCTTGAACTATTTTACCAAGTGTATCTGATGAATCAGTACTTATATTATTAGGATTAAGGTTTTCAAGCTCAGATGCAGTCATAGTATCTAGTGAAGATAGTGTTAGCTTTGATTCAAAGCCATCAACAACTTCAGCAAAGAAACCAGAAGCTGGTGAAGAAATTGTAAGGCTATTGTTACCTATTTGTTGCTCTAAATAATTTCTTTCAGATTTTAATGACTGTGCCTGTTCAATTAAAATTTCTTTATCAACCGAGTCTATTGCCCTGCGAAGGCACAAATTTCTAAGCTCTGTAACACTAGAATCCACACCTGAAACCGCACTTTGTTGCATTTCAGATGATAACTCTGCAATTTTACTTGTAATCATGCTTTCAATTTTAACAGAATCACTTCCACCTGTTATCATCTGTGTAGCACTTTCCAAAAGTTCTATCTGGTCGTCTAAAATACTTACCTTTTGGCTATTTTCCAAAGCACTAGCATTTGTATAAAC
>CALWMO010000091.1 GCA_944381965.1 uncultured Butyricicoccus sp.
GCACTACTTATGGGCGGTGTAGCTATGATTTCGCTTTTAGTAGGTGGTATAGGTATTATGAATATTATGCTTGTATCAGTTACAGAGCGAACTCGTGAAATAGGTATCCGTATGGCTATCGGTGCTAAAAGACGAGATATTATTTCGCAGTTCTTAATTGAGGCCGCTTCTGTTTCTTGCTGTGGTGGTATTATAGGAATCATAATAGGCTGTTTCGGTTCGGCAATAATGGGCAATATAATGCTTTCAAAACAATTAAGCGAGCAAAGCTGGATGCCTGAAGTAGAACAGTTTACCGTTCTTCCAAGCCCTATGCTTATCATTGGTGCATTTTTATTCTCTGCACTGCTCGGTATAATTTTTGGTATTTATCCAGCTAATAAAGCATCTAAATTACAGCCTGTCGAGGCACTTCGCACCCAATAAAAAAGGAGGGTTAAGCATGAAAAAACAAATATTAAGCGGCTTTCTTGCAGCTACGATTTTTAGCACCTGTGCAAGTGCCGCATTTACTGATATTAAATCTGATAAGTTAAATCAGACAGCATATATTTTAAAATCATTTAATATTATGCAGGGTGATAGCCCAAATACATTTTCACCTGAGAGGAGTATAACCCGTGCAGAGTTTTCCAAACTGCTTGTAACTATGCTTGGTATAACAGATGTCACTGCATATAAAAGTTATACTATTTTCCCAGATGTGCCAAACACACACTGGGCAGCAGGTTATATAAATGCAGTCGTAAGACATCCAGAACTTCAAGAAAAGAATATAATCAAAGGTTATGCAGACGGTACTTTTAAACCAAATAACACTATAAGCTATGGCGAAGCTTGTACGATGTTACTGCTTGCTCTTGGTTACACAATAGAAGATATTGGCCCTATGTGGCCAAATGATTATGTGGCAAGAGCTGAGTCGCTTGGTTTAAGTCCACAAAATACCACTCTTTATGCAAATTCGGTTATGAGCAGAGAAAATACCGCTTATATGCTGCTTAATGCTTTATTTACTAATGGTAAAGATAATGCACCAAAGCCGATAGATGCTCTTGTATCTGGTTCAGACAGTGAAGGTGCAATATTAATTGCAACAAGTAAGACAGATACCGATTTAAGAGAAAATCAAGCTAAATTCTATTTAAACGGCGAGATTATAACCAAAAATACCGAAGGTACTCTTGATGATAGTATGATTGGTATGCGTGGAACACTGTATTATAGCAAGAAAAATACAGGTTCAGTAATTGCTATTTTACCAGAGGCGGGCACAAGAACAGAAAGTTACACTGTTTCAAGTGTTCAGGCGGATAAAATCGAAACGACTCAAGGCACTACTATAAAGCCAAATCGTGATACCATGGTTTATTTAAATGGCTCTGTAGGCAAATTCGATGAAAACTGGTTTAATTTACTTGCTAATGATGAAATTACACTTCATTATGATTCAGACGGAAATATTACTCTTATTCGTACAAATGCAAGAAAAACAGCTGAAAATAGCTTTATATATGGCACAAGTACAGCAAACCCAATACCAACTGACTACAAGATAATCAAAAATGGTGTGGAAATTGGCAGAGATTCACTCAAAAAATATGATGTTATAACAATAGATACATCTACAAGAACAGTAAATGTATCAGATAACAAGCTAACAGGTATTTATTATGATGCAAAACCTGCATTTAAAAACCCAACTAAGATTACTATGCTTGGTAAGGAATTTGATATCTCCGAAAAACTTACTTCTTCTTTTGCTAAGTTTAAACAGGGTGATAGAATAACTTTACTGCTTGATAATTATGGTTCAGTTGCTGCTGTATATCCAGCAAGCGAAATTCGTGCAGAAATGACTGGTGTATTTGAAAAAATAGACGGAACAAATGCACAAATTCGTCTCGTAAATGGCATGACTATAAAGGGTGAGATTGCAGAAAGTGATAAAAATCTTATAGGTAAGCTTGTAACTGTATCACAAAGCACAACAAATAAATTATCACTTATAGGCTATAAAGCTCCTACTAAAAAGTCTGGTGCATGGGATATTAAATCAGGCAAACTTGGCACAACAACTGTATCACCAAATGTTATGGTTCTTGAACAAGTCTATGATAGTGCACCAATTTACATAAGCTCTGTTAAACAACTTCCATTTAATGAGGTTAAATCATCTGATATCAGAAGCACTATATTGGATTCTTCAGGAAATATAACTGCAATAATTCTTCGTGATGTTTCTGGTGATGCTTGGAATTATGGTTATGGTTATGTATCAAGTGAAGAAAATGAAGATGGAAATGAAACATTTACTGTAACACTAAAACGCTATGATAGTGTTAATAATTCACAAGTTACACTGACATATAACCCAATCGGCAGACCAGTAGGTATAAGCGGTCAGCCTGTGGGCTTGGCTAAGGGTGCAGAGCTAAATCAAAACCGTCAATTTATTGATAGTATTCAGTTAAAACGCATTGCTACAGCTAAACTTGCTGACTTTGATTTAAATAAGGGTGTTAAAACATCAGAAGGTTATTATAATATCGCTGATGATGTTCAGGTTTATGTAACTGGTCTTGGTAAATTTATAACACTAAATCAGGCAAAGGCTGACTATACAAACTTTACCTTATATGCAGAACGTACAGCAGATAAGGGCGGTAAAATCCGTGTTATAGCAGTATCATAAATAAAAAAGCGTGGTGCATTTCGCACCACGCTTAATTTTTTATAATAACACCGCAGAAGTGTATTCTACTTTGATGCCGTCGTCTTTTGTACGGCTGAATTTTGCCTTGTTTCCACTTCCATCATCAATCATCATTTTTTCAAGTTTATAGCCTGTGAAAAAATCAGCAGCAGGGCCTTCTACAAATGCTGACCACTGTCTACGTTTAGCTGTCATTGGGTTTTCTTCAGCAATCTCATCAACTACTTCATTTACAGAAACATCAGTTTCGGTATTTTCAGTAGATGCATTGTTTTCTTGACATGTTTCTAGTTCATTAATATTTTCGCTCATTGTATTTAAGTCCTTTACTATAATATTTTGAATTATTATAACATATGATAACAATAAAAAGAAGTGAATTTTAGCATATCTATTTGCGATAAAACATAAAATTATAATATAAATGCAAAAGGGGTGGAAAAAATGAAAAAACAGCTTTGCCTTATAATGGCTTTAGCTTTGTTTTACAGCTCGGCATCAGCATTGCCTCAAATGGGCGAAATAAATGCAAAATCTGCTGCATTATATGATAGTAATGGTCAAATGTTATACGAAATGAATGGTACAGAGGCTTATCAGCCTGCATCAGTTACTAAAATTATGACAATGTTGCTTGCTATGGAGGCACTGGATAGGGGTGAAGTATCGCTTGATACAATGATTACAGGCTCTGCACATGCTGAGTCTATGGGCGGTACTCAAATATGGTTAAAACAAGGTGAGCAATTAACTTTAGATGAGATGTTAAAAGCTATTGCAATAGGTTCGGCAAATGATTGTGCGGTTGCAGTTGCAGAGCATCTTGCGGGAACAGAAGAGGCTTTTGTTGAAAAAATGAATGAGAGGGCTAAACAGTTAGGCTGTGAGTCAACAACATTTATAAATGCAAATGGTCTTGATGCAGGTACAGAAAAAACATTGACTTCAGCAAGAGATTTAGCTATTATATCGGCTGAACTTTTAAAGCACCCTCAGATAATAAATTACACAAGCACTTGGATGGATACAGTTAGAAATGGTGAATTTTCGCTTGCAAATACTAATAAAATGTTAAAAACATATGATGGTATGATAGGTTTAAAAACTGGTTATATATCAGAAGCAGGTTACTGTATTTCAGCGGCTGCAACAAGAGATAATATGACTTTTATCGCCACTGTTATGGGAGCTAAAACAAAAGATGACAGAACAAATGCAGTTAAAACACTTTTAGATTATGGCTTTGCAAATTATACTGCATATACTCCAGATTTAACAGAGGCTACAAAACCAATTTTAGCAGAGCTTGGCAAAAAACAAAATGTTAATATAGAGGCAAAACAAACCGACCCTGTTATAATTGCTAAAGAGTCTGAGGGGAATATAACACTTGAAATAGAGCGACTTGAAAGCCTAACAGCACCAATAAAACAGGGGCAAAGTGTAGGCACAGCAACAGTTAGAGATGGTACAAGAACTATCATGCAGATAGAACTTATAACATCAGAAGATGTAGAAAAGCTAGGTTTTTCAGATATATATAGGGAATTTATGCGATTTGCTCTGATGAAAAAGAATTAACATCGTAAGACATAATTTGAGGGATAAATACAAAAACATAAAAAATCCATAAAAATTATAATAAATATGATTGAATTTTTGTTTGTTATATGGTAAGATAAAGACAACCTCAAAGGTTAGGAGGAATTATAATGGTTAAACTCATCGTTGGCGGTACTGGTACCGGTAAAACAAAGACAATTATTGATCTTGTAAATAATGCTGTACAAGAAGAAAAGGGCAGTGTTGTTTGCATCGCAAAGGGCGACAAGCTTAAGTTCGACATTTCCCATGGTGCTCGTCTTGTAAACGTAAGCGATTACATGGTTGAAGGCTATAAGGGTCTGCTCGGTTTCGTTTCTGGCATTCATGCTGGTAACTACGATATCAGCAAGATATATATCGACAGCCTTTACAAGCTGCTAGATAGCAAGGATACAGCTGTTGCAGAAGCTTTCCTAAAGGAAATTGACGCTTTCTCTGCAAAACATGGCGTAGACTTCACCGTTGCTCTCAGCGAATCTGAGGAGGCAATCACCGAGGCTATGAAAAAGTACATCTGATATTTGATAAAAGTTTATCTAGTATCAAAAGATATGCCAGATGTTGCAAGTTTTGCTGCATCTGGCTTTTTGTTTTATGTCAAGACTTTTAATTTTTTGTAAAAATTGCTTTACCAAACACCAAAAAAGATTTTTTATTTTGTTGAGAAAACTGTTTTGTAATGTGATAAAATTATGTATAATATTTGTAGAGTGTGTGACGATAATTAGGGGGGATAAATAATTGAAAAATTTATCTGCACTTAAATACCTTGTTTGGGTATCCGCTCTAAGTGCATCGGTAATAACCCCTATTATAGTCTGCGTATTTTTAGGATACTATCTTAAAAATAAATTTTCACTCGGCATGTGGATTATAATAATATTTATAATTCTGGGTTTTTTAACCGCTATATTAAATCTAGTTAGTTTTTTTAAGTTTGTTCAAAGTCAGGCTCAAAATAAAAAGTAAGGAGAAAATAATGGATGTTTTTGAAGTTGTAAATCAGGAAACTAAACGTATGCTTCGTGGTTTTATTCCTCTTGCATTTATTTTGTATGCTTGCTTTAGCTTGTTTGGCTATTATCATATTATAGTTTTACTAAGCGTTATAGTAGGAGCAGCTTATTCTCTGTTTCTATTTTATAATATGGCAGTAAGTGCAGTACATGCCGCACTTATTGGCGATGAAAGACGTGCAAGTCGCATGCAAATGAGTAGATACCTGATGCGGTATTTGCTTACAGGCATTTTTTTAGTAGGCGTTATAAAGCTAACTCCACTAAATCCTGTGGCTGTAACTATTCCGCTTTTCTTTCCGAAGATTATTCTAATCGCATCGGGCATAATTAAGAGGAAAGGAGGTTAAATCTATGCCAGAAGTAAACGGCCCTAAGATATACACATATCTTTTCGATAATCCAGCACTGCCAATAACCGAAACAATGGTTAACTACTGGATTGTTATGGCTTTTATTTTGATTCTTTGTTTGTTTCTGACAAGTAAAATGGAAAAAATTCCGAAAGCAAAACAGGCGATAGCTGAAAAAATTGTTACGATGGTTGATGGTTTGGTAGACCAGAATATGGGTAAAAATTGCCGTCAGTATTCTCCATTTATCGCAACGCTTATGTTCTCATCTGTTTTCGGTACTCTCGCTTCACTTTTCACACTGCGTTCGGTAACAGCCGACCTTAACACCACTCTCGGCTGGGCTATTATCGTATTTGGACTTATCACTTACAACAAAATCAAAACAAACGGATTTGGCGGTTATCTAAAGGGTTTTGCACAGCCTATTGCTGTTATGACGCCACTTAATCTATTAAGTGAGCTTGCAACTCCACTTTCTATGAGTTTCCGTCACTTTGGTAACATTGCAGGTGGTCTTGTTATCTCAACTCTGATGCTTAGTGCTTTACAGTCACTTTCATCAGCTCTCGGTCTGCCTATTCCGCTGTTTCAGCTTGGTATCCCAGGTGTAGCAAGTCTGTATTTTGACTTGTTTGCAGCATGTATTCAGGCATTTATCTTTAGTATGCTTACCATGGCATATGTCGGTGCAGCAAGAGAATAAACTCGCTTTACCGATAAAAATGGTTAAAATATTTATAATGTTTAATTTTTAGGAGGAAAAAATTATGGATCCAAAAGCATTTGTAGCAGGTATGTCCGCTTTAGGTGCAGGAATGGCAATGATTGGTGGTCTTGGACCTGGTATCGGTGAAGGTTATGTTGCAGGTCAGGCTTGTTCTGCAATCGCTCGTCAGCCAGAGGCTCAGGCAGACGTTACTCGTACCATGATTCTTGGTATCGCTATGGCCGAGTCCACTGGTATTTACGCACTGGTTATCGCCCTACTTCTTATTTTCGCAAATCCACTGGTAAACCAGTTCTAATCTAGTTTTTGCAAAAATAAGACTCCACTCAGGAAGGAGGTAACCCAGTGGGATTTCAGGAATTTGTAAGTATTGGCGGTTGGAATATATTTGTAACACTGTTTAATACACTGATAACTTTTCTGATTGTAAAGTTTTTGCTATTTAAACCTGTTAGAAAAGTTCTTGCAGCCCGTGCAGAGGAAGTTCAAAATATGTACGACCAAGCTGAGGCAGATTTAAATGAAGCTGCTAAAATGAAAAAAGATTATGCAGAGTCTATTGCTAACGCTAAAAAGGAAGCAAATGAAATCACTC